>NZ_JAANBD010000025.1:0-300000 GCF_011089885.1 Thioalkalivibrio sp. XN279 | reverse complement strand
GATCTGCGACAAGAAATCGCGGCTCATGATCGGCTCGCCGCTCTGCTCCTGCTCACTGATGACCTGGAGCATGATGCTCCGCGTGATGTCCTTGCCGGTCTTCTTTTCCACCACCACGAAGTCGACCTTGTCGACCACCAGGCGCTTGATGTCAGACAGCGTGATGTACCGGCTTTCCTCGGTGTCATAAAGACGCCGGTTGGGGTACTTCTTGATAATCCGTGGATCGCTCATGACGACTTCCGTTCTTTGGCGGCCGCGGACACGGCCGGGGTGGAGGGCTGATCAGCCCCCTAAAGATAATCCATTTTGCACTGCAGCTAAAGCCGCGGCGGCAACGGGATGCTGCGGCTCCCGGCCAGTTGCTGCGGCCGCCAGTGCGCCGCGCCCCAGGCCCACAGCTCCCCGGGCGGAGCGCCCTTGAGTTCAGGCGGCGGGGCTTGCGCCAGGCACTGCAGCACGCGCCAGGCCAGCACGCCGGCGCGGCGCGGATCCAGCGCCTCGGCGCCGGTCTGTTTACTCAGTTTCTGGCCATCCGGGGCGGCCACCACGGGCAGGTGCATGTAGCGGGGCACGGGCAAGCCGAGCAGCCGCTGCAGCCAAAGCTGGCGCGGGGTGGAATCCAGGAGGTCGACGCCACGCACGACGTCGGTGACGCCCTGGGCCGCGTCGTCAACCACGACAGCCAGCTGGTAGGCGATGTATCCCTCGCGCCGCCGTACGACGAAGTCCCCCACTTCCAGTTCCAGTTGCTGTTGAAACGCGCCCTGGAGGCGGTCGTGCATGCCCGTGGGCTCCGGGGTTGTGCGCACCCGCAGGACACGGCTGCGGCGCGGCGCCTGCACACCGCTGCGGCAGGTGCCCGGGTACGTGCGCGCGCCGGTGCGGCCCAGCGCCCTGTTGGCAGCCTCGATGTCTTTCCGGCTGCAGCCGCAAGGATAGACCCATCCGGCGTCGCGCAGGGCCAGCAGCGCAGCGTCGAAGGCTTCCCTGCGTCGGCCCTGGTAGAGCACGGTTTCATCCCAGTGGAGCTCGAATGCCTCGAGCGTGCGCAGGATCTCGTCGGCGGCGCCCGGTGGTTCCCGGGGTGGGTCGATGTCCTCTATGCGCAGCAGCCAGCGTCCCCCTGCGGCGCGCGCATCGAGCCAGCTCCCGGCCGCGGCCAGGAGCGAGCCGAAATGAAGGGGGCCGGTCGGGGAGGGTGCGAAACGCCCGCGGTAAACGCCCGCGGCCGACGCGGCGGGCGTACCGGGGCGGTCAGGCCCGTCAGCGCTCGTCGCGATCCCGGTACTGCTTCTCGGCAAGTTCCCGGCGCTCCTGCGCCTCGACCGTCAGGGTGGCGACCGGACGCGCCTCGAGGCGCCGCAGGCCGATCTCCTCGCCGGTCTCCGAGCAGAAACCGTAAGTCCCGTCTTCGATCCGCAGCAGTGCCTGCTCGATTTTCTTCAGCAGCTTGCGCTCACGATCCCGCGTCCTCAGCTCGAGGCCGAACTCCGATTCCTGCGTGGCGCGGTCATTCGGGTCGGGGAAGTTCGCGGCCTCGTCCTTCATGTGATGGACGGTGCGATCCACCTCTTCCATCAGTTCCTGCTTCCAGGCCGTGAGGATCTGCCGGAAATGATCCAGCATGCGGTCGCTCATGTACTCTTCGCCGGGCTTCGGCTGGTAGGGCTTGAAGGACTTGAGCGGGCCGGAAAAGGCGAAGCTCGGCTCCGGCCGCTCCGGCTGCAGCGCCAGCGCCTTCTTGGCGCGCGCGTCGCTTGCCCGCGCCTTCGCCGGCGCCTTGGCTGGGGCCGCCTTCCTCGCCGGGGCCTTGCTGGCGGCCGGCTTTTTCTTCGCCACGGTCTTCTTGGCTGGAGCCTTCCTGGCAGGCGCTTTCTTTGCTGCCGGCTTCTTCTTGCTCACAGTCTTCTTCGCCGCAGTCTTCTTGGCCGGGGCTTTCTTCGCTGGAGCCTTCTTGGCGACCGCTTTCTTCGCCGCCGGCTTCTTCTTGCTCACGGGCTTCTTCGCCGTCGCCTTCTTCGCGGCCGGCTTGCTGGTCGTGGCGTTCTTGGCAGAAGTCTTCTTCGCGGCCGGCTTCTTGCGGGAAACGGCCTTGGCGGACGCGCTCTTCGCGCTCGCTGACTTCTTCTTGCTGCTCTTGCTCGCGGGCATCATGGCCTCCCGGCGGATGGCGAATTCTGTTTGTCTGGATTAAGCCTGGCGCGTCCGTCCGGGACGGCCAGGGCGGGCGATACAAACTGCCTTTTTTAGCCCGTTTCGGCTCCCGAGTCCAGCCCTGCAGGCGGCCGGCCGGGAGACCACCACCGGTTCACGGCAGTTCGACCCGGGGCGGCGGGGTCCAGCCGTCCTTGCGGTGCTCTGCGACGACCGTGGTGTAGATCCCGCCGCGCACGTTGAAGTTGGCCGTGACCCGCATGAAGCGCGGTGCGAGCCGGTCGCGCAATTCCCCGAGGATCCGGTTGGTCACGGCCTCGTGAAACGCGCCCTCGTCGCGAAAACTCCACACGTAAAGCTTCAGCGACTTGAGCTCTATGCAACGAGCATCCGGGACGTATTCGAGCAGGATCTCGGCGAAATCCGGCTGTCCCGTCTTCGGGCACAGGCAGGTGAATTCCGGGATCCTGATGCGGATGGTGTAGTCGTTCTCGGGAGTCGGGTTGGGGAAAGTCTCGAGATCCCGATTGGGCACGGATTGACCGCCCAGGGCGTGCAGGTCTGACAATTCGACACTCCTTTGCAGGATGCCGCGGCGGCGCCCTCGGCCTCCTGCCGCGACTGGAAATGAAGGCGAATTACTTTACACTAGCCCGGTTCTGTTAATCACCCGTGTCGAGCCTCCCGGAAATCCCTCTGCATGCGTCTCAGCAAGATCAAGCTGGCCGGCTTCAAGTCCTTTGTAGACCCCACGACCATCCGGTTCCCCGGCAACCTCGTCGGGGTCGTCGGTCCGAATGGTTGCGGCAAGTCGAATGTCATCGATGCCGTGCGCTGGGTCATGGGCGAGAGCTCTGCCAAGCACCTGCGCGGCGACTCGATGACGGACGTGATTTTCAACGGTTCCACCGGGCGGAAGCCCGTCGGCACGGCCTCGATCGAGCTGGTGTTCGACAATTCGGACGGCTCCGCGGGGGGGCAGTTCGCCAGCTTCGGCGAGATCGCAGCCCGGCGGGTCCTGTCGCGTGACGGCACCTCGAGCTACTTCCTCAACGGCGCCCGCTGTCGCCGCAAGGACATCACCCACCTGTTCCTGGGTACCGGGCTCGGGCCGCGCAGCTACGCCATCATTGAGCAGGGCATGATCTCCCGGCTGATCGAGGCGAAGCCCGAGGAACTGCGCACCTATCTCGAAGAGGCCGCCGGGATCTCGAAATACAAGGAACGGCGGCGCGAGACCGAGACCCGGATCCGCCACACGCGCGAGAACCTGGAGCGCCTCAACGACCTGCGCGAGGAGGTCGAAAAGCAGATCCGGCACCTGCAACGCCAGGCCAGGACGGCAGAGCGCTATCGCGAGATGAAGGCCGAGGAGAGGCGCCTCGAGGCAGAGCTGCTCGCCTTGCGGCTGGGCCAGCTTGAAGGCGAGGAAGCGCGTCACAAGGGCGCCCTCGACGAGCGCGAGACGCGCCTGCAGGAGGCGGTGGCAGAGTTGCGCCGCATCGAGGCCGAGCTCGAGGCCGCACGGGAGCGGCACCGGGAGGATGGCGAGAGCCTGAACCAGGTCCAGGGCGAGTATTACCGGGTCGGCGCCGAGATCGCGCGCCTCGAGCAAGCCATCCAGCATGCCCGGGACCTGCGCCAGCGCCAGGCCCAGGAGCTCGAGCAGGCCCAGCAGGGGCTGCTCGAAGTACACCAGCACATCGATCGCGATCGCGGGCTGTTGGAGGAGTTGAATCGCGTGCTGGGCGAGCTTGGTCCTGAGCTCGAGAAGGCGCGGAACGCGGAAGCCGCTTCGGCGGAAGCCCTGCGCAGCGCCGAGCAGGCGATGCAGGACTGGCAGTCTGGCTGGGACGAGTTCAACCGCGAGGCCGCCAACGCGCGCGAGATCGTCGAGGTGGAGCGTGCGCGCATCGAGCAGCTCGACGGGCAATTGTCGCGCCTGGCCGAGCGCAGGCGCCGGCTGCAGGAAGAGCGTGAGCGGCTCGATACGGATTCCGGCACCGTGGACCTGGATGCGATGGCGCTCGAGCTGGACCAGGCCCGGGAGCGGGAGCAGAGCGCCCAGCAGCGCGACGTCGAGGTGCGGGACGAGATCCTGGCCTTGCGCGAGGAAGACGGGGCACTGGTCGTGCAGCTCGACGAGGGCCGCAACGCCCTGCAGACGCTGCGCGGCACCCTGGCGTCACTCGAGGCATTGCAGCAGGCCGCGCTGGGCCGCGATGGTGGCAAGCTGATCGAGTGGCTGGACGGGCAGGGATTGGGCGACCGCCCCCGACTGGCGGAGAAACTCTCGGTCCAGCCGGGCTGGGAGCGTGCCGTGGAAACGGTGCTGGGCGACTACCTGGAAGCGGTCTGCGTGGAGGGCCTGGACGAAGTCTCCTCGGCCCTGGACCGCTTGACGCAGGGCGCGGCGAGTTTCGTCGCGCTGAATGTCGGGGCGGGGCGGCAGGCCGCTGCGGGCATGCTCGCGGAAAAGCTGCAGGGTGGCCCCGGTGCCGCGACCCTGGTGGAGGGCGTGCATGCGGTCGAGGATCTCGGCGCCGCACTGTCCATGCGCCCCCGGCTGGGACCGGGGGAATCGGTCATTACCCGCGATGGTGTCTGGCTCGGGCCGAACTGGCTCCGCGTGAACCGGGCGGAGGACCCGCATGCGGGCGTGCTCGCGCGCGAGCAGGAAATCCGGGAGCTGCGGGCCTCGATCGGCGGCACTGCTTTCGAAGTCGAGGAGCTCGCCGCGCGGCACGAAGAGATCCGCTCCCGGCTGGCGATGCTGGAATCCTCCCGCGAGGAAGTGCGCCAAGAGGCAGCGGAGGCGCATCGTAACGCGGCCGGGCTGCAGGCCAGCCTGCAAACCGCCCGTTCCCGGATGGAGCAGACACGCACTCGACTGCTGACCCTCGAGCAAGAGCGGCAGGAGATCGATACCCAGGTGGGGGAGGCCGAGGAGTCGCTGCGCCAGAGCCGCAACAAGCTGCAGCAGGGCATCGAATCCATGAGCGGTTTCGAGACTCGCCGCCAGGGTCTGGAGGAAGAGCGCCAGCGGCTGCGCAATGGTCTCGAGAGCGCCCGTGAACAGGCGCGCGCCGATCGCGCAGCGGCCCAGGAGATCGAGATCCGGGTGGAGTCACGTCGCTCCAGCCTGGACTCCGCCGGCGTGAGCATGCAGCGTTTCCAGGACCAGGTGGCCCGCTTCAGCGCAAGGAAACAGGAGCTCGAACGGCAGCTCGAGGACAGCGTGGCGCCGCTCGCCGAGCGTGAGAGCCAGCTCGAGTCGCTCCTGGCCGCGCGCGTCGAAACCGAGGAGCGCCTCGGTGCTGCACGCCGCAAGGTGCAGGAACTCGAGGCCGGATTGAGGGAACTGCAGGAGCAGCGCTCGCTGCGTGACAGCGCCGTGGGCGAGGTGCGGGAAACGCTCGAGGCGGCGCGCCTGGCGGCGGGTGAAACCCGTGTCAGGCTGCAAACCGCCGCGGAGCAGTTCGCTGCCACCGGCTTCGACCTCGAGACTGTTCGCACCGAGTTGCCGGAAGATGCGGCCATCCCCGCCTGGGACGAGCGGCTCGGCCAGCTGGCGGCGCGTATCGAGCGGCTCGGGCCGATCAACCTGGCCTCTATCGACGAACTTAAAGAGCAGACCGAGCGCAAGGGTTATCTCGATGCCCAGCTGGCTGACCTGAACGACGCCCTGGAAACGCTCGAGACCGCGATTCGGCGCATCGACCGCGAGACCCGCACGCGCTTCAAGGAAACCTTCGACCAGGTCAACGTGGGCATACAGGAGCTGTTTCCACGCCTGTTCGGGGGCGGTCACGCCTACCTGCAGCTGGAGTCTGACGACCTGCTCGAGGCCGGCGTCACCGTCATGGCTCGGCCCCCCGGCAAGCGCATCAGCACGATTCACCTCATGTCGGGCGGCGAGAAAGCCCTGACGGCCGTGGCGCTGGTGTTCGCGATCTTCCAGCTCAACCCGGCGCCTTTCTGCATGCTCGACGAGGTGGACGCCCCGCTGGATGACGCGAATGTCGGTCGCTTCTGCGATATAGTCAGGTCGATGTCGGACAAGGTGCAGTTCATCATCATCACGCACAACAAGACCACGATGGAGATGGTTAACCAGTTGACCGGCGTGACCATGCATGAGCCCGGTGTCTCGCGGCTTGTCGCCGTGGACATCGAGGAAGCCGTGCGGATGGCGGCGGGCTGAAGCAGGAGCAGGGTCAGATGCCTGAACTTCGCTGGATCCTTACCGCAATCGGCGTCATTCTCATCGTGGGCGTGTACCTCTGGAGCCGCCGTGAGCGCGACGACGACGAGGACGGCGCGCACCGGCGCGAACCGCGCCTGGAGGACCGGGACGCACCCTGGAGTTCCACCGCGGCCGAGCCGCTTCCCCCGGAACCCAACCTGGACGTGCCGCCACGCCAGCGACGCACCGCCCCCGATACCGATGCTGACGCCGCGCCCGAGTTGCCGCCGGAGGGCGAGCAGTTCATCGTGGCGCTGCGCTTGAGGGCGAGACAGGCTGAAGGGTTCGACGGCTCCGACCTGGTCAAGGCATTCTCCGCCGAGAGCCTTGAATATGGCCGCTTCGGCGCCTTCCATTCCCTGGACGAGCGTCGCCGCAGCCGATTCCTGGTGGCCAGCCTGGTGGAGCCCGGCAGCTTCGAGATCGAGAAGATGCACGAGCTGCGCTGCCCTGGCGTCTCGATGTTCATGGTCCTGCCCGGTCCGCGGGAGCCGCTGACGGCCCTCGACGGGATGCTTACTTGCGCCCGTCGGCTGGCGGAACGGCTCGACGGCGAAGTGCTCGACGACAAGGGCAACCCGCTCACCATGCAGCAGGCCGGATGGCTCCGGGAGCAGGTGGTCGAATACCACCGTCGCAGCAAGCTCGCCAGTGGCGACGAGGCCAAAGAATCCCGGCCGTGAACGCTGTGGGAAAAAAAGACGCAGCTCGCGCCGCCGAGTTGCGCGAGCTGATACGCCATCATAACTACCGCTATTACGTCCTCGACGATCCGGAGATTCCGGACGTCGAGTACGACCGCATGTTCCGCGAGCTCGAGGCGCTCGAGGAAGCTCATCCTGATCTGCGCACCGAGGATTCACCGACCCAGAGGGTTGGCGGCGCCCCGGTGGAAGGATTCAAGGAAGTCCGGCACCTGCGGCCGATGCTCTCGCTGGACAACGCATTTACCGCCGATGAACTCGTGGCCTTCGACCGACGGGTGCGGGACCGGCTGAAAGCCGAAGAGGCCATCGAATACGCAGCAGAGACCAAGCTGGACGGCATGGCGATCAGCCTGTTGTACGAGGGCGGGCAGCTGGTACGTGGCGCGACGCGGGGCGACGGCCAGACCGGGGAAGAAGTTACGCACAATGTCCGCACGGTCGAGTCCATCCCGCTGAAGCTGCGCGGACGCGGCCATCCGGCGAGGCTCGAGATTCGTGGTGAAATCTACATGCCCAAGGCCGGGTTTGCGCAACTCAACTCCAGGCTGGCCGAGCGCGGTGCCAAGACTTTTGTCAACCCGCGCAATGCCGCGGCGGGCACCTTGCGGCAGCTCGACCCGAAGGTCGCTGCAAGCAGGCCACTGGAATTCTTCGCCTATGGCGTCGGCTTCTTCGAGGACGGTGTGCTGCCGACGCGGCACAGCGAGATTCTCGCCATGCTGCGTGACTGGGGCGTAAGGGTGTCGCCGTTGACGCAGGTGGTAACCGGGGCCGAAGGATGCCAGGCCTATTACGACGAGATGCTCGGACAGCGCGACGACTTGCCGTACGAGATCGATGGCGTGGTGTTCAAGGTCGACAACGTAGAGTTGCAGCAAGACCTCGGTTTCGTGTCTCGGGCACCCCGCTGGGCGGTCGCCTTCAAGTTCCCGGCACAGGAAGTCACAACGGTGCTCAACGGCATCGATTTCCAGGTCGGGCGCACGGGCGCCTTGACGCCTGTGGCCAGGCTGGAGCCGGTGTTTGTCGGTGGCGTGACGGTCAGCAACGCGACCCTGCACAACATGGATGAAATCGAGCGCAAGGACGTGCGCGTAGGTGACACGGTGATCGTTCGCCGAGCGGGCGACGTCATTCCCGAGGTGGTCAAGGTGGTGCAGGAGCGCAGGCATGGCAATCCCGAGCCGGTCCGCTTGCCAAAAAAATGCCCTGCGTGTGGTTCAGATGTCGTGCGGCCGGAAGGCCAGGTCGTGGCGCGCTGTTCGGGCGGGCTGGTGTGTCCGGCCCAGCGCAAAGAGAAGCTGCGGCATTTTGCCTCGCGCAGGGCGATGGATATCGAGGGCCTGGGCGCCAAGATCGTCGAGCAACTGGTCGAGCAGGGTATCGACGGCCGCGAGATACATGACCCCGCGGACATCTATGCACTGACGGCGGACCAGCTGGCGCAACTCGAACGTATGGGCGAGAAGTCGGCGAACAATCTAGTAGCTGCCATAGAGCGCAGCAAGAACACGACGCTGCCGCGGTTCTTGTACGCGCTGGGGATACCCGAAGTCGGCGAGGTTACGGCGGCCGTCCTGGCGCGTCACTTCGGTGACCTGGACGCGCTCATGGCAGCCGAGGTGAATCAACTCGAGGCGGTTCCAGACGTCGGGCCCGTAGTGGCGCAGCATGTGTATGAGTTTTTTCATCAGGACGAGAACCTTAAAGTCATCGCAGCGCTGCGTGAGCATGGTGTAAGCTGGCCCACCGAAGTTCCGACTGGCGGTGCGAAACCGCTATCGAACATGACGTTCGTGCTGACTGGAACCCTCGAATCAATGACCAGGGATGAGGCCAAGAAAAGGATCGAGGCCGCCGGTGGCAAGGTTACGGGAAGCGTTTCTAAGAACACCAATTACGTGGTTGCGGGCGCTGATCCTGGCTCGAAGCTGAAGAAGGCTGAGGAGTTGGGAGTGGCCGTGCTCGATGAATCAGGGCTATTGAGCCAACTGTAGTAGTCGCTCGTATTTACTTTTTGGGGCAGCCCCAACCCCTCTTGTTCATGTGAGGTTGACCAAATGCCGACTGGCATCCAATCAGCTGTCTTAAGCGCCTGTTATGCATTTCTTCGGCCGATAGCCCGCCTTCTTATTAAGAACGGTGTTGGGTATCAAGAGTTTGCCGAAATCGCGAAAAATGCGTTTGTGGAGGTGGCCAGCGAGGATTACGGTATCCGTGGCCGCAAAACGAATATGTCACGTGTCGCCGTGATGACCGGACTATCGCGTAAGGAGATTAAAAGGGTCCGCGAGTTGATCTCCGGCGGAACGCTTAAGATCCCAAGTCGTACTCGGCGTCCAGAGTTAGTGCTCACCATCTGGCATACAGATCCCGACTTTCAAGATTCTCAAGGGCAACCCAAGATTCTCGAGTTCGACGGTTCCAAAATATCATTCCGCAACTTAGTGTCCCGTGCCGGTGGAGATATCCCTCCTATGGCAATGCTCAATGAGTTATTGCGGGCTGGGTCTGTGGTTAAAGAGGGCGAGAACCTGCGGGTAGTCTCGCGTTCTTATATCCCAGAGCCACATGATCCACTGCGGATTCTCTTTGCTGGAGGGGCGCTACGCGATCTGGCTTCTACGATTGTCCATAATTTGGAATGTGAAGATCCCGAAGTAAGGTTCGTGGAGCGCCGGGTTTATTCTGACAGGTTAGCGGTGTCACAACGCTCGCGTTTCAAGAAGCTCGCTCGAGATAAATCTGAGCTTCTGCTTCAGGACTTGCATACTTGGTTAAGCGAGCGCGAATCCAGTACACCTCAACTCGATGGTGAAGGGGTTATCAGGCGAATTGGTGTAGGAGTCTATTTCTTCGATGACTCCGTTGCCGGAGAACAGCCAGAGGAAGTTATCTAGGAACTGCAACTCGGAAAACGAAAGAGGGGTGCTTTACACCCCTCTTTCACGGTCGACTGTTCTATAGCTTCTTCTAGGCTTTGCCCGGGTCGGGTTCGCAGGCTTCGTTCATCCTCCCATTCTGCTCAATGCTGCTCTGGGCAGACGTAACAGAACCATCAATACCCCTTGGTTGAGGCGCCGGAACCGTCAATTCCCCTGGTGGAAGCACCCGAGCCGTCGATACCCTTGGTGGAAGCACCCGAGCCGTCGATGCCCTTGGTGGAAGCACCCGAGCCATCGATGCCCTTGGTGGAGGCACCGGAACCGTCAATCCCCTTGGTGGAAGCACCCGAGCCGTCGATGCCCTTGGTGGAAGCACCCGAGCCGTCGATACCCTTGGTGGAAGCACCCGAGCCGTCGATGCCCTTGGTGGAAGCACCCGAGCCGTCGATGCCCTTGGTGGAAGCACCCGAGCCGTCGATACCCTTGGTGGAAGCACCCGAGCCGTCGATACCCTTGGTGGAAGCACCCGAGCCGTCGATACCCTTGGTGGAGGCACCGGAACCGTCAATCCCCTTGGTGGAGGCGCCGGAACCGTCGATACCCTTGGTGGAGGCACCGGAGCCGTCAATCCCCTTGGTGGAAGCACCCGAGCCGTCGATGCCCTTGGTGGAGGCACCGGAACCGTCAATCCCCTTGGTGGAAGCACCGGAACCGTCAATCCCCTTGGTGGAAGCACCCGAGCCGTCGATACCCTTGGTGGAGGCACCGGAACCGTCGATACCCTTGGTGGAAGCACCCGAGCCGTCGATGCCCTTGGTGGAGGCACCGGGACCGTCAATCCCCTTGGTGGAGGCGCCGGAACCGTCGATACCCTTGGTGGAAGCGCCCGAGCCGTCGATACCCTTGGTGGAAGCACCCGAGCCGTCGATGCCCTTGGTGGAGGCACCGGAACCGTCAATCCCCTTGGTGGAAGCACCCGAGCCGTCGATGCCCTTGGTGGAGGCACCCGATCCATCGATACCCCTGGTGGAGGCGCCCGAGCCGTCGATGCCCTTGGTGGAAGCACCCGAGCCGTCGATGCCCTTGGTGGAGGCACCCGATCCATCGATACCCTTGGTGGAGGCGCCCGATCCATCGATACCCTTGGTGGAGGCGCCGGAACCGTCGATACCCTTGGTGGAGGCACCGGAACCGTCGATGCCCTTGGTGGAGGCACCGGAACCGTCGATGCCCTTGGTGGAGGCGCCGGAACCGTCGATACCCTTGGTGGAGGCACCGGAGCCGTCAATCCCCTTGGTGGAAGCACCCGAACCGTCGATACCCTTGGTGGAGGCGCCCGAGCCGTCGATGCCCTTGGTGGAAGCACCCGATCCGTCGATACCCTTGGTGAAGGCACCCGAGCCGTCGATGCCTCTACCCAACGTCACCATGCCGGATCCATCTATTCCACGGCCACGTACAGAAATGCTTGGTCTATCAACCCCTCTGTCGCGGACCATAGATTCGTCAAACAGAAGTTCTGAACTGTGGTCAAAAGTCGCGAGCCCAACAACATCGATGGAAGCGCCGGCAATTGGCTGAGTACCGAAAACGACTCCGGCCTTGCCAAACTGGTCAGTAGACCAATCTCCAAAGCCTTCTAATGCGACCGCATTTATTTCTGTCCTGCCGAGTGAGGCATACCCTGGCCCAAAACCCGATGGAAGGAGAGTGCCAACGGCAATGACCGGTGAGGAGCCGGGAGCATAGACTTCATCGAGCAGTTCGATCCTTGAGATCTCCATCGAACCGTCATTATCAAAAGCTCCGTAGACTGCAACGTACTGTGCTGGCAGAAGGCTCTGCGCAAGCTCCAGGTTTGGGATCTGATTCCCTAAGATTTCAATTTGGTGGCCGTCAGAACTGATTCGCTCGACGGGGCCCAAAAAGAGGATGCCTTTGAGGGTCACTCCTTGCTGAAACTCGGCGGCGATTGCTCGAGACAGCTCCACATGACGCGGTTGTTCACCTATTGCTGAGCCGGAACAAAGAGTTAGCGCCGAAGATAACGCCAAGATCGCAACTTTCACTTGTTTTGGATTCCGCGTGATAACCATTTCTAACTTTCCTCGGCGTCGAGAGTGTCTTTTTCAAACCAATAGACGCCAACACCTACGTGTTTGGCATCGGGGAGGTCTGAGAGCGGTTGATAGGGAGCGCCGGATTGCCTGCGGCGTTTTCGAATTTCTTTGAGCTGTTCGTTGAGCCAGCTGTCCAAGCGCGCAAGAAATGCCTGGCCTTCATCCTTCGCTAACAAACGGAAACCAGCCAGAAGTTGGCCTGAGAGAGGCTCGTGCGTGTACATGCGCCGCTCAAATCGGGCAGGGCCTTCTCGATCAGGGTTGAGGTTGTAATCCAGTGTCTCTGCAAGGTCGCGAATGACCCAGCTCATTCGCTCGACACTTTCCGGGCGAAGTCGGCCAGTGATATATGGTCGGTTGGTAAGCTTGGCCCGGCCCGACTTCGTTAGCTCAACCACGCCAACTTTTTTAAGCTCCTCTAAGACATCACTAGGAGGCCTGCGTCCGGCGATCCTCCGGACCAGGTCTGGAAAGGTGTGTTCACCGGGGGTGAGGGGGAGTTCTTTCGGTACCCCATAAGGCCCGGAGAAGTCTCTTTGCCAACCGGCTATGAGACGTCCGATCAGCGTCAAGTTGCTCAACTCCTCTGCGGCACCTACGTCGATGGTTGCCCGTATACGTGCCGCTTGGGGCCTTGACAGGCCCGTGAGGATCGCGAGTTGCGAATCCGAGGTTGCAGCCGATGGATGCAAATCCTTTGCGCACTCGGCGATGGATCGTCTAAGGGCTTCATGAAGGTCGTCGTGCGACAGGCCATGCCGCATTGCCATTCTGACAATGGGCAACATCAGGTTCCGGAAGGCAGCTACGTAGACCGCCCGAACGTGGTCACCAACTGAGCTGACTAATGTGTCGAATCGCGATGTGCGGGGAGCCAGGTTCATTCGCCCTCGGTCGTTGCATGAGATGGGAAAAGACCACAGCGGCGTGGTGAATTTGACTATAACCAGCCTCGTAATCTGGTCAACGATTCAACATATTGCAGCTGTACTTTCCGTAAGACGGGTGGTACGCGGGGCTCGGAAGAGGGGGGTGGCCCGGAAGGAAACTCTCAATGTTTCAGGTGCTAATGTGAGAAACCTAAACCTGGAGTGCGGCTCCTCAGTCCCGATGCGGGCGGAAGATTATGTTAAACACGAAACGCGGCATCCATGAGGTCATAGCTACGCTGAAGCGCCGGGGTCGGGGCTCTGGATGCGGTCTGGGGAAGGCCCGAGGCTCCGCGTGATCCCGGACCCAAGACTTCGCGTTACACGCCGCGTCGTTTAACAATATCCGGGGTCGACTGCAGCTCCGTGGATCCCTGGGGAGTGGTCGATGCCGGCTTTACCCGTATCGGGCCCAGCGCCCGGATCGGGGCGTCCCGGCCGGGAGCTGGCCGGCGCCGAGCCGCGCTATATCAGCCGCGGATTAAGTCAAACTACGAACTCGCTCACAGTTTCGTTCGCAAACATCTGGATTCCATCACAGTTTTACGATCCGTTTGCGCTCAGGGGAGGAGAGCGTGGCGAGGTCAGCGGGATATTTGTTGCGGCGCAGCACGAAAATTTGCGCAGCCCTCTCACACTTCTTCAGGGCTGAATGCCTGCAGGGTCAGGGCGTGAATGTCCGTATGCATCAGGTCCTCGAGGGCCGCGAACACCAGGCGATGCCGGGCGATCCGGGACAGGCCGGCAAAGCGTGGCGAGACAACAGTGACGCGAAAGTGTCCGCGGCCGTCCCGCGCCCCGGCATGCCCGGCGTGGAGGTGGCTCTCATCCTCGATTTCGAGCATCTCCGGCGCCAGCGCTTCCGCGAGGCAGCGGCGAATCATTTCCGTGCGGGCTTGGGTCATGCCGAAATCCTCATGCTGTAAAGGGCTCTCGGGATAGAATTGCGGCCATGGCCGAATTCTTCGAGATTCACCCTGATAACCCGCAGCCGAGACTGGTGCGGGAAGTGGCGTCGCTCGTCGAGGCCGGGGGTATTGTCGCGTACCCGACCGACTCTTCATATGCCTTCGGGTGGGCCATGGGCGACAAGAGTGCGCAGGAGCGTATTCGGCGCCTGAAACACCTGGACAAGCAGCACCATTTCACCCTGGTATGCGAGGGGCTCTCGGAGCTGTCCAGCTACGCGCGGGTCGACAACCAGGCCTATCGCTTGCTTCGCGCGCTCACGCCGGGACCTTACACGTTCATCCTGCCCGCGACCCGACAGGTGCCGAACCGGCTTCAGCACCCGAAGCGCAAGACCATCGGCATCAGGGTGCCGGCCAACCCGATCGCGCTGGCGCTATTGGAGGCACTGCCAGAGCCGCTGCTGAGCACCACGCTGCAGTTGCCGGGGCAAATCCATCCCATGAACGCGGCCTGGGAGATCAGGGAACTGCTCGATCATGAACTCGCGGCGGTTGTCGACGGCGGACCGTGCGCGCTCGAGTCGACCTCTGTCATTGACCTGACCGGGCCGGTGCCGCTCGTGACGCGGGTCGGGCTGGGGGACGTCAGCCACCTTGAAGTGGCCTGACTCAGGCGGCCCCGGCTTCTCTATAATACGCCGATGCAACAGCTTTCCATGCTCCAGGTCCTTGCGGTCGCGGCCATTCCAGTGCTGTTCGCCATCACCTTGCACGAGGTCGCCCATGGGTGGGTGGCACGGCGCTTCGGGGACCGGACGGCAGAGATGCTGGGGCGTCTCTCGGTCAATCCGCTCAAGCATATCGACCCTATCGGCACGGTCATCGTCCCGGCGATCGCCCTGATGACCACGGGATTCCTCTTTGGCTGGGCCAAGCCGGTGCCCGTGGCGATGCGCAACCTGCGCAACCCGCGCCGCGACATGATGTTTGTCGCCGCCGCAGGTCCGGGCGCCAACCTCGTCATGGCGCTGTTCTGGGCTTTCTTTACCAAGCTGGTGGCGGTCAGCGGCCTCGACGGGATGACTGCACAATTCTTCCTGACGATGGGCCAGATCGGTGTCTTCATCAACGTGATTCTCGCCGTGTTCAACATGCTGCCCATCCCGCCGCTCGATGGCGGGCGCGTCCTCAGCGGGCTGTTGCCGCCACGCGCGTCCACGCGCCTGGACGCGCTTGAGCCTTACGGCCTGATCATCGTCCTGGCGTTCATCTTTTTTGCCTGGGGCTACTTGCGCCCCGTCATTGCAACGGTCACCAACTTTTTCATGAGCATCGCGGGTCTCTAGGCGGGGCCGGCACGGAGCAAATAGTGAGCAATACCACCGGTCCAAACCGGCGAGTCCTGTCTGGCATGCGTCCTACGGGGCCGCTGCACCTCGGGCACCTACACGGCGCACTGAACAACTGGCTCAGGCTGCAGTACGAGTACGAGTGCTTTTTCTTCGTTGCCGACTGGCATGCCCTGACTACGCATTACGAAGACCCGTCCGGGATCGGCCCGAGCGTGCGCCAGATGCTCGTGGAGTGGCTGGCCGTGGGCATCAACCCGGCGGCGGCCACGGTGTTCGTGCAGTCGGACGTCCCCGAACATGCGGAATTGCACCTGTTGCTCTCCATGATCACGCCGCTCGGCTGGCTGGAGCGCGTGCCGACCTACAAGGACCAGCAGGAGAAGCTGAAGGAACGCGACCTCAGCACCTATGGTTTTCTCGGCTATCCGCTGCTGCAGAGCGCAGACATCCTGATCTATCGCGCCGGCCACGTCCCCGTGGGCGAGGACCAGGTCGCGCACGTGGAGATCACGCGGGAGATCGCGCGCCGCTTCAACCATCTTTACGGGCGCGAGGCCGATTTCGAGCAACGCGCCGAGCGTGCGGTGCGGCACCTGGGCGGCAAGCAGAGCAAGCTCTATCTCGAGTTCCGCAGGAGCTACCAGGAACGCGGTGACGAGACCGCCCTCGAGTCCGGCCGTGCGCTGGTGGAAAATCACCCGCGCCTCACCCTTGCCGATCGCGAGCGCCTGCTCGGTTACCTGGAGGGCATCGGGCGCACTATCCTGGTCGAGCCCGACGCCTTGCTGACGCCGACGCCGCGGGTGCCCGGGCTGGACGGGCAGAAGATGTCCAAGTCCTACGGCAACACCATCGGCCTGGCCGAGGACCCCGAAGCCGTGGAGAAGAAGCTGCGCACCATGCAGACGGATCCCGCGCGGGTGCGGCGCACGGACCCCGGCGATCCCGGCAAATGCCCGGTATGGCAGTTTCACCGCATGTACTCGGACGAGCGTACCCAGGCCTGGGTGCAGGAAGGCTGTCGCAGCGCCGGCATCGGTTGCGTGGAGTGCAAGCAGCCGGTGATCGACGCCGTGCAGGCCGAGCTCAAGCCGATCCGTGAGAAGATCGACGAATACAACGCCAGCCCTGATACCGTGGATATCATCCTCGCGGAAGGACGGGAAAGGGCGCGCGATGCGGCCCGCGAGACCATGGAGGAGGTGCGCGAGTCGATGGGATTGGAGTACCGATGAGCGACCAGCCGGAGACCATGGGCGCGGGCCAGGCCGAGATGCCTTTCGCGATCGTCGAGGGCGAGCCGCTGACCCAGCTGCCCATGGACCTGTACATCCCGCCGCATGCGCTGGAGGTGATCCTCGACGCCTTCGAGGGACCGCTGGACCTGCTCCTGTACCTGATCAAGCGGCAGAACATCGACATCCTCAATATCCCGATCGCCAAGATCACGCACCAGTACATGCATTACATCGAGCTGATGCAGGAACTGCAGCTGGAGCTGGCGGCGGAATACCTGGTAATGGCGGCCATGCTCGCCGAGATCAAGTCGCGCATGTTGTTGCCGCGACCCGCCGCCCAGGAGGAGGATGGCGAGGACCCGCGCGCAGAGCTGGTCAGGCGGCTGCAGGAATACGAGCGCTACAAGCAGGCGGCGCAGGACGTCGATGCACTGCCCCGGCTGGAACGCGACGTGTTCCAGGCCAGCGCGGAGATGTGCGAGCGCAAGGTGGTGGAGATTCAGCCGGACGTGAGCCTGCGCGAGCTTCTGCTCAGCTTCCAGGAAGTGCTGGTGCGAGCGGACATGTTTGCGCACCACCAGGTGCAACGCGAGCCGTTGTCGGTGCGCCAGCGGATGTCGGACGTCCTGGAGCGGGTGCAGGGCGGGCAGTTCGTGGCGTTCACCAGCCTGTTCACGCCGGAGGAAGGCCGGATGGGCGTGGTCGTGACCTTCCTGTCCATACTCGAGCTGATCCGCGAGAGCCTGCTGGACATCGTTCAGTCCGAGCCTTTCGCGCCTATCCACATCAAGGCTCGCGGCAACCACGGCGCCGCGGATGAAGCCGAGCCCCGGCCGGCGACCGGGGCCTGAGGACGAGAGACCGTATGGATTCCCAAAAACTGAAGAACATCGTCGAGGCCGCGCTGCTGGCGGCGGGTCGTCCGATGAGCATCGAGCAGGTGCTCAACCTTTTCCCGGAGAACGAAGCGCCCGAGCGCCAGGACGTCCGGGCGGCGTTGGAAACGCTCGAGGCCGAGTACGCCGAGCGCGGTATCCAGCTGCGCGAGGTGGCCAGCGGCTGGCGTATCCAGGTCCGGGAAGAGATGGCGCCCTGGCTTTCACGCCTGTGGCAGGACCGTCCCGCGCGTTATTCCCGCGCCCTGCTGGAGACGCTCGCGCTCATCGCCTATCGCCAGCCCATCACGCGCGGCGAGATCGAGGACATCCGCGGCGTGTCGGTGAGCTCGAACATCATGCGTACCCTGATGGAGCGTGGCTGGGTGCGTATCGTCGGGCACCGCGACGTGCCGGGCCGCCCGGGCATGTATGCGACCACGCGGGAATTCCTCGACTATTTCGGGCTCAAGCGACTCGAGGATCTCCCGCCGCTGGCGGAGATTCGCGATCTGGACAGCATCAACGTAGAGCTCGACCTCGGCCTCGACCTCGCCGAATCCGCATCCGAGCCGCCGCAGGAGGAGGCCGAAGCGTATGAAGAAGAGACCGACACTGAGTCGACGCCAGACGCCCCGCGCGCCTGAGCGGGAGCCCGTCCGCATCCACAAGCTGCTGGCAGACGCCGGCCTTGGTTCGCGCCGCGAGATCGAGCGATGGATCGCCGAGGGACGGCTCACCGTGGACGGCCGGCCGGCTGAAATCGGCGAGCGCCTCTCCGGCAACGAGCGCATCACGCTGGACGGCCGCCCGTTGCGGCTCGCCGAGCCCTCCCGCCATCGCTACCTGGCTTATCACAAGCCTGCGGACGAGGTCTGTACACGCAGCGATCCCGAGGGCCGCCGCACGGTGTTCGAGTCGCTGCCACGACTGCGTGGCCAACGCTGGATCGCCGTCGGCCGCCTGGACATCAGCACCACCGGCCTCCTGCTGTTCACCACGGACGGCAGTCTCGCCAACGGGTTGATGCACCCGTCCTCGGAGGTGTTGCGGGAATACGCCGTCAGGGTGCTCGGTGAGCCCGATGAAGAGGCCCTGCGGCGCTTGCGCGAGGGCGTGGAACTCGAAGACGGCATGGCCGCATTCGAGTCGGTCGAAGCCGCAGGCGGCGAAGGGCGCAACCGTTGGTACCGGGTGACCCTGCGCGAGGGAAGGAACCGCGAAGTCCGGCGGCTGTGGGAAGCCGTCGGGCTCACGGTGAGCCGCCTGACACGAGTCGCCTACGGGCCGGTGGCGTTGGAGCGCCAGCTGCGTCGCGGCCGCTTCCGTGACCTCGAGGCCGACGAAGTGCGCGCGCTCTACGAATGCGTGGGCCTCGCGCCTCCGGCCCTCGCGGTGCCGGACCGCAGGGCCCTCAAGCCGCGGCGCAAGCGCTTCGCCTCATCCCGCAAGGAATGAGCCAAACGCGGCGGCGGCCGGCTCACTGGGCGTCGAAACTGGCGCCGCTGGTGCCGCGGCTCTCGGGCCCGAGCAGGTACAGGTAGACGCCCAGGATCTCTTCCGGCGTCTTGAGCTGCATGGGATCCTCGGCAGGGTAAGCGGCGGCCCGCATGGCAGTGCGCGTAGGGCCCGGATTGACCGCGTTCACCCGGATGCCTGGCTTGTTTTCCAGTTCGTCAGCGAGCACCTGGTTGAGACCCTCGACGCCGAACTTGGACACTGCGTAAGCGCCCCAGTAAGCCTTGCCGCGGCGACCGACGCCGCTGGAAGCGAAGATCACGGACGCGTCGTCGGACTTGAACATCAGGGGCAGCAGGCAGCGACACAGGATGAATGGCGCCGTCAGGTTCACGTGCAGCACGCGTTGCCACTCCGCGACGTCGTGGTGCTCGATCGGTGTGCGCGAGCCCAGGATGCCGGCGTTCTGCACCAGGCCGTCGAGCCGGCCCCACTGTTCTTCGATGGCGCCGCTGAGACGGTCGTAATCCTCGCCCCTGGCGCGGGCGAGATCGAGCGGGAAGATGGCGGGCTCGGGGTGGCCGGCAGCGCGGATCTCGTCGTACAGGGCCTCGAGCTTGCGCACCGACCGCCCATGCAGGATGACCGTGGCGCCCAGGCCCGCGGCCGCCCTGGCCAGGGCTTGGCCGATGCCGCTGCCGGCACCGGTGATGAGAATGACCCGGTCGCGCAGCAGCCCTTCGGGCGCCGTGTACCGGGTGAATTTCCGTGCATCCATTTTGCTGTCCCTCGTTCGTCAGCCGGCGGCGCGCGCCTTGCGCGCCGCACGCCAGCAGGTCCACAGGTTGTCCAGGTTCCCTGGCAGGCCCGCCGGGTCGAACCCGCGCCGGTGCAACCGGTCCAGGTGCCGGCGATACAGAGCGGCCAGCACCAGGCCGGTGCGCTGGCGTGGCCGTTCGGCGGGCGGCAACAGCGACTCGGCATCGTCCAGGGCGACGCGCGCCTCGCCGGCCAGGCGGTCGGCGCATGCGGCCAACGCCGGGTCGATTTGCGTGCCGTCGAATCGTTCCGCGGCGCCGGTCTCGGCAATCCAGTCGCGCGGCAACAGGTGGCGGCCAGCAGCCATGTCGCCGCGCAGGTTCGCCAGCAGTTCCACCAGGCGCGCGCCGGTACCGAGCCGCTGGGCATAGCGCACCACGGCCCGCTCGTTCCGGGAATCAGCGAGCCCCAGCGCCCCGGCTACCATCTCGTGAAGGACGCCTCCGCTGCGATAGCAGTAGAGAGCGAGTTCCGCGTAAGTGCTGCACGGTGCCTCGGCCAGTTCGCTCGCGAAAGCATCGACGATCTCCAGCAGGTACTCCGGCTGCACCACGCCGGACAGCCCTGCCGCCTGCACGCGGCGCAGCGCGGGATGTTGCGCACGTCCGGCGCCGAAGCCGGCGATCTCGGCGCGCCACCACTCCAGCCGGGCCTGTGCGACCGCCGGTTCTGCGGGCGTGCGCACGGAGTCCATGATCTCTGCGCGCACCTCGAACAGGGCGCCGATCGCATCGCGCCTGGCGTGCGGGGTGAAGAGGAGGGCGTACCAGGTCGGCGAGCCCGGGGGCGCCGCCTTGCTGGTTCCGGGATCCACGGGGGTCACGCGTCGGGGCCCTTGGCTGCTTCGCCCGCGCCGTCGTCGTCTGCCGCATCGGCAGCGCTGTCGCCGGGGTCGCCGCGGGGCGTGCGCGCAATGAGATCGACCTCCGGCGCCGAGTCGAGGGGTTTCTGCGCCTGCACGCCGAGCTCCACGAACTTCCGCGCCCCGGGCATCACCTGGCGTTCCAGCGACCCGACCGCGCTGTTGTAGGCGTCGACGCTGCTGGACAGCGCGCGGCCGACGCGAGCGAGGTGCCCGGTGAAGGTGGCAAGCCGTCGATGCAGCTCCGCCGCGAGATCACGGATCTGCCGCGCGTTCTCGGCCAGCGCCACCTGGCGCCAGCCGTAGGCGACGGCCTTGAGCAGGGCGACGAGGCTGGTAGGCGTCGCGAGTATGACGTGCTGGTTGAGCGCCTCGTCCAGCAGGCCGGGATCGCGTGCCAGGGCGGCGCTGAGGAACTGGTCGCCGGGTATGAACAGGATCACGAACTCCGGGCTGCGCTCGAACTGCGCCCAGTAACGCTTCGCGGCCAGCTCGCGCACGCGTTCGCGCACCTTGCGCGCATGCCGCTGCAGGGCGGCCTCGCGGGTCGCGTCGTCGCTCGCTTCGACCGCCGCCAGGTAGGCGTCGAGCGGGGTCTTGACGTCCACTACCAACTGGCGGCCTTCCGCGAGGTGGACGATCATGTCCGGCCGCAGGACGCCCTCGGAAGACACGGTGTGCTCCTGCTCGGTGAAGTCGCAGTGCTCGACCATGCCGGCCAGCTCGACCAGGCGGCGCAGCGTCATTTCGCCCCACTGTCCGCGCACCTCGGGACGGCGCAGCGCGGTCACCAGGTTCCGGGTCTCGGAGCTCAGCGTCTGCTGGCTGACATTGATCGCCTCGAGCAGGCCGCGGATGTTGCCGAAGGCCTCGTTGCGTTCGCGCTCGATCTGGGAAATCTGCCTTTCGGTTTTCTCCAGCGCCTCGCGGATCGGCTTCACCATGGCCTCGACGGCCTGCTCGCGTGCCTTGAGATCGCCCTGGGCACGAGTGCGGTGGACTTCCAGGTTCTGTTGCGCCAGTTCGAGGAACTGGCGGCTGTTGTCTTGCAGCGAGCGCTTGGCAAGATCGTCGAAAATGCGTGCCAGGCGCTGCTCCAGCATGTTGATGGAGCTGTTCAGCTCTTCCTCGGTGCGCGCCTGCGCTTCGAGGCGACTCTGCGCCACCGCCAGCTTCTCGCGCAAGCGGGCGGCACGCGGTTGCAGGGCAAGAATTGTGGCGACGATGCCGACCAGCAGGCCCCCGGCAAACAGCAGGTAGGGCAGCAGCGCCTGGAGATCCAGCTGGTTCATGCCACCCCCGGCAGCGCGTCGGCCTGGTCGAGCCAGCGTGCCAGGGCCCAGGCATCCTCGAGCAGCGCATCGGCCAGCCAGGCCGCGGGGTCGTCGTCGTGCGGGATGTAACCCCAGGCCGCGGCGACGGTGCGCATGCCGGCGGCCCGTCCCGCCTCGATGTCACGAATGTTGTCGCCCACGTAGGTGCAGCCGCGCGGCTCTACTTCGAGCTCGCGGGCCGCATGCAGCAGCGGCATGGGATGCGGCTTGGCGTGGGGCAGTGTATCGCCGCTGATCACGGTGCCGGCGCGACCGCCGAGACCGAGTGCGCCGAGCAGGGGCTCGGTGAGCCAGCCCGGCTTGTTGGTGACGATGCCCCACGGGACACCGGCGGATTCAAGCGCTGCCAGCAATTCCGCGACGCCGGGAAACAGGCGCGACTCACGGCACAGGCCGGCCTCGTAACAGGACAGGAAGCGCCCGCGAAGGGCCTGCAACTCGACCTCGCCCAACGCGTCACCGTAACCCACCCGGATCATGCGCATCGCCCCCCACGACACCCAGGGGCGCAGCTGGGCGAAAGGCAGGGGCGAGCGACCGTCCTCCTGCAGCATCTGGTTCAGCGCTGCAGCCAGGTCGGGCGCAGTGTCGGCCAGCGTGCCGTCGAGATCGAACAGGACTGCCGCGTGGCGCCTCATGCATCCTCCGGCCGGCGGCCATGGGCGAGGTAATTGACGTGCACGTTGCCGCCCAGCGTGCATTCGCGCGTGAACGGGTTGTAGTGCATGCCGGTGAACTCGTTCAATTCCAGGCCGGCGTGCCGCATCCAGTCCGCCAGCTCGGACGGCCGGATGAGCTTGGCGTACTCGTGCGTGCCGCGCGGCAGCAGCCGCAGCACGTACTCGGCGCCGAAGATCGCCATGACCCAGGCCTTCGCGTTGCGGTTGATGGTGGAGAAAAACACGTGGCCGCCCGGCTTGACGAGGCTGCGACAGGCGGCGACCACCTGCGACGGGTCCGGCACGTGCTCGAGCATCTCCAGGCAGGTCACCACGTCATAACTGGCGGGGCGCGCCGCGGCATGGTCCTCGGCCGTCGATTTCAGGTACTCGACCTCCAGTCCGGACTCGCGCAGGTGGAGTTGCGCCACGGCAAGCGGCGCCGCGGCCATGTCGATGGCCGTGACCGTGGCGCCGCGACGGGCCATCGACTCGGCGAGGATGCCGCCGCCGCAGCCGATGTCCAGAACCCGCTTGGCATCGAGCCCGACCCGCTGGTCGATGTACTCGAGGCGCGCAGGGTTGATGTCGTGCAGCGGCTTGAAGTCGCCCTCGCTGTCCCACCACCGGTCCGCCAGTGCCTCGAAACGCGCGATCTCAGCGGTGTCGACGTTGGCTGTGTGGTTTTCAGTCATTCGCTTCTGCTCCGGCAATTCGTGAACGCCAGTCCTCGGCATGACGCATGCTCACAGCCGGATCGAGACGGGTGAGGCGGCCCTCGGCCACCATGCGCCGGCCGGCAACCCAGACGTCGCTGACCTGGTCGCGCCCGGCGGCATAGACCAGCTGCGCCACCGGGTCGTACACCGGCCACGTGGCGGGCTGGGCGAGGTCCACACAGCACAGGTCAGCCCACTTGCCGGCCTCGATGGAGCCGGTTTCTTCAGCCAGTCCCAGTGCCCTGGCGCCATTCAGCGTCGCCATCTCCAGCACCTGCGACGCCGGCAGCGCGTCGGCCCGGCCCGCCACGCCCTTGGCCAGCAGGGCCGCGCTGCGCATCTCGCCCAGCATGTCGAGGTCGTTGTTGCTGGCCGCGCCGTCGGTGCCGAGGCAGACATTCACCCCGGCTTCGAGCAGGCGGGCCACGGGACAGAATCCGCTGGCGAGCTTGAGATTGGATTCAGGACAGTGCACGACGCTGGCGCCCGCCGCGGCCATGCGCGCGATCTCGTCGTCCTCCAGCTGGGTCATGTGCACCGCCATGAGCATGGGCGAAACGAGCCCCAGGCGGTCCAGCCGCGCCAGCGGCCGCTCGCCGCAGTCCACCACGCTGCCGAGGACCTCGTCCGCGGTCTCGTGCACATGGGTGTGCACCGGCACTTCGAGTTCGTCGGCCAGCTTGCGGATCTTCACCAGGTACTCGTCGTCCACCGTGTAGGGCGCGTGCGGGGCAAAGGCCGCGCTCACGAGGGGGTGGCCCTTGTACTCGTCACGCAGCGCCAGTCCCTTGCGCAGGTATTCCGACATCTCGCTGGCCCAGACGGTGGGGAACTTGATCAGGATCATCCCCACGCAGGCACGCATGCCGATGCGCGCCGCCGAACGCGCCACGACCTCGGGAAAGAAGTACATGTCGTTGAACGTAGTGGTGCCGCCGCGCAGCATCTCGGCCATGGCGAGCTCGGTCCCGTGTTCCACGAACTCGGCGCTCATCCAGCGCTGCTCGGCCGGCCAGATGTGGGCCTGCAGCCATTCCATCAGCGGCAGGTCGTCGGCGAGGCCGCGCAGCAGAGTCATGGCGGCATGCGTGTGGGCGTTCACAAGGCCTGGAATCAGCACGTGAGTCGGCTTGTCCAGCGTCTCGTCGGCCTCGTAGCGGCTGTCGGCCACGGCTGCCGGCAGGAGATCGACGACGCGACCCTGGCGCACGGCCACCGCATGGTGCTCGAGCGGGGCGCCCGCAGGCGCAACCGGAGCGACCCAGCGGGCCTTGATCAGGGTGTCGACTTTCTCCATGCTCGATACTCGTTGCGGCTCCCCGCGATGCGGGCGCGGCCGAAGTCCGACATTCTATCGTTCCTCGGGTGAACGAACGAGTTGTGACAGTGAATGAGACCTCCATGGATGCCGCGCTGCCTGTCGATCCCACCGGGATCAACGCCGTAGCGTGGGCCGAAGGCAGGCTTGACCTGCTGGACCAGCGGCGCCTGCCGCAGGATGTGCGCCGCGTCGTCTGCGAAGACGTTGACGCGGTGATTCTCTGCATCCGCGACATGGTGGTGCGCGGCGCTCCGGCGATCGGGGTGAGCGCGGCCTACGGCGCCGTGCTCGCGGCGCGCGAACGCCTGCGGCGGGACGGCACGAACTGGCGCGCCGGGTTCCAACAGGATCTGGAGCGGCTGCGCCAGGCCCGCCCGACCGCCGTCAACCTCGGATGGGCCGTCGACCGCATGCTCGCCACCGCGGCGCGCGCAGGTGACGCGCCTGAAGCCGAGCTCCTCGCCGAGGCGCGCCGGATTCACGCACAAGACATCGCCATGAACCAGGCCATGGCGCGCTTCGGCGCCGACCTGGTCACCGAGCCCGGCACCGTCATCACGCACTGCAATGCCGGCGCCCTCGCCACCGGTGGCCTGGGCACGGCGCTGGGCGTAATCCGCGAAGCTTTCCGGCGCGGCCGCGTGACCCGCGTCTGGGTAGACGAGACCCGGCCCTGGCTGCAGGGCGCGCGTCTCACTGCGTGGGAACTGGCGCGCGAGGGGATCCCGGCCACCGTCATCACCGACTCGGCGGCGGCGCAACTGATGCGTCGAGATCCACCCACTTGGGCGATCGTGGGCGCGGACCGGGTGGCGGCCAACGGCGACGTGGTGAACAAGATCGGGACTTATTCGCTCGCGGTCGCGGCGCGACACCACGGCGTCCGCTTCATGGTGGTCGCCCCCAGCTCGACCCTCGATGCCGCGACGCCGGACGGCGACGCCGTACCCATCGAGCAGCGTGACCCCGAGGAGCTGTGGCGCGCTGCCGGCGGCAGGCCCGAGGGCGCCGCGGCTGCGAACCCGTCGTTCGACGTGACCCCGGCGGGCCTGGTCGATGCGCTGGTGACGGAGAAGGGCGTGGCGGCACCCCCGGGGCCCGATTCCGTGGCGCGCCTGCTGGCCAGCTGAGGCGCGCCGCGGCCCGGTCGGACCGGGTCCCCTGTGGTAACATGACCAGCTTGTAACAAGCCCCTATGACGCGCTGCAGCAGTGGCGCGCTGGGGTAGTTCAAGTTATTGAAAGGTAACGGCCGGCCACTCCATGACAGAAGTCGCGAAAGAGATTCTCCAGGTCAACCTGGAAGACGAGATGAAGCAGTCCTACCTGGATTACGCCATGAGCGTGATCGTGGGGCGAGCGCTGCCCGACGTGAGGGACGGACTGAAGCCGGTGCACCGTCGCGTGCTCTACGCCATGCGCGAGCTCGGTAACGACTGGAACAAGCCTTACAAGAAGTCTGCGCGCGTCGTCGGCGACGTCATCGGCAAGTACCATCCGCACGGCGACACGGCCGTCTACGACACCATCGTCCGCATGGCGCAGCCCTTCTCCATGCGCTACGTGCTGGTGGACGGGCAGGGCAACTTCGGCTCGGTCGACGGTGATTCCCCCGCGGCCATGCGCTACACCGAGGTGCGCATGGCGAAGCTCGCGCACGAGCTGCTGGCCGACATCGACAAGGAAACGGTCGACCTCGTCCCCAACTACGACGAGTCCGAACACGAGCCGTCGGTGCTGCCGACGCGCGTGCCGAACCTGCTGGTGAACGGCTCGGCCGGCATTGCAGTGGGCATGGCAACCAATATTCCGCCACACAACCTTGGCGAGATCATCAACGCCTGCGTGGCGCTGATCGACGCGCCCGGGCTGAGCATCGACGAGCTGATGGCGCACGTGCCGGGCCCGGACTTCCCGACCGCGGGCCTGATCAACGGCGCTTCCGGCATCGTCGAGGCCTACCGCACCGGCCGCGGCCGGGTCTATATCCGGGCCCGCAGCCATTACGAGGACCTGCGTGACGGGGCCCGGCAGGCCATCATCATCACCGAGCTGCCCTACCAGGTGAACAAGGCGCGGCTGGTGGAGAAAATCGCCGAGCTGGTGCGCGAGAAGAAACTCGAGGGCATCAGCGAGCTGCGGGACGAGTCCGACAAGGACGGCCTGCGCGTCGTCATCGAGCTCAAGCGCGGCGAGAACGCGGACGTGGTGCTGAACAACCTCTACAAGCACACGCCGCTGCAGACGGTGTTCGGCATCAACATGGTGGCGCTGGTCGACGGCCAGCCGAAGCTCCTCACACTCAAGGAAATGCTCGAGGCCTTCCTCCGGCATCGCCGCGAGGTCGTCACCCGCCGTACCATTTTCGAGCTGCGCAAGGCGCGTGAACGCGCCCACGTCCTCGAAGGCCTGGCGGTGGCCCTGGCGAACATCGACGAGGTCATCGCCCTGATCAAGGCATCGCCGTCGCCGGCCGAGGCCCGTGCGGCGCTTACGGCCCGCGGCTGGGCACCCGGGGTGGTGACGGGGATGCTGGAGCGGGCCGGAGCGGAAGCCACGCGGCCCGCCGGGCTGGATGCAGGCATCGGCCTGGTGGATGGCGCCTACCAGCTGTCAGACGCCCAGGCCCAGGCCATCCTCGACCTGCGCCTGCACCGGCTCACAGGCCTGGAGCAGGACAAAATAATCAAGGAATACGAAGAGATAATTGAGAAAATTCAAGAGTTTTCTCTGATTCTCGAAAGTCCCGACCGGCTGTCTGAAGTCATTCGCGAGGAGCTCCAGGCAGTGCGCGAGGAGTACGGCGACGGGCGTCGCACCGAAATCCTGCACACCCACCTCGACCTCTCGATGGAAGACCTCATCAGCGAGGAGGACGTGATCGTCACGCTGTCGCACGGGGGCTATGCCAAGGCGCAGCCGGTGGCCGACTACCAGGCCCAGCGTCGCGGCGGGCGCGGCAAGAGCGCGACCAAGATCAAGGAAGAAGACTTCGTCGACAAGCTCTTCATCGCCAACACCCACGACTGGCTGCTGTGCTTCTCGAGTCGCGGCAAGGTCTACTGGCTGAAGGTCTATGAACTGCCGCTCGCCGGGCGCGGCTCCCGCGGCAAGCCCATCGTGAACCTGCTGCCGCTGGAAGCGGACGAACGCATCAACGCCGTGCTCCCGGTACGCGAGTTCATCGAGGGGCCGTACGTATTCATGGCCACCAGCCGAGGCACGGTCAAGAAGACGCCGCTGATCGCATTCTCGCGCCCGCGGCGCGACGGCATCATCGCCATCGACCTGCGCGAGGACGACTACCTGATCGACGTCGGCATCACCGACGGGCGCCAGGAGATCATGCTGTGTGCATCGAACGGCAAGGGCATCCGCTTCCGCGAGGCCGATGTGCGGGCCATGGGACGCACCGCAGCCGGTGTGCGCGGCATCCGCCTGGCCGAGGACCAGCGCGTGATCGCCCTGATCATCGCCGACGAAGGCCAGCTCCTGCTCGCCACCGAGAATGGTTACGGCAAGCTGACGCGTATTCCGGACTTTCCGCTGCGCGGCCGCGGCGGCCAGGGTGTCATTGCCATCCAGACCAGCGAGCGCAACGGCGAGATGGTCGGGGCGCTGCTGGTGCAGCCCGACGACCAGGTGATGATGATTTCCAGCACCGGCGTGCTGGTGCGCACCGCGGTGGAAGGCATTCCCGTCCTGTCCCGCAATACACAGGGCGTGCGGCTGATCAAGCTGGACGAGGGCGGACGGCTGGTCGGCATGGGCCGTGTGGCCGCCGAGCAGGGCGACGATGCGGATGACGGCGACGAGGCCGGCGACGCAGGCTGAGGACGCAGCCGCGGATTGCCGGCAAACCATTCCTGAGCTCAGAGGGAGCACCACAATGGATCGGGTTTACAACTTCAGCGCGGGACCGGCGGCGATTCCCCTGCCGGTGCTGGAACGGGCACGCGAGGAAATGACCAGCTGGGGCGGCTCAGGCATGTCCGTCATGGAACTGTCCCATCGCGGCAAGGAGTTCATGTCCATCGCCGAGCGGGCCGAGGCGGACCTGCGTCGCCTGCTGGACATCCCCGCGGGCTATCGCGTGCTGTTCCTGCAGGGCGGTGCCAGCGCCCAGTTCGGCGCGGTGCCGTTCAACCTGGCCGGCCCTGCGGACAAGGCCGACTACGTCGTCACGGGCTCCTGGTCCAAGAAGGCGCTGGCCGAGGGCCGCCGTTTTCTCGCCGCCAACGTCGCAGCCGACTCGGCGGACAACAAGCACACCGAGATCCCGGATCCCGCCGGCTGGAACCTGAGCCAGGATGCAGCCTACCTCCACTACACGCCGAACGAGACGATCGGCGGCGTGGAGTTTCATTTCATTCCCGAAACGCCCGCCCCACTGGTGGCGGACATGTCCTCGACGCTGCTGTCGCGGCCGCTGGACGTCAGTCGCTTCGGCCTGATCTACGCCGGCGCACAGAAGAATATCGGGCCCGCCGGCCTCGCCATCATCATCGTGCGCGAAGACCTGGTGGGTCGGGCCCGCGAAGGCACGCCGGTGATGATGGATTACCACCAGCAGGCGGAAGCGGGCTCGATGCTGAATACGCCGCCGACCTGGGGCTGGTATATCGCCGGACTGGTATTCCAGTGGTTGCTCGAGCAGGGCGGGCTGGCGGCCATGGAGGAGCGCAATCGCCGCAAGGCGGAGACGCTGTACGCGGCCATCGACGGCTCCGACTTCTACGCCAACCCGGTGGCGAAGCACTGCCGCTCGTGGATGAACGTGCCGTTCACGCTCGCCGACCCGGCGCTGGACGCGCGCTTCCTGGAGCAGGCGAAAGCGGCCGGCTTGATGACTTTGAAGGGGCACCGCTCAGTCGGCGGCATGCGCGCCAGCATCTACAACGCCATGCCCCAGGAGGGCGTCGATGCGCTGGTCGCCTTCATGCAGGAGTTCGAGCGGAGTTGCGGTTAACCCCGGTGTTGCATTGCCGCATGAATCTGCCACTATCGGGCGGATGATGCCCCGCCGACGGAGATCGCCATGACGTTCAAGGTTCTCACCCTAAACAACATCGCACTTGCGGGCCTCGAGCGGCTGCCGCGGGACCGCTACGAGGTAGCCTCGGAAATCGGCCACCCGGACGCGGTGCTGGTGCGCTCGGCGGACATGCACAAGACCGATATCCCGGCCAGCGTCAAGGCGATCGGCCGCGCCGGCGCGGGCGTCAACAACATCCCCGTGGCGGACATGAGCAAGCGCGGGGTTCCCGTGTTCAACGCGCCGGGCGCGAACGCCAACGCGGTGAAAGAGCTGGTCATCGGCGGCATGCTGCTGGCGGCGCGCAACCTGTGCGAGGCGTGGGATTACGTGCGCACCCTGGAGGGCGACGAAGAAGAACTCCACCGCGCGGTAGAAAGCGGCAAGAAGCGCTTCGTCGGCATGGAGCTGCCCGGACGTACGCTCGGCGTGGTCGGCCTCGGCGCCATCGGTGTCGAGGTCGCGAACGCCGCGCTGGCCCTCGGCATGCAGGTGGTGGGATTCGATCCCAAGATCACGGTGGAGCGCGCCTGGCAGCTCGACTCCGGCGTGCGGCAGGCGGTCAGCCTCGACGACCTGTTCAGCCGCGCCCAGATCGTCACCGTCCATGTCCCGCTGGGCGACGCCACCCGCGCCCTGGTCAATGCGGACCGCCTGGCGCTGATGAAGCCGGGCGGTATCGTGCTCAACTTCGCGCGCGGCCCGATCGTGGACGACGCCGCGGTGCTCGCCTCCCTGGACGCCGGCAGGCTGGGGCGATATGTGACCGACTTCCCCGGCACCGCGACCAAGAGCCACCCCAAGGTGATTGCCCTGCCGCACCTCGGCGCCTCCACCCGCGAGGCGGAGGAGAATTGCGCCATCATGGTGGCGCAGAACCTGCGCGACTTCCTCGAAAACGGCAACATCCGCCACTCCGTGAACTTTCCCGAGGCGTTGCTGCCGCGCATGGAAGGCAACACGCGCATCGCCATCGCCAACGCCAACGTGCCCAACATGGTCGGCCAGATCTCCACCGCGCTGGCCTCGGGCGGGCTGAACATCTCAGACCTGCTGAACAAGTCGCGCGGCGAGCTGGCCTACACGCTGGTCGATGTCGACGGGCCGATCCCGGACGCCATCGTCGAACGCATCGCCAGCATCGAGGGCGTGCTCTCCATGCGGGTGATCCCGGACGCAGCGTGAGGCGTCCATGAGCGAGGCGGGCAGCAAGGAGCGGCTGGCCGAGATCCGGCGCCAGATCGACGCCATCGACCAGCAGCTCCAGGCGTTGATCAGCGAGCGCGCCCGGCTGGCGCTGGAAGTCGGCGCCACCAAGTACCCCGAGCGCATCGCCTTGTCGGAGGGTCCGCGCGACTACTATCGGCCGGAACGCGAGGCCGAGATCCTGCGCCAGGCGGTGGCGCGGAACGAGGGCCCGCTCAAGGACGAGGAGATCGTGCGCCTGTTCCGCGAGATCATGTCGGCTTGCCTGGCGCAGCAGGAGCCGCTGAAGATCGCCTTCCTCGGCCCGGAGGGCACGTTCTCACAGGCCGCCGTCCTCAAGCATTTCGGCCACTCCGTGCGTACGCTCGCCGTGCCGTCGATCGAGGAAGTGTTCCACGACGTCGAGTCGGGCGTCGCGGATTTCGGCGTGGTGCCGGTCGAGAACTCCACGGAAGGCACCGTGAGCACCACCCTCGACATGCTGATGAACACGCCACTGCACATCGGTGGCGAGGTCGAGCTGCGCATACGCCAGCACCTGCTGGGGCGGATGGCGACGCTCGCCGAGGTGCGCAGGATCTATTCCCACCAGCAGTCGCTGGCCCAGTGCCGCGCGTGGCTGGAGCAACGGTTGCCCGGCGTGGAACAGGTCGCGGTGGCTTCGAATGCGGAGGCGGCGCGGCTCGCGGCAGGCGAAGAGGGCGCCGCGGCGATCGCCGGGGATACTGCCGCCGAGGTCTACGGCCTGGGCGTGCTGATGGAGAACATCGAGGACCGGCCCGACAACACGACGCGCTTCGTGGTCGTGGGGCGGGAGATGCCGGGGCCGAGCGGCCGGGACAAGACCTCGTTGCTGCTCTCCTCGCGGCACCAGGCAGGCGCCCTGCAAGGACTGCTGCAACCCCTTTCGAGCCACGGCGTGAGCATGACCCGGATCGAGTCCCGCCCGTCGCGCCGGCGCAAATGGGATTACGTGTTCTTCGTCGATATCGAGGGGCACCGCGCCGATCCTGATGTCGCCGCCGCGCTGGCCGAGCTCGAGCACGCCGCGGCATGGTGCCGTGTGCTCGGCTCCTACCCCGTGGCGATCCTGTAAACTTGCCGCCTCCGCGCAGGAGGTTTCATGACTGACAAGTTTCTCGACCTGGCCGTGGCCGGCATCCAGGGCCTGCATCCGTACCAGCCCGGCAAACCCGTGTCCGAACTCGAGCGCGAGTACGGCATCTCCGATATCGTCAAGCTGGCCTCGAACGAGAACCCCCTGGGCCCCGGCGAGGCCGTCAACGCGGCCATCGCCACTGTGCTGCCCGCGCTGGCCCGCTATCCCGATGCCAATGGTTTCGAGCTCAAGGCGGCGCTGGCCGGCCGCCACGGGCTGCCGCCGGAGTGCATCACCCTGGGCAACGGCTCCAACGACGTGCTGGTGCTGCTGGCGGAGAGCTTTCTCGCGCCCGGACTCGAGGCGGTGTATTCGCGCTACGCCTTCGCCGTGTACGGGCTCGCGGTGCAGGCCACGGGTGCCGAGCACCGTGTTGCCGATGCCCTGCCGGCATCGCATCCGGACCAGCCTCTCGGTCATGACCTCGACGCCATGGCGGCCCTCATCGGGCCCCGCACGCGCGTGGTGTTCATTGCCAATCCGAACAACCCGACCGGCACCTGGGTTGATGCCGTGGCGCTGGAACGCTTCCTCGACGGCGTGCCGGCGCACGTCATCGCCGTGGTGGATGAAGCCTACTTCGAATACGTCGACGTGCCGGGCTATCCGGACGCCAGCCAGTGGCTGCAGCGTTATCCGAACCTGGTGGTGACACGGACCTTCTCCAAGGCTTACGGCCTCGCCGGCCTGCGTATCGGCTACGGACTGAGCGACCCCGGGCTGGCCGGCGTCCTCAACCGCCTGCGCCAGCCGTTCAACAGCAGCCTGGTGGCCCAGGTTGCGGCGCTTGCCGCGCTTGGTGATCACGCCCACCTGGCACGCGGCGTGGCGCTCAATCGCCGGGAGCTGGCACGCGTGTCCGCCGCCTGCAGCGCACTCGGCCTCGGCGTCATCCCCTCGGTCGGCAATTTCATCCTCGTCGACACGGGGACGCAGGCCGCGCCACTGTTCGAGGCCTTGCTGCGTCGTGGCGTCATCGTGCGGCCCGTGGGCAACTACGGCCTGCCGCAACACCTGCGCATCAGTATCGGCACCGAGAGTGAAAACGACCGGCTCATCAAGGCGCTGGGCGAGGTGCTGCAGCAGTGAGCGCCGCCTCCTGGCAGGTCGGCCCGTGCGATGCCCTGCAGGGCTCGGTCCGGGTGCCTGGCGACAAGTCGGTCTCGCACCGCGTCATGCTGCTCGGCGCCATCGGTTCGGCGCCGCTGGAAGCCGAGGGATTCCTGCGCAGCGAGGATTGCCTGGCGACGCGCCGCGCGGTGGAGATGCTGGGCGCCGTGGTCGCAGACCTGCCTGGCGGTGTCGTTCGCGTGACGCCGCCGGAGCGGCTGGCGTCGCCCGCCGCGGCGCTGGATTTCGGCAACTCGGGCACCGGGATCCGCCTCATGATGGGGCTGCTCGCCGGGCGCCAGGTCGCGGCCGTGCTGAGCGGCGACGAGTCGCTGCGACGCCGCCCCATGGAGCGCGTCGCCAGGCCCCTGCGCGACATGGGCGCGCAGATCGAAACCAGCGGGGGATTCCCGCCGGTGACCCTATCGCCGGGCGGCCGTCTTGCGGCGCTCGATTTCGCCATGCCGGTGGCGAGCGCGCAGGTGAAATCCGCCGTCCTGCTCGCCGGGCTGTCGGCTGCGGGGCGCACCGTGGTGCGGCAGCCCGCGGTGACGCGGGACCATACCGAGCGCATGCTCGCAGCGCTTGGATGCCGGGTGGAGCGCGGTGACTGGGGTGCCGCGGTCCACGGGCCGTGCCGTCCTTGCGGCGGGCGGGTCGTGGTGCCGGGCGACTTCTCCTCGGCGGCTTTCTTCATCGTTGCCGGGTTGCTGGCCGCAGGCGACGCGCCGCTGGAGCTGGCGGGCGTCGGCCTCAACCCCACGCGCACCGGCCTGCTGGACATCCTGCGCCTGATGGGCGGCAGGATCGAGCTGCTGGATGAACGCGAGGCCTGCGGCGAGCCCGTGGCAGACCTGAGGGTGTGGCGTAGCGAGCTGAAAGGCATCGACGTGCCGCCTGAGCTGGTACCGCTGGCCATCGACGAGTTTCCCGTGCTGTTCGTCGCCGCGGCGCTGGCCGAGGGCGTGACGCGCGTCAGAGGGGCGGAGGAATTACGTGTGAAGGAATCCGATCGCATCGGGGTCATGGCCCGGGCCCTGCAGGCCACGAATGTCCGCGTGACTGAGCATCCGGACGGGCTCGACGTCCGCGGCGGCCGCCTGGGTAGCGGTACGGTAGACAGCGCCGGCGACCACCGTGTAGCAATGGCTTTCGCCGTAGGGGCGGCGCGGGCGGAAGGCCCGATCCGGATCAACGACGTGGCCAACGTCGCCACCTCTTACCCCGGCTTCGCCGCGGACGCGGCGCGGCTCGGGCTGCCGATCGAGGCTGTGCCGCCGGGGAGGGCGGCATGAGCTCGGCGCCGGTGCTGGCCGTTGACGGCCCGGGGGGTGCGGGCAAGGGCACGCTGTGCCGCGTGGTCGCCGAACGCCTCGGCTGGCACCTGCTCGACAGCGGCGCTCTTTATCGCCTCGTAGCGGCGGCAGCCGCGCGCGCCGGCACGGGTCTCGATGATGAAGCCGGCCTGGCCGGGCTGGCGCGGGACCTCCCGGTGCGCTTCGCCGGGGGCAAGGTGTGGCTCGGCGACGAGGACGTGAGCGAGGAGATTCGCACCGAGGACTGCGGTAACCGGGCCTCCAGGGTGGCCGCATTGCCCGGCGTGAGAACCGCGCTGGTCGGGCTGCAGCGCGAGTTCAGGCGACCGCCCGGGCTGGTCGCCGACGGCCGCGACATGGGCACGGTGATCTTCCCCGATGCCGAGCTCAAGGTGTTCCTCACAGCATCCGCGGAGGAACGTGCCCGGCGCCGCTATAAGCAGTTGAAGGAAAAGGGGTTTGATGTTAACCTTGCCGGTCTTTCGGCGGAGGTTGCGGCCCGGGATCGCCGGGACGCGGAACGCGCCGTGGCGCCTTTGCGCCCGGCGCCTGATGCCGTTGTGGTGGACAGCACGACGCTCGACATCGACGAAGTGGTGGCGTGTGTGCTGGAGGAAATGGCGCGCCGGGGGCTTGCATCCCGGCCATGAGCAACGTCGGTCTCCAGGGACACGGAGGCCTTTATATAGCATGACCAGCGCAGCACGGAGCGAGCGTTGGATTAACTCACAGGTCGGCCCGCGGGCCGTTGGATCAATCAACCATGTCAGAAAGTTTTGCCGAGCTCTTTGAGCAGAGTTTTGCCAGCCAGCAGATTCGTCCGGGCGCCATCCTCAAGGGGACGGTGGTCGAGATCAACGATGACGTCGTCATCGTTTCCGCCGGGCTGAAGTCCGAATCGGTCATCCCGGCCGAGCAGTTCAAGAATGAAAGGGGCGAGTTCGAGGTCGCAGTCGGCGACGAGGTCGAAGTCGCGCTGGATGCCGTCGAGGATGGCTTCGGCGAGACGCGCCTGTCGCGCGACAAGGCCAAGCGCGCCCGCACCTGGACCGTCCTCGAAGAAGCCTTCGAGAAGGAAGAAGTCGTCCAGGGCATGATCACCGGTCGCGTGAAGGGCGGTTTCACCGTCGAACTCGAACTGGTGCGTGCCTTCCTGCCCGGCTCGCTGGTGGACGTGCGCCCGGTGCGCGATCCCAGCTACCTCGAAGGCAAGATGCTCGAGTTCAAGGTCATCAAGCTGGACCGCAAGCGCAACAACGTCGTGGTTTCGCGCCGCGCCGTGGTGGAGGCCGAGCACAGCGTCGAGCGCGAGGAACTGCTGAAGAACCTCACCGAGGGCGCAGTGCTCCCGGGCATCGTGAAGAACCTCACCGACTACGGCGCCTTCGTCGACCTCGGCGGTATCGACGGCCTGCTGCACATCACCGACATGGCCTGGCGCCGCGTCAAGAACCCCTCGGAGGTGGTCAACGTCGGCGACGAGATCCAGGTCAAGGTGCTGAAGTTCGATCGTGAGCGCAACCGCGTCTCCCTCGGCCTGAAGCAGCTCGGCGAAGACCCGTGGCAGGATATCGCGCGCCGCTACCCGGCGGGCTCCCGCCTGTTCGGCCGTGTCACCAACCTGGCCGACTACGGCGCCTTCGTCGAGATCGAGGACGGTGTCGAGGGCCTGGTGCACGTCTCCGAGATGGACTGGACGAACAAGAACGTCAATCCGTCGAAGGTGGTGCAGATCGGTGACGAGATCGAGGTCATGGTGCTGGAGATCGACGAGGAGCGCCGCCGCGTGTCCCTCGGCATCAAGCAGTGCATGCCCAACCCGTGGAACGAGTTCGCTGCGACCTTCAACAAGGGCGACCGCGTCCGCGGCGTGATCAAGTCGATCACCGATTTCGGCATTTTCATCGGCCTGGACGGCGGTATCGACGGCCTGGTCCACCTGTCGGACCTGTCGTGGGAACTGCAGGGCGAGGAAGCCGTGCGCAACTACCGCAAGGGCGAAGAGCTGGAGGCCGTGGTGCTTTCCATCGACCCGGAGCGTGAGCGCATCTCCCTGGGCATCAAGCAGCTCGATCGCGACCCGATGTCGGCCTGGCTGGCCGAGCACCCGAAGGGCAGCATCGTGCGCGGCACGGTGACCGAGGTGGACGCCAAGGGCGCGACGGTGGACGTGGACGGGCTCGAGGCCTACCTGCGTGCTTCCGAGCTGTCGCGCGAGCGCGTCGAGGATGCCCGCGCCGTGCTCAAGCAGGGCGAAGAGATCGAGGCGCGTTTCATCGGCCTGGATCGCAAGAGCCGCCAGATCTCTCTCTCCATCAAGGCCAAGGAAGCCTGGGAAGAGGCCGAGGCGGTGCAGAGCTACAAGAAGTCGGACAGCAGCACGGGCACCAGCCTGGGCGACCTGCTCAAGGAGCAGATCTCCAGCCAGGAAAACTCCTGATTGCTGCGGCAGCGGGCCGCCCTTCGGGGCGGCCCGCGTTTCCGGCCTGGACGGGGTCGTTTTGGGGCAAGGGACGGGTCGAGACAATGACAAAGTCTGAACTGATCGAGGCGATCGCCCGGCGGCAGAATCACCTCAATTCGAAGGACGTGGAACTGGCCGTGAAGCACCTCATCGAGGTGATGAGCAACAGCTTGGCCGGCGGCGAACGCATCGAGATCCGCGGTTTCGGCAGTTTTTCCCTGCACTTCCGGCCGCCGCGCATCGGGCGCAACCCGAAGACCGGGGAGGCCGTGGCGCTGTCCGGCAAGTACGTGCCTCACTTCAAGCCCGGCAAGGACCTGCGTGAGCGCGTCAATGACGGACGGGACAACCCGATCAAGGATTGATCCTCGGTGCGCGGCCACGGCCGCGCGTATCCGGTTCCGCTGATACAATCCTGCCTGTAACGCGCCCCGGCGCCCCACACGGGCAGTTCGCCATGATCAAGCGGATCTTCACAGCCGTACTGTTTATCCTCGCGCTCGCGGTCGCAGTGTTGTTCACTGCCATGAACCCCGGTGAAATCGAGCTCGAACTCGGGTACACCGTGCTGCGCGTGCCGCTCGGCCTCGCGTTCATTCTCGCCATCGCCCTCGGCTGGTTGCTGGGCATCCTTTCGGCAGTCCCGCGCCTTGCGCGCCTGGCGAACGAGCGTCGCCGGCTGCGTGGCGAGCTGCGCAAGACACCAGGGGCCACCGAACTCGCGGTGCCGGATGAGCGCGGCTGACAGCTACTTGCTGCTGCTGCTGTTCGCTGCGGCGGCCGGCCTTGGCTGGTATTTCGCGCGGCGCAGCCAGCCGCGCAGCAAGGCGGCCGCGCGCGGCCACGTGAGCGCCGACTACTTCCAGGGACTGAACTACCTGCTCAACGAGGAGCCCGACAAGGCCCTTGAAGTCTTCATCCGCATGGTCGACATGGATGCAGACACGGTTGACACGCACTTTGCCCTCGGCGCGCTGTTCCGCCGTCGCGGCGAGACCGAGCGGGCCATCAAGGTGCACCAGAACCTGGTCGCGCGTCCCGACCTGCCGCGCGACGCCAAGGCGCGCGCGCTGAACGAACTGGCCGAGGACTATTTCAAGGCGGGCCTGTTCGACCGCGCCGAACAGGTCTATGCCCAGGTCGCGCGCGGCGGCGCGCACCGGGATCTCGGCCTGCGCGGGCTGGTGCGGATCTACGAGTTGCAACGCGACTGGGACAAGGCCATCGGCGCGATGGACCAGCTGGCCAGCCAGGCCGGGCAGGCCGGCGGGGAAACCGTCGCGCACTACTGCTGCGAGCTCGCCCAGGATGCGCTCGGCCGCGGCGACCTGGGCGCGGCCAAGCACTGGCTGAAGCGGGCCCAGAGCGCGGATCCCGACGGCGTCCGGGGCGCCATGATGCGGGCCGCAGTAGGCCAGCGCGAGGGGGATCATCGCCTGGCGGTGAAGCTTTACGAGCAGGCACTGGAGCAAGACGGCGGGTTCCTGGCCGACGTCCTGCCAGAGTTAAGGCGCAGCTACGCCGAGCTGGGGAAGGCCGGCGAGTTCGGGCGCTGGCTGGCGGGCGCGCTGTCGCGGCACCCCGAATGGCGCCCCGGCGTGGCGTTCGCCGCTATCACCGACGGCGGTTTCGACGACCCCGTCACACGCCAGTGCATCATCGATTTCGTCGAGAGCAACCCGATCCTGACGGAGATTCTCGAGACCCTGCGGCCGACCCTGGAACAGGAGGGCGGCAAGGACGCCGCGGTGCGCCGCATCAGCCGTGCCATGCGCCGCATCGCCAAGGCCAGCCCGCGTTACCGCTGCAACGTCTGCGGCTTCTCCGGCAACGTGCTCTACTGGCAGTGCCCGAGCTGCCGTACCTGGGGCGCTACGCGGCCGGTCACCAAGTTCCGTTTCGAGGCCATGCTGGATCCGCGCGCAGTGCCGCGCGAATCCGGGCGCAAGACCTGAATTTTCCCTCTCGTTCCGGAAGGGCTTCCGCGCGAGGATTCCCCTTGCGGCCATGGTGGCCGTGATCACTGCCACGGAGGGAACTCTCATGATCCGAATTGCCAGAAACCTGTGTGCGGCCCTGGCTCTCATGCCCGTGCTGGCGTGGGCCGGCCCGGTCGACCTGAACACCGCGGACGCCGCAACGCTCGCCCGCGAACTCAAGGGGATCGGCCCCGCGCGGGCCGAAGCCATCATCGCGTGGCGCGAAGCCAACGGTCCGTTCCGGGCGCCGGAGGACATCGTGCTGGTGCAGGGCATCGGCGAGCGCGTGCTGGAGGACAATCGCGACAACATCATCGTGTCCGCGCCGGAGAAGCCGGAGTAAAGTCGGGACGGGGTGGCGCACCCGACCGCGCCACCCCGTTCGTTGCGCCTCAACAAGCCTTGTGCAAGCATGCCGGCATCGCAGCGACCGAGCATTGCAGGAGGCCCAGCTTGAGCACGCAGATCCGATACGCCGTCTTCCCGGTTGCCGGCAAGGGCACACGTTTCCTTCCGGCCACCAAGGCGAGCCCGAAAGAGATGCTCCCGGTGGTCGACAAGCCGCTGATCCAGTATGCGGTGGAGGAGGCGATCGAGGCGGGAGCGAAGAACCTGGTCTTCATCACCGGGCGTCACAAGCGGGCCATCGAAGACCACTTCGACGTCGAGCCGGAGCTGGAACGCCTGCTGGCGAGCAAGGACAAGGAAGCCCTGCTCGAGATGGTGCGCAACACCGTGCCTCCGGACGTCAATTGCATTTACGTGCGCCAGGGCGAGCCGCTGGGTCTCGGCCACGCCGTCCTGTGCGCGCGGCCGGTGGTGGGCAACCAGCCCTTCTTCGTGCACCTCGCGGACGACCTGATCGACGCCGAGGAAGCCTGCCTGGCACAGATGGCGCGGGTGTTTGCCGCTCATGGCGGCAGCGTGCTCGGCGTCGAGGAAGTGCCCCACGCCCAGACTCGGCAGTACGGCATCATCGATGGGGAGCCCGCGGGCGCAGGCTTGCGACGGCTGCGGGGCATCGTCGAGAAGCCTGATCCCGCGGATGCGCCCTCGAATCTCGCCGTGGTGGGGCGTTACATCCTCACGCCGCGCATCTTCGACCTGCTGGCCGACACCGGCGCCGGCGCCGGGGGCGAAATCCAGCTCACCGACGCGATTGCGCGCCTGTTGCGGGAGGAGCCTGTCTTCGGTCATGAATTCAAGGGCTTGCGCTTCGATTGCGGGAGCAAGCTCGGCTATCTCGAGGCGACCGTGCACTATGCCCTGAAGCACCCGGAACTGGGCACCGAGTTCCGCCGGCACCTTGCCTCGCTGGACGTCTAGCCGCGCGCTGCCAATTCCTTTCCAGCGCAAGGCCTTAGGTAGATTCACGGATAGTCCTTGCGGCTGGGCTGGGCTGCAATGCCTTGGTGTAAGAACGTGCGCGACGCACGTTAAAGAGTCGACACCCCGGGGGATTGACTGACCCATGAATACTGCAAAATTCCGTACAGGAAGCATTGCCGCACTGGCGGCGCTTGGTTGCCTTTCACTCATGCTCGCCGGCTGTAGCGGGGATGATGGGGAGCCCGGGCCGGTCGGTCCGGAAGGGCCGCCGGGAGCCGAAGGGCCGGAAGGCCCCACGGGCCCGCAGGGACCCACCGCATCCGAGGTCGTGGTCATCGGGTCCGGCGCCATCGACTCGGCCGAGGCGGCGCAGATCGGCACGCTGGTGGCCGAGATCACCGACGTCACCATCGCCAGCCCGCCGACCATCACCTTCAAGGTGACTGCCGCGGACGGGCGGCCGGCGCTGGAGATCGCCCCGAGCCTGCTGGCCTTTACCCTGAACAAGCTCGAGCCGGCCGGGGATGGCCGTCCCTCGAGCTGGGTCAGCTACATCAATCGTATCGAGTCCAGCAACGCCGCCGACACGCCCAACGTGCTCGAGCAGGCGCTCCAGGCAACCACCGAGTCCGGCAGCGCGGGCACCCTGGTCGAGCTGGGCGACGGCGTGTACGAGTACACCTACGCCACGGACCCGGCCAATGTCACGGCACCGGTGCCGGTGGACTACGAGCCCGAACTCGTCCACCGCGTCGGCCTGGAAATCCGCGGCGGCCACGGCAGCGCGCTGCGCGAAATCGCGCCCGCCAACCCCGTACTCGATTTCATCCCGGCCACGGGCGAGATCGTGTCGCTGGCCAAGCGTGTCGTCGACGCCGCAAGTTGCAACGCCTGCCACGACCGGCTCGAATTCCACGGCGGCCCGCGCATCACCACCGAGTATTGCGTGGCCTGCCACAATCCCGACACCATCGACCAGGACACGGGCGAGTCGCTCGACATGGGCTTCATGGCCCATGCCATTCACCTGGGGGTCGATCGTGCCCAGGCCTACGTGGTCTATGGTTTCGGCGACAGCCAGCATGACTATGGCGACGTGACCTATCCGCAGGACATCCTGTGGTGCGAGAACTGTCACGCGGCCTCCGAGACCACGCCGGACGGCGACGATTTCAACGTCACGGTGACGCCCACGACCTGCGGCGGCTGCCATGTCGAGGGACTACTGCTCGATGCGCCCGACGCGGTTACCGGCAAGCCGGTTTACCAGTACCAGCATAACGAGGGTTCCTCGGTCGGCGGGCTGGCCTTCAACGACGGCTTCTGCGTCAACTGTCACAATGGGCAGATCGTGCCGACGGCGCAGGCCATCCATGCCAATATCCCGGGCTCCAACCGCCTGCGCGAGACGCTTGGCCAGGACTTCACCTACGAAATCCTCGGGGTGGACGGCTTCCAGGCCGGCCAGCAGGCATCCATCACCTTCCGCGTGCTGGACGCAGCCGGAACCCCCATCGACGTCACCACCGACGAGACGTTCCTGTCCACAGGGGCGCGATTCACGCTGCGCTTCGCGTGGGACACGGGCGACATCTACAACGGCGTGGAAGAGGGCTTCCTGGCCAATGAGCGCGCGCAGCCGGTGGCTCTCAACTTGCTCGAGGTGCTTGGCGACCTGGTGGAGAACGCCGACGGCAGCTTCACGTACACGCAGCCCGAGGTGAACGCCATGGACGCGCCTGCGAACGTCATGGTGACCCTCGAGGGCCGCCGGGTGTTTGCGGATGGTGAGCGGGCCTACCCCGAGAGTGCGATCTTCTATACCGCCGAGCCGCGGGCGCGGATCATCGAGGAAGAGAAGTGCGACAGCTGTCACCAGTTCCTCGCCTTCCATGGCGGCAGCCGCGCCGGCGACCCGCAGATGTGCGTCACCTGCCATAACCCGGATGCAGCGTATCCGGACATCGGCACGATCGCCCTGGGGCCGATGCTGCACCAGGTGCATGCGGCCGCATATCCCGGCTTCGGGGAGATCACCTATCCGCAGAGCGTGGGCAACTGCCTGGCGTGCCATGCGGAGGGGACCTTCTACGCCGCGCGTGACACCGCCCGCCCGGTCTCCGTCGACGCCGGCCCGGACCTCCTGAACTGGAAGGACGACATTGCCAACTCGGCCACGTCCGAGGCCTGTGCCGGTTGCCACTCGAGCGACCAGGCCAAGGCCCACATGGTGGTCAACGGCGGCGTCTTCGGCGGCACCAAGGGATCCATGCCGATCCCGTCGTCCCAGAGCGAGAGCTGCCTGATCTGTCACGGCCCCGGCCGGGTTGCAGATACGGCGGTGTCGCACGGCCAGTTCTAGTCGGCCGGAACGTCATCAAGTCAAGGGGCCGGGATCACCCGGCCCCTTCTTTTTACGCCGGGAATAATGCCGGGAATGCTTTATTTTCCGTGGTTTAGGTATAAGTCCTGATTCTTGAACGGGGTGTTCTCCCGTGAAATGAAGCGTGCCAAACCAGCGCAATTTCGTGCTGCGGCGCCGCATGGCGCCGCAGCTGAATCAAGGGGATGGGGTAAGCAAATGAGCGTGATTTCAGGACGCTTCTCTGGGCTCAAGATGTTGTTCGCCATGGGGTTTTTCTCCCTGGCGCTGACCGCGTGCAGCGGTGACGACGGTCCGCCAGGACCGGCTGGCCCAGGCGGCGATCCGGGCACCGGCGGCCCGCCGGGCGAAGAGGGCCCCCCCGGCTCGGCCACTGACATCGCCATCGGCAATGGGAGCCGGCTGACCCAGTCCCAGGCGGATGCCATCGGCCGCATCGTGGCGGAGATCACGAGCGTCAGCATGAACAGTACCCCGGTGGTCGATTTCACCCTGACGACACCGTCGGGGGCAGGCATCATCCGCCTGGACCCCGCCGTCATCAGCTTCACGCTGGCGAAACTGAGCCCGGGTTCCGGCGTGACCGGACCGCAGTGGGTGAGTTACATCAACCGGGTGCAGACCCCCGGCGCCACGACACCCCAGGTGCTCGAGCGCGCGCTCCAGGCCACCACCGAGCCCGGCGCCGCAGGCACCCTCGAGGAGCTCGGCGGCGGCGCCTACCGCTACACATTCGCCACCGATCCAGCCGCTGTCACCACGCCGGTCGCAGTGAGTTTTGAACCCCAGGCAGTGCACCGGGTCGGGTTCGAGCTGCGCATGCAGGCCCCGGGCAACCAGGTCTTCCCGGACAACCCCGTGTTCGACTTCGTTCCGGCCACCGGCGCTGCCGTGCCCCTCGCGCGCACCATCGCCGCCACCGAGAACTGCAGCAATTGCCACGAGCGCCTGGAACTCCACGGCGGTCCGCGCGTCACGGTCGAGTACTGCGTGACCTGTCATAACCCCAGCACCATCGACCCGGATTCCGGCGAGTCGGTCGACATGGCCTACATGACGCACGCCATTCACCTCGGCGTCGACCGCGCAGAGCCCTACGTGGTTTACGGCTTTGGCGGCACGCCGCACGACTACAGTGATGTCACTTACCCGCAATCGCCGCTGTTTTGCGAGAACTGCCACGAGGCCAGCGCGATCGCCCCGGAGGGGGACAACTGGAAGTCGGTGGCTACAGCTGCAGACTGCGGCGGCTGCCACATCGAGGGCCTGCTGACGGCCGAGCGTGACCCGCTGACCGGACAGGCGCTGCAAGCTTTCGGGCATAGCTTCGGGCCGGCTGCCGAAGGGACGTGCGTGAGCTGTCACGCGCCCGGCAGCTCGGCGGGCGGCAACGAGGTCAATCATCTCAAGGGCGTGAAGGAGGCCGTGCTGATCGGCAGAGAGTCCTTCGCCTACGAGATCCTCGCCGTGGAGAACGCAACAGCCGGCGCACAGCCCGTCATCACCTTCGCGGTGAATAATCCTGCCACGGGCACACGCTATGACATCAACACCGACCCTGCCTTCAACATCGGTTCGCCGAGCCTGACGTTGAACATCGCATGGAACACCGCTGATTACTCCAACGAGGGCAGCGGCAGCGCCACGGTCGACACAGGCGCGCCGGCCCAGCCGGTGACGATTCCGCTCGCGGACCTCAAGGCCAATGCGGTGAGGAACGGCGACGGCAGCTACACGGTCACAGCGCCCGCACCCCTGCCCGCAAGTGTCGAGGAGGGCGTCGCCGTCGCGCTCGAAGGCCATCCGGTGGTCGAGGTGCCGTCAACCGGCGCCGCCACGAGCATCCCGGTGGCAGGCGCCGTGTTCTTCGCCGGCCCGCCGCGGCGCGAAATCGTGTCGATCGACAAGTGCAACGATTGCCACGAAGCATTGTCCCTGCACGGCGCCAACCGGGCCGACAATATCCAGCTGTGCGCCACCTGCCACAATCCCGACGCCACCGACGTGCGGCGGCGCGACGGCGCCGGTTTCGACTGGACGACGCCCTCACCGCTGGACGGCAAAGGCGAGGAAAGCGTGGACATGCGTTACATGGTCCATGCCATCCATGCGGCGCAGAACGTGGTCTACGGCTTCGGCAACAGGTCGCACGACTACCGCGACATCACCTACCCGCAGGACGTTGCCAACTGCAAGGCCTGCCACCTGGAAGGCACGTATTACCCGACTGCGACCCAGGGTCGCTCCGTCACCATCAACACCGGGAGTGACCGTTCCGACTGGCGCGACGACGTGGCCATTACCCCGACGGCGGCAGCCTGCTGGTCCTGTCACCAGGGCGCTCCCGAGCAGATCGCGAACCTCACGCGGCTGCACATCATGCAGACCGGCGGATACCTGCCGTCGGCCACGGACGCCAGCATCACCAAGGACGACCTTGAATCCCAGGCCATCTCGACCTACCTCGAGACCTGCGGCATCTGTCACGGGCCCGGGGGCATCGCCGACGTCGACGTGATGCACGGTTTGCGCTAAGCAAGCAGGAAGGAAGAAAACATGCTGTTCAGACTGAGCGTACTCTCACTGGCCCTGCTGCTGATCGGCGCGGTCCATTCCTCGCCGGCGTTCGCGCAGGCCGAGGAACAGGCCGCGGAACAGGCTGAAGAACAAGCTGCGAGCTACAGCCGTCGCGGTGCCGACGGCTGCATCGGCTGTCATCGTCGCTGGGAAGTCCCCTTGATGGGTATCTTCGAGACGCCCCACGGCAACCCGCACGACCCGCGCTCGCCTTTCGGTGAAAAGCAGTTGCAATGCGAGGCCTGCCACGGGCCGGGCGATGCCCACGGTGGCCGCGTCGCGCGTGGCGATCCGCGCCCGCCGATCATCAATTTCGGTTCCGATGCCTGGACGCCGATCCCGCAGCAGAACGCCATGTGCCTGCAATGCCACGAGGGCCACGTCGGCGAGCAGTGGGCCGGCAGCGCGCATGACGTCAACACCGTGGCCTGCGCCGACTGCCACAGCTCGCATCCCGTGAAGGATCCGATGCTGGACAAGCGTACGCAGTCCGAGGCCTGTTACGCCTGCCACGCGAACGTGGAAGCGCATTTCATGAAGCCCTCGGCGCATCCCGTGCGCCAGGGGCAGGTGGGCTGCACCGACTGCCACAAGCCGCACGGCAGTGATGCCGACGGGCTGCTGGTGCGCTCTACGGTCAATGAGACCTGCTTCACCTGCCATGCGGAGAAGCGTGGGCCGCTGGTCTGGGAGCATGCGCCGGTGGTCGAGGATTGCAGCAACTGCCATGACCCACACGGTGCGGTGCATCCGGCCATGCTGACCCGACGCCCGCCGCTGCTGTGCCAGTCCTGCCACACGCCCAGCGGCCATCCCTCCGTGCCGTACGACAGCAACGACCTGGCCACCGGGTCGGCGTCCCCGTTCCTCCTCTCGGGGAATTGCCTGAGCTGCCATACGCAGGTGCACGGGTCGAACCATCCTTCCGGCAAGGCGCTGATGCGCTGAGCGATGCAGGAGGCGCAAGAGATGAAAGGAAAGACTTACCTCAGGCTCGTAGTGGCCACCCTGCTCGGCGCCGGCGCGCTCGGAGGGCAGGCTGCGCTGGCGCAGGAAATGCCGGATTTCGAGGAGTGGAAGTGCAAGTTCTGCCCCTTCCCCGAGAAGGGCCTGGAAGGCTCTGCCGGGGCGTCGGCGTTGAACGTCTCGGATGATTCGGCGCGTTTCGGCGACTACACCGGGCTGGACGAGAGCGGCGCCTACGTCAACGCAGAGGCGGACATGCTTTACCGTGCAGAGGGCGGCTATGCCGTCGGCCTGCAGGCCCAGGATCTGGGACTGGACTCGCGTTTCCTCGAGATGAGCGCCGGACGGCGCGGCCACTGGATGGTGGACCTGTCCTGGGACGAAATCCCGCGTCGCCTCGACGATTCGGTGCGCACGGTGTACAGCGGCCTGGGCAGCAGCCGGCTCACGCTCCCATCCTCGTGGGTGCGCGGCAACTTCACCTCGGAACTGACGGCACTCGATGACAGCCTGCGCGATTTCACGCTCGGCTGGGACCGCCAGACGCTGGGGCTCGGGCTCGAGTTCGTGCAGTCGAAGCACCTGCGCTACGAGGTCGATTTCAGCAGCCAGACCAAGGAAGGGCGCGGCCTGACCTGGGGCAGCTTCCTCGGCACCGCAGCGGACCTGGTGAAGCCGCTGGATTACCAGACCGACCAGGTGGACGCCGCCATTGTCTACGCCGCAGACCGATGGAACATACGCGCCAGTTACTACGGCTCGTTCTTCAGCAACAAGGACACCGCGCTGACCTGGGACAACCCGTTTAACGGGCCGGACCAGGGACGCATGGCGCTGGCGCCTGACAACACCTACCAGCAGGCCATGCTGTCGGGCGGCTACCGCTTCGAGACCTGGGACACTTCGGTCAACGCAAGCTATGCCGTCGGGCGCATGGAGCAATCCGATGCGCTGCTGCAGTACACCATCAACCCGGGCGTGGCCGCGCTGCCCCTGCCCGTGGCCAGTTTCGACGGCGAGGCCGACACGACGCACACCAACCTGCGCGTGAGCATGCGCCCCCTGGACAAGCTGCGGGTGACCGGTGAATACCGCTCCAGCGAGCGGGACAACCAGTCCGGGCGATACGAATGGGCGATCGTGCAGGCAGACGCCTTCCAGGCGCAGTCGGCATTCAACCCCGTCTACAGCTACGAGACACGCGACACCCTGCTAGCCACCGACTACCGCTTCAGCCGCATGGTGCAGGTGGCTGCCGGTTGGGACAACAAGGTCCGCGACCGGGATTACCAGGACGTGACGCGAACCGATGAAGACGCGACCTGGGCGCGCGTGCGCTTCCGTCCGGTGGACCAGCTGAGCCTGGGCCTGCGCGCCGAAAGCAGTTCGCGCGATGCGCGCCAGGCGCTGGTGTTGCCCGTGGTCGGCGCCGGCAGCCAGCAAAACCCCCTGTTGCGCAAGTACTATCTCGCCGACCGTGATCGCGACACCCTGCAGGCGGACGTGGACTTCACGCCCGCGGGGCGCTTCAGCCTGGCCATGCGCTTCGAGTCGGCCAGCGACAGCTACGACCAGAGCGAGGTGGGCCTGGTCTCGGCGGACTACGACCAGTACAGCGCCGAGGCAAGCGTCCGTATCGGCGAGAAACTCGGGGTTACGGGCTACTTCAGCCGCGAAAACTACGACTCGCGCACCATCGGGGCGGCGAGCTTCCAGGTGCCTAACCTGGCTCCGCCCAACTGGGCCGGCGTCAGCGAGGACCGGCACGATGTCTACGGCCTGGCTTTCAACTGGCCGGGGCTGAAGGACGGCAAGCTGGACCTGCGGGCGGACTTCAACCGCGCCGACACGCGCGGGGACATTCGCATCGAAGATCCGCTGGGCGGCGCAAGCGACGCACTGCCGACGCTCGATTCGAAGCTCACCGGCGTCCAGCTCATGGCCGACTGGCATCTCGACGCGCGCTGGAGCCTGAATGCGGGCTGGCGCTGGGAGGAATTTGAAGCCGACGACTGGGCCAAGGACGGCGTCGGACCCGGAACCATCGACAACGTGTTGACCTTTGGTGCCGACACGCTCGACTACGACGTCAACGTGTTCCTGGTCGGTTTCACCTACCGTTTCATTCGCCCGGAGGCCGAGGAATAGGCCGGCCGCAGCAGTGACGCGGGAAGAGGGCGCCTGCGGGCGCCCTCTTTTTTGCAGCACTGCAGCACACCTCCCGGGCGGGCCACCGGTGGCACCCCCTGTACAGGGCATGCGATACTTGCCCGATAATTTAACAGGGGAGTGGGCGTGGATCCCAACTTCATGAATTCGGAAACGAAATTACCGGCGGGCCACAAGCTCGAAGATCGCCGCGGGCGCCCGCTGAAAGATCTGCGGATCTCGGTCATGGACAGGTGCAACTTCCGTTGCCCGTACTGCATGCCCGAGGACCAGTATCATCGCGACTTCCAGTTTCTTCATTCCGACGAGCGCCTGTCGTTCCGCGAGATTTCGCGCGTGGCACGCCTGTTCGTGGAGCGCGGCGTCACCAAGCTGCGCCTCACCGGCGGCGAGCCCTTGTTGCGCCCCGGACTGGTGGACCTGATCGGCGAGCTCAGCCTGATCGAGGGCGTCGAGGACCTGGCCCTGACGACCAACGGCATCCTGCTGGCGCAGCATGCAGCCGCCCTCAAGGGGGCCGGGCTGGATCGTGTCACCGTGAGCCTGGACGCGCTGGACGAGGCCACGTTCCGGCGCATGAGCGGCGGGCGCGGCACGCCGGAGCGCGTGCTGGAAGGCATCGACGCCGCGATCGAGGCCGGGCTCGATCCGGTCAAGGTGAACACGGTGGTCCAGCGCGGCATCAACGAGCGCGGCATATACGCGCTGCTGGAGCGCTTCCGCCACACGGGCGTGGTGGTGCGTTTCATCGAGTACATGGACGTCGGCACGCTCAACAAGTGGAACGAAAAGGAGCTCGTGCCCTCGTCCGAGCTGGTCGAGCGCATCGCCGAGCGCTGGCCGATCCGGCCGCTGGAGGCGGGATACCGCGGCGAGGTGGCCGAACGCTGGGAGTTCGAGGACGGCGCCGGCGAAATCGGTTTCATCAGCTCCGTCACCCAGCCTTTCTGCGGCGACTGCACCCGTGCACGCCTGTCGTCGGACGGCGGTCTCTACACTTGCCTGTTCGCCGCCCGCGGCACCGACCTGCGTGGCCCGCTGCGGGCCGGGGCGGATGATGCCGAGCTCGGGCAGATCATCGATCGCGTCTGGTCCAACCGGGCGGATCGTTACAGTGAGCTGCGCGCCGAAGGCGGCCGCGAGGTCCGGGTCGAAAAGATCGAGATGTATTACATCGGCGGGTGAGCGTCATGGCCGAAGACAAGCTGACGCACCTGGATGAGGCGGGACGCCCGCGGATGGTCGATGTCGGCGGCAAGGCGGTGACGCGACGCACGGCGCACGCCCGCATGCGGGTGAGTTTCCCGCCCGAGGCCGCGCGCGCGCTGGCTGCCAGGGATTTCGCCACTGCCAAGGGACCGGTGTTCCACACCGCGATCGTGGCCGGCGTGCTTGCCGCGAAGCGCACGCACGAGCTGATACCTTTTTGCCACCCCCTCGGCCTCGAGGACTGCAGCATCGAGATCGCCATGGAGGGAGACGAGGCAGTCATCGACTGTCGCGCCAGCCTGCACGGCCGCACCGGGGTGGAAATGGAAGCTATGACGGGCGCCACAGTGGCCGGCTTGACCGTCTACGACATGTGCAAGTCGCTTTCCAAGGGCATCGTGTTGCGGGAAGCGAAACTGCTGGAAAAGACCGGCGGCAAGAGCGGAGACTGGAGGGTTGCAGGCTGATGCAAGTACAGGTCAATTATTTTGCCTGGTTGCGGGAGAAGGCCGGCTGTGACGGGGAAACCCTCGACACGTCTGCGGCCACCCCTGCGCAGCTGTGGACCGAGCTGGACGCGCGGCACGATTTCGCCACTGAGCGACGCCACCTGCGCGTGGCGGTCAACGACACATTTGCCGAGTGGGACGCCGCGCTCAACCCGGGCGATCGCGTAGTGTTCATCCCGCCGGTATCGGGAGGCTAGCACGGTGAAATTCGAGATCAGCAGTCAGGATGTCGATATCGGGGCGTGGCGTCGCGAGCTGATGAGTCCCGGTTGCGGCGGATATACGGCCTTCGAGGGCTGGGTGCGCGACCATCACCAGGGGCGCGCGGTATCCGGCCTGCACTACGAAGCCTATGAGGATCTCGCCCGCGCCGAGGGCATGAAGATCCTGCAGGAAGCGGAGGAGAAGTTCGGCCCGGTGCGGCTCGCCTGCGTGCACCGCGTCGGCGACCTCGCCGTGGGCGACCTGGCGGTCTGGGTAGGGGCGGCGGCGCCGCATCGCGACGAAGCCTTCAAGGCCTGTCGCTACGTGATCGACGAACTGAAGCAGCGGCTGCCGATCTGGAAGAAAGAGCACTACATCGAGGGCGAATCGGCCTGGGTGGACTGCGAGCGTTGTCGCGCTGCCGGACATGGCAAGCACGACCACGACCACGACCACGAGCATCAGCACGGCGCGACGACCGAGCCGGGGCTGGCCGGCGCCGATTGAACCTCAGTTCGACCCGGCCCAGCCGGGCACCACGCCCGGCTCGATGTCGAATACGGTCATCATGACCGTGTAGGCTGCAGCCAGGATCAGTCCCACGAACACCACGTTCAGCCACAGGCCGGCGCGCATCATCATGGGAATGGTGAGCAGCTTGCTGCCGTAGACGATGGCGTTCGGCGGCGTGGCCACCGGGAGCATGAAGGCGCAGGAAGCCGCCAGCGCCGCAGGCACTGCAAACAGCAAGGGGTTCTCGCCGACGCCGAGTGCGGCGGCAGCGAGGATGGGCAGGAAGGCAGCCGCCGTGGCGGTGTTGCTCGTCATCTCCGTGAGCAGCAGGATGATGACGATGCAAAGGGCCAGCAACAGGAGCGTCGGCCAGGCATCGAAGCCGGCCACCAGCATGCCGATGTAGGCATCGAAGCCGCTACGGGTCACGGCCGAGGCCAGGCTGAGGCCGCCGCCGAACAGGACCAGGATGCCCCACGGCAATTTGCGTGCGTCCTCCCAGTCGAGCAGGAACTGGCCACGCGCTAGATCGACCGGCACCAGGAACAACAACAGGCCGGCTGCGATGGCGATCCCCGCGTCGCTGAGTCCCGGCACGTAATCCTGCAGCAGCGGTCGGGACATCCACAGCGCGGCCGTCAGCACGAACACCGCTGCGACCTTTTTTTCCTCCGCCGAGATCGGCCCCAGCTTCTCGCGCTCGGCGTGGATGATGTCGTGCCCCCCGGGCAACTCCCTCAGGTGCAGGGGGAAACTGAGGCGGGTGAGAACGAAATAGGCGGCGATGATACCGATCACCACGAGTGGCACGCCGAGCATCATCCACTGCGCAAACCCGATCTCGAGGCCGTAGTTCTCGAGCACGAACGCGGCCAGCAGGGCGTTGGGCGGCGTGCCGATCAGCGTCCCCAGTCCGCCGACGTTGCAGGCGTAAGCAATGCTCAGGACCAGCACGATGCCGAAGTGCGTCAACTCGCGCTTCTCAGCCTCCGTGGTGGAGGGGAGCTTCTTGCTCAGGTTGATGACGGACATGCCGATCGGCAGCATCATCAGCGCCGTGGCCGTGTTGCTGACCCACATGCTGAGAAAGGCCGAGGCGATCATGAACCCCAGGATGATCGACGACGGCCGCGTGCCGACCCGGTCGATGATCCCCAGGGCGATGCGCCGGTGCAGGTTCCAGCGCTGCATGGCGATGGCGATGAGGAAGCCGCCCATGAAGAGGTAGATCAGGGGGTTGGCAAAAGGCGCCGTGGCCTGGGCGACAGTGCCGATATCGAGCAGGGGAAACAGCGGGATGGGCAGCAGTGCCGTGGCGGGGATCGGGATGGCTTCAGTGATCCACCAGGTGGCCATGAGGCTGCCGACGGCGGCCGTGGCCCAGGCCTGGCTGGACATGCCATCCGGTGCCGGCAGCACGAGAAGCAGGACGAATACGGCCGGCCCGAGGAGCAGGCCGATGCGCTGGCGCGTGGCATAAACTTCCGCGCCGGGGTTCAACGCAGGCCGTCCCTTGTGCCGACGCCGGAAAAAAAGAGGGGCCGTGGCTGGCGCCGCGACCCCTCTGCATGTCTGGCTCCCCGGGCCGGACTCGAACCAGCGACCAACGGATTAACAGTCCGTCGCTCTACCAACTGAGCTACCGGGGAATTTCTGCACCCGGCACGAAGCCGGGTAAGCGCGCAATTTTCTAGGACGGCCCCGGCCACTGTCAAGGCGAATCCTTACAGCACGCTGCGGATGCGGTCCACGGCTTGTTCCAGCGTGTCCAGGGAGCAGGCATAAGACAGCCGCTCGTGGCCGGGCGCGCCGAACGCAGTACCCGGCACCACGGCCACGCCCGCTTTCTCCAGCAGGTAGCCCGCGAACGCGGTGTCGTCGTCGACGCCGTCGAGTGCGGCGATCGCATCGCTCACGTCCGGGAAGGCATAGAAGGCACCGTCCGCCGGCAGGCAGCTGAAGCCGGGGAGGCTGTTGAGTGCCTGCAGCAGCCAGTCGTGCCGTTGCCGGAACGCGGCCCGCATCTCAGCGATGCAGCCCTGGTCGCCAGTAAGCGCCGCCAGCGATGCGTACTGGGCGATGGAGTTCGGATTCGACGTGCTCTGGCCCTGGATCTTTTTCATGGCGCCGATGAGCTTGCGCGGGCCCGCGGCATAGCCGATGCGCCAGCCGGTCATGGCGTAGACCTTGGACACGCCGTTCACGGTCACCACTTGCTCGTGCAGGTCGGGCGCCACCGTGAGGAGGCTCGAGAACGGCTCGTCGCCCCAGTAGATGTGCTCGTAGATGTCGTCCGTGGCGACGAGCACCTGCGGATGGCGGCGCAGCACGTCCGCCAGGCCTGCCAGTTCGGCGGCGCTGTAGGCGACCCCGGTGGGGTTGCTCGGGCTGTTGAGGAACAGCAGGCGGGTGCGCGGCGTGATCGCGGCCTCGAGCTGTTGCGGGCTGATCTTGAAATGCTGCTCGGGTCCTGCCGCCACGACCACCGGGGTGGCCTCGGCCAGCAGCACCATGTCCGGGTAGGACACCCAGTAGGGGGCCGGGATCACCGCCTCGTCGCCAGGGCCCAGCAGGGCCATGCAGAGGTTGTACAGGCTCTGCTTGGCGCCGTTGGAGACCAGTACCTGGTCCGGCTGGTACTCGATCCGGTTCTCGCGGCGGAACTTTTCGCAGATCGCCTCGCGCAACTCAAGGATGCCTTCGACGGCGGTATAGCGGGTGCGCCCGGCGCGTATGGCCTCGATGGCCGCGGCGCAGATGTGCTCAGGCGTGTCGAAATCGGGCTCGCCGGCCCCCAGGCCGATGATGTCCCGGCCCGCACGCTTCAGCTCGGCGGCTTTCGCCGTCACGGCCATGGTGGGTGACGGCTTGACGCGGGCGACCCGCTCAGACAGGCGAAGATCCACGATTTTCCCCCTGGTGCATAATGGGTGGCTGGCGGCATCGGGCCGCTCCGTTGGAGCGAACTGAACAGCCTCGGTCGACATGGTGAAATGAAAGCGGGCCGCCGTCCAGTCAGGAATTGCCGCGAGAACATGCAGGAACCAATCAACCCCACTGGCGAGATCCGGCCTTTCGAGCTGGTTTCCGACTATGCGCCCGCCGGCGACCAGCCGGAGGCCATCGCACAGCTCATCGGCGGGCTCGACGCGGGCCTGGCCGCCCAGACCCTGCTCGGCGTCACGGGGTCAGGCAAGACCTACACCATCGCCAACGTGATCCAGGCCCGGCAGCGCCCGACGCTCGTGCTGGCGCACAACAAGACGCTGGCGGCGCAGCTCTACGGTGAGTTCCGCGAGTTTTTCCCGGGCAACGCGGTCGAGTACTTCGTCTCCTACTATGACTACTACCAGCCCGAAGCCTATGTGCCGTCCTCCGACACCTACATCGAGAAGGACGCCTCGGTGAACGAGCACATCGAACAGATGCGACTGTCGGCCACCAAGGCCCTGCTGTCGCGGCCGGACAGCATCATCGTCGCCACGGTGTCGGCCATCTACGGACTGGGCGACCCCGCCGCCTACCTGAAAATGGTCCTGCACCTGGACCGTGGCGACCGCATGCCGCAGCGGACCATCCTGCGGCGCCTGGCGGACATGCAATACCAGCGCAACGAGATGGACCTGCGGCAGGGCACCTACCGCGTGCGCGGCGACGTCATCGACATATTCCCGGCGGAGTCGGAGCGCGAGGCGGTGCGCGTGCAACTGTTCGACGACGAAATCGAGGCGCTGAGCTGGTTCGACCCGCTCACCGGCGAACTGCTGCGCAAGGTGCCGCGCCTCACGATCTTCCCCAAGACGCACTACGTGACGCCTCGCGACCGGCTGCTGGCCGCCATCGACGAGATCAAGGCCGAGCTGAAGGAACGGCTGCAGGTGCTGCGTGCCGCGGACAAGCTGCTGGAGGCCCAGCGCCTCGAACAGCGCACCATGTTCGACCTGGAAATGATCCAGGAACTGGGTTACTGCCAGGGCATCGAGAATTACTCGCGTTACCTGTCCGGCCGTGCCCCCGGCGAGCCTCCGCCCTGCCTGTTCGACTACCTGCCGGCCAACGCCCTGCTGGTGGTGGACGAATCCCACGTCACCGTGCCCCAGCTCGGCGGCATGTACAAGGGCGATCGCAGCCGCAAGGAGACGCTGGTGGAATACGGTTTCCGCCTGCCGTCGGCGCTGGACAACCGCCCGCTGCGTTTCGACGAGTTCGAGGCCCTGTCGCCGCAGACGATTTACGTGTCCGCCACGCCGCGGTCCTACGAGCTGGAGCGTTCGGGACAGGTGGTGGAGCAGGTCGTGCGCCCGACCGGCCTGGTGGACCCCGAAGTCGAAGTGCGGCCCGTGACCCATCAGGTGGACGACGTGCTGTCCGAGATCCGGCTGCGCGCCGCACGCAACGAGCGCGTGCTGGTGACGACCCTGACCAAGCGCATGGCGGAGGACCTCACCGAGTACCTCGCGGAGCACGACGTGCGCGTGCGCTACCTGCATTCCGACATCGACACCGTCGAACGCAGCGAGATCATCCGCGACCTGCGCCGCGGCGAGTTCGACGTGCTGGTGGGGATCAACCTGCTGCGGGAAGGCCTGGACATGCCCGAGGTGTCGCTGGTGGCGATCCTGGACGCCGACAAGGAGGGTTTCCTGCGCTCGGAGGGTTCGCTGATCCAGACCATCGGGCGGGCGGCGCGCAATGTCCACGGCAAGGCGATCCTGTACGCCGACCGCGAGACCGGCTCCATGCAACGGGCCATCGACGAGACCAACCGGCGGCGGGCCAAGCAGATCGCTTTCAACGCCGAGCACGGCATCACGCCCCAGACGATCGTCAAGCGCATCGCCGACGTGATGGAGGGGGCCCGGGAGGAGGGCGGCCGCCCGGGTGCGGACAAGGGCCGGCGCAAAGTGGCCGAGCCGCGCCTCGCCTACGAGAAGCTCAGCACGGAAGAGGTCATGAAGCGTATCCGCAAGCTCGAGGCCGAGATGTATCGCCATGCCCGGGAGCTGGAGTTCGAGAAAGCCGCGGAGTTGCGCGATGAGATCGAACGGCTGCGCCACGAAGGGCTCGGTTTGCCCGCGGACATGGCGGGCTAGTAAAGCCCTTGCCCGGCGGGGACTTCGCCGGTATCCTTCCGCGTCTTGAACTAGGCGCGTAGCTCAGTGGTAGAGCACTACGTTGACATCGTAGGGGTCGGCGGTTCAAACCCGCCCGCGCCTACCAAATCCGAGACCCGCACGCCCCGGCGCGAAGCCCGCCAGGGACTCTCGCCGGAGCGTGCAGTCCGATTCTGAGCAGACAGAGTTCCCATGCCGGTCATCACGCTCCCTGACGGAAGTCAGCGCAGCTTCGACGCGCCCATCACGGTGGCGGAGCTGGCTGCAGACATCGGCCCCGGCCTCGCCAAGGCCGCGGTCGCCGGCCGCGTGGACGGCCGCCTGGTGGACACCTCCCACCGCATCGAGGGCGACGCCGAGGCGGCGATCGTCACGGGTCGCGACGAGGACGGGCTGGAGATCATCCGCCACTCGACCGCGCACCTGCTGGCGCAGGCCGTGAAGCAGCTGTTCCCCAGCGCCCAGGTCACTATCGGGCCGGTGATCGAGGACGGCTTCTACTACGACTTCGCCTTCGATCGCGCTTTCACGCCCGAGGATCTCGCCGCCATCGAGCAGCGCATGGCGGAGCTGGCCGAGGCCGACCAGCCCGTGCACCGCGAGGTCATGGGGCGCGACGAGGCGGTGGCCTTCTTCCGCGGCATGGGCGAGGAATACAAGGCGCGAATCATCGAGGACATCCCGGCCGAGGAGACGCTCAGCATCTACGGCCAGGGCGACTTCAAGGACCTCTGCCGCGGACCGCATGTCCCGCGCACGGGGCTGCTGAAGGCCTTCAAGCTGACCAAGGTGGCCGGTGCCTACTGGCGCGGCGACGCGCGCAACGAGCAGCTGCAGCGCATTTACGGCACCGCCTGGCCGGACGCCAAGCAGCTCAAGGCCTACCTGACGCGCCTCGAGGAAGCCGAAAAGCGCGACCACCGCCGGATCGGGCGGGACATGGACCTGTTCAGCATCCAGGACGACGCCGGCGGCGGCCTGGTGTTCTGGCATCCGCGCGGCGCCCGCATCCGGCGCGTGATGGAGGATTACTGGCGCGAGCAGCACACGAAGCACGGCTACGAGCTGCTGTTCACCCCGCACATTGCCCTCGAAGACCTCTGGCACACCTCGGGGCACACGGATTTCTACCGCGAGTCCATGTACAAGCCGATGGAGGAGGACGGCCAGCCTTACCAGCTGAAGCCGATGAACTGCCCCTTCCACGTGCTGGTCTACAAGGACCGCCTGCGCTCCTACCGCGAACTGCCCATGCGCTGGGCCGAGCTCGGCACCGTGTACCGGCACGAGATGTCTGGCGCGCTGCACGGCCTGATGCGTGTGCGCGGCTTCACCCAGGACGACGCCCACGTGTTCTGCCGCGAGGAGCAGATCGAGGCAGAGGTCCTGCGGGTGCTGGACCTGACCCTGGAAATGCTCGGCGACTTCGGCTTCACCCAGTTCGAGGTCAACCTCTCGACCCGGCCCGAGAAGGCCGTGGGCTCGGACGAGATCTGGGACAAGGCGACGGTCGCGCTCAAGGGCGCGCTGGAGCGCAAGGGCCTGGAATACATCCTCGACGCGGGCGGCGGCGCCTTCTACGGCCCGAAGATCGACCTGAAGATCGAGGACGCGATCGGCCGCAAGTGGCAGTGCTCCACCATCCAGCTGGATTTCAACTTGCCGGAGCGCTTCGACATGGAGTACGTGGCGGCCAGCGGGGAGCGCCGGCGACCGATCATGATCCACCGCGCGCTGCTCGGGTCGCTGGAGCGCTTCTTCGGCATTCTGATCGAACATTACGAGGGCCGCTTCCCCGCCTGGCTGGCCCCGGTGCAGGCCATGGTGATGAATATCACGGACCGCCAGGCCGAATACGTGGAATCCGCCGTGAAAACCCTCGTCAATCAGGGGTTTCGGGTGGAAGCAGACTTGAGAAATGAGAAGATCGGCTTTAAAATCCGCGAGCATACTGTGCAAAAGGTGCCTTTCCTCCTCGTCGCTGGCGACCGGGAGGTGGAGGCTGGTTTGCTGGCCGTGCGTTCGCGCAGCGGCGAGGACCTCGGGTCGATGAGCATCGACCAGGTGGGTAACTTCCTCGCAGCTGAAGTAGCGAAGCGCGGCCGGTCTGTTATGGAGGATTGACGCATCACGGCGTCCAAACGTGTCAGGCGCAACGAGGATATCGGCGCGCCGCAATTGAGGATCATCGGCTCGGACGGCGAGCAGCTCGGCATCATGCATCGCGAGGACGCCCTGCGCCTCGCCGCGGACGAAGGGCTGGATCTCGTGGAGGTTGCGCCCACGGCGGAGCCGCCGGTCTGCAAGGTGATGGACTACGGCAAGTTCGTCTTCGAGCAGAACAAGAAGAACCAGGTCGCTAAGAAGAAGCAGCGACAGATCCAGGTCAAGGAAGTGAAATTCCGGCCGGGGACGGAAGAGGGCGATTACCAGGTGAAGATGAAGAACCTGGTGCGCTTCCTCACGGCAGGAGACAAGGCCAAGGTAACCCTGCGGTTCCGCGGCCGGGAGATGGCGCACAAGGATCTTGGCGCCAAGCTCCTCGAGAGAGTGCGGGATGATCTTGCCGAGCTGGCCTCGGTGGAACAGTTCCCGCAAATGGAAGGGCGGCAGATGACGATGGTGCTGACGCCCAAGAAAAAGTGAGCTGCGGACGGAGGGCCCAGGCCCGAAGCCGTATCTACGCCTGCAGGGGCTTTTGCCCGAACAGGCCATAAACGGAGAAACACATGCCCAAGATGAAAAGCAATCGTGGGGCCGCGAAGCGGTTCCGCGCTACGGGAGGCGGCGGCTTCAAGCGCGGCCAGTCCCACACCAGCCACATCCTCACCAAGAAGAGCACCAAGCGGAAGCGCCACCTCCGGTCGACGGAGATGGTGCACGAGAGCGACGTCAAGTCGGTCCGCAAGATGCTCCCGTACGCCTGAGGAGGTGACCCATGGCTAGAGTCAAGCGTGGCGTCACCGCCCGTGCCAAGCACAAGAAGATCCTGAAGAAGGCGAAGGGCCACTACGGCCAGCGCAGCGCCAGCTTCCGCACCGCCAAGCAGTCCGTGACCAAGGCGGGGCAGTACGCCTATCGCGACCGGAAGGCCCGCAAGCGTGATTTCCGCTCGCTGTGGATCGTCCGTATCAACGCCGGCGCCCGTATTCACGGCCTTTCCTACAGCCGCCTCATCGACGGCCTGAAGAAAGCCGGGATCGAGCTCGACCGCAAGGTCCTGGCTGACATGGCAGTGCACGAGCCCGAGGCCTTTGGCGCAGTCGCTGCGCAGGCCAAGGCCGCACTCGCCGCCTGAGCCGGATAGGGCATCATCCGGTTCGGCCGCGCTCCGGCGCGGCCACGGCGCAAAGGGGGAGGGCCTTGCGGGGCCTTCCCCTTTTCCGTTCTAAAGGGGGAATAGCGTGGAAGATGCAGCGAAGCTGCTGGAGCAGGGCCGCGAGGAGATCGCGGCATGTGAGGACCTGGCGGGACTGGACGAGGTGCGCGTGCGTTACCTCGGCAAGAAGGGCCTGCTTACCGGGCTGCTGAAGTCGCTCGGCGGCCTCTCCGCCGAAGACAGGCCGGCCGCCGGCCAGGTCATCAACGAGGCCAAGCAGGCGCTCCAGACCGCGCTGGGGGCGCGCAAGGACTATCTCGAGGCGCAGCGCGAGAGCGCCGCGATCGAGTCCGAGCGCGTCGACGTGACCCTGCCCGGTCGCGGCGAGGCCATCGGCGGCCTGCACCCGGTGACCCGGACCATGCGGCGCATGGAGACCATCTTTCGCCAGGCCGGTTTCGGGGTCCACACCGGGCCGGAGGTGGAGGACGAATTCCACAACTTCGAGGCACTGAACATCCCGGAGCATCATCCCGCGCGGGCGATGCACGACACCTTCTATTTCGGCGATGGACGGCTGCTGCGCACCCACACCTCGCCGGTGCAGATTCGCTCCATGCGGCGCCAGGGCGCTCCCATCAGGTTGATTGCGCCCGGCCGCGTGTACCGCTGTGACTCCGACCAGACTCATTCCCCCATGTTCCACCAGGTCGAAGGCCTGGTGGTGGATCGCGGGGTGAGCTTCGCGCACCTCAAGGCGGTGCTGCACGACTTCCTCGAGCGCTTCTTCGAGCGCAAGGTGCGGCTGCGGTTCCGGCCGTCCTATTTCCCCTTCACCGAGCCATCGGCAGAGGTCGACGTGGAGTGGGGCGACGGCTGGCTGGAGGTGCTGGGTTGCGGCATGGTGCATCCGCGCGTGCTGGAGTTCGGCGGCATCGACCCGGAGGAGTTCACCGGCTACGCCTTCGGCATGGGCGTGGAGCGCCTTGCGATGCTGCGCTACGGCGTGCGCGACCTGCGCCTGTTCTTCGACAACGACCTGCGCTTCCTGCGCCAGTTCAACCAGGGGGCCGTGCGATGAAGTTCAATGAGCGCTGGTTGCGGGAATGGGTCGATCCGCCGGTCGATGCCGCCGGCATCGTGCGGCAGCTCACCATGGCCGGCCTGGAGGTCGACTCCGTCGAGCCCGCTGCGCCGGAGTTCTCAGGGGTCGTGGTTGGCGTGGTGGAGTCGGTCGCACCCCATCCTGACGCCGACAAGCTCAGGGTCTGCCAGGTGAATGCCGGCACGGGCGAGACGCTCGGCATCGTGTGCGGCGCGCCGAACGTCTATGCCGGCATGCGGGCCCCAGTGGCACTGGTGGGCGGCGTGTTGCCCGGCGGCATGAAGATCAAGCGCGCCCGGCTGCGCGGCGTCGAGAGCCAGGGGATGCTGTGCTCCGTGCGCGAGCTCGGCCTGGGCGAGAGCCACGAAGGGCTGTGGGACCTGCCGCAGGATGCGCCGGTCGGCACTGACCTGCGCGACTGGCTCGGTCTCGACGACCACGTCATCGACGTCGACCTGACGCCGAACCGCGGGGACTGCTTCAGCGTCCTGGGGATTGCGCGCGAGGTCGCGCTGATCAACGGTATGCCGCTCGGCGGGCCGGAACTGGCGCCGGTCCCACCGCTGACAGGCGACCAGTTCCCGATTGAAGTGCGTGCCCCGGAGGCCTGTCCGCGTTTCGTCGGCCGCGTCATCCGCAACATCCGTGCGGACGCCACCACGCCGCTGTGGATGCAGGAGAAACTGCGCCGCTCCGGCCTGCGCCCGATCCATCCCGTGGTCGACGTCACGAATTACGTCATGCTCGAACTCGGGCAACCGATGCACGGTTTCGACCTCGCGACGCTGCGCGAAGGGATCATCGTGCGCCTCGCGGAACCCGCCGAGAAGATCGTGCTGCTCGACGGGCGCGAGGCGGCGCTGGCGCCGGACACCCTGGTAATCGCCGACCACGGCGGGCCGCGTGCGGTCGCCGGCATCATGGGCGGGGAGGACTCTGGCGTTTCCGCGCAGACCCGCGACGTGTTCTTCGAGGTCGCGTTCTTTTCGCCGTTGGCCATCGCCGGGCGTGCACGGCGGCTGGGCTTGCATACGGACGCGTCGCAGCGCTTCGAGCGCGGCGTGGACCCGGCGCACCAGCGACGCGCTATCGAGCGCGCCACGGCCCTGCTGTGCCAAATTGCCGGCGGCGAGCCGGGGCCGGTCATAGAGCGGGTCACGCCCGAACAGCTGCCGCCGCGCGCGCCCGTGTCCTTGCGGCGCCAGCGCCTGGCGCTCCTCCTCGGGCATGCCGTGGCGGACCAGGAGGTGGAGCGGATCCTGGCCGGCCTCGGTATGACGGTCGAAGCGACGGACGAGGGCTGGCTGGCGACACCGCCATCCCATCGCTTCGACATCGCGCTGGAGGTCGACCTGGTCGAGGAGGTTGCGCGCATTCACGGCTACGACCGCCTCCCCGAGACGCGTGGTGCAGGCGGCGCCAGCCTCGGCGTGGCGACAGAAATGCGGGTGCCCGGCGCGCGCATTGCGGATGTACTCGTGGCGCGCGGCTACCAGGAAGTGGTCACTTACAGCTTCGTCGACCCGGAATTGCAGGCGCAGGTATTCCCAGGGGCCGAAGCGCTGCCGCTCAGCAATCCCATCTCTTCCGAGCTCGGCGTGATGCGGGTCTCGCTCTGGCCCGGCCTGCTGCACACCTTGGGACGCAACCTCAGCCGGCGCCAGGACCGTGTCCGAATCTTCGAGCATGGCCTGAGGTTTGTCGTGGATGGCGATGAATTAAAACAACTTAACACTACTTCCGGCCTCGTGGCCGGGCGGCGCCTGCCGGAGCAGTGGGGCGCCCGCTCGGCGCCGCTGGACTTCCACGACGCCAAGGGGGACGTGGAAAGCCTGCTGGCCCTGACCGGCTCGCACTTCAGCTTCGAGCCGGCGGCGCATCCCGCACTGCACCCTGGCCAGTCCGCCCGCATCCTGCGGGACGATCGCGAGGCCGGCTGGGTCGGGGCACTGCATCCGCGGCTTGCCCGCGCCCTGGACCTCGACCTGGCGCCGCTGCTGTGGGAGCTCGATGACGAAGTGAGCTTCGCGGCGGAACTGCCTGTTTTCAAGGAGATATCGCGTTATCCCGCGATTCGCCGCGATATCGCCCTGCTGGTGGAGCGGAACGTGCCGGTCGCGTCCTTGGCGGGCGCGATCCGCGAGGCCGGGGGCGGGCTTTTGACAGAATGTCGGGTTTTCGACGTCTACCAGGGCGAGCGCATAGATTCGAGTCTAAAAAGCGTGGCTTTTGGCTTGATTTTACAGGAATCTTCGCGCACTCTTACCGACGAAGATGCGGACGGGGTCGTGGCGGCGGTGGTCGCCCGCCTGGAACGCGATTTTGGGGCCAGGATAAGAGACTGACATGGCGCTGACGAAGGCTGAGATGGCGGAAGCCTTGTTCCAGGACATGGGCCTGAACAAGCGCGAGGCGCGCGAACTGGTGGAAATGTTCTTCGAGGAATTGCGTACCGCGCTGGCGAACGGCGAACAGGTGAAGCTGTCCGGTTTCGGCAATTTCGACCTGCGGGACAAGAATCGTCGCCCGGGCCGCAACCCGAAGACGGGCGAGGAGATTCCCATCACGGCGCGACGGGTGGTGACTTTCCGTCCCGGACAGAAGCTGAAGACGCGGGTGGAAGCCTATGCTGGAACCGGGGAATAACGACGAGCTCCCGGTCATCCCGGGCAAGCGCTACTTCACCATCGGGGAAGTGAGCGAGCTCTGCGGCGTGAAGCCGCACGTGCTGCGTTACTGGGAGCAGGAGTTCCCGCAGCTCAAGCCGGTCAAGCGGCGCGGCAACCGGCGTTATTACCAGCGGCGCGACGTGCTTTTGATTCGCCAGATCCGCAGCCTGCTGTACGAAGAAGGCTTCACCATCGGCGGCGCGCGCCAGCGGCTCACCGGCGAAGAGGCCAAGGAAGACCTCACCCAGAGCGTGCAGATCGTGCGCCAGATTCGCACGGAGCTCGAGGAAATCCTCAAGATCCTTCGCGGCAAGTAGCCTGGCGGTGTTTTTCCCTGCGGCGGCATCGGGTATGATGCCCGCCTCTCGACGGCGAATCGCCGTTTCTCTCTCGGTCGGGGCGTGGCGCAGCCTGGTAGCGCACCTGCATGGGGTGCAGGGGGTCGGAGGTTCAAATCCTCTCGCCCCGACCATCTAAACAACCAAGAACTTTCAAGTGACACGAGTCCTCCGGGACTCGGTTTTCTTTGCGTGTCCTAAACTGGAGACACGGGGCGTATAGCTCCGGCAATGACGCAAAGGAACTGGCAATGAGCTACACAATCGACCGGAAGATCTCCGGCGCCAATATCGATGACGTAGATGCTCGGACGCGAGAGGCGCTCGAGAAACACGGTTTCGGTGTGCTGACCGAAATCGACGTCAAGGCGACGATGAAGAAGAAACTGGATGTCGAGATGCCGGCCTATCGGATTCTCGGTGCGTGCAACCCGAAGATGGCACACCAGGCGATCGGCATCGAGCCTCGGGTGGGCGCAATGCTCCCCTGCAATGTCATCTTGCGCGAAGTCGAAGGCGGGGTGGAGGTCAGCGCGATCGACCCGGTGGCCTCGATGCAGGCAATCGAGAACGATGCGCTGACGGGCGTCGCGAGTGAAGTCCGCGACCTGCTCAAGGAGGCCGTCGGCGCGATCTGAGGCAAGCCGTATCGAAATGTGCCGCTTTACTCGCGGCCGAGATGTCGATGGCGGGCATGCGGATCACCAGTTCGGCTCGTCCTTGCCGCCGCCCTTCAGTCGGTCGACAAGCGCCTGGGCTTTCAACCGCGCCTCGTCGCGACGGGCCGGATCCCTGAGCATCTCTTCCAGGTCTGCAATGACGACATCGAGGCCGCTCGGATCCTGCCTCGCGTCCAACGTGTCGGCAGCGCCAAAGAGATTGATCCACTCCTCGGTACGGCGCCCGAAGCGCACGACGGCGTAGAAACGCTTGCCGCCGTCGTTTCCCGGGACCAGCAGGTCCACCAGTGCAGCGAGCACGGACACCGGACTGATGAGGAGGTCCCGCAGGCCGTCTACAAGGAGCTTGGCCTGGAAGACCACGACGTCGCGAAATACTGGGAATCTCTTCATCACCATCTCGATTTCTCCGCCGCTGACAACGTGCCCGGCCGCATCGCAACTTTACAGCGTGCCGCGAGAACACCACACTGGCCAGGCACCGGACGCTGCATATTGACGAGATGAATGGATACCGAGGCCCTTGAAATAAGGCAACACCTGGCGCGCTTCGCACCCTTCGAAGCCTTGCCGGACGAACTGCTGGACCAGGTTGCCGAGAAAGTCGACGTGGCCTATTTCAAGGCCGGAGCGGACATCCTGCAGCGTGAGCAGGAAATCCATGACTTGTATTACATCCGCAGTGGCGCGATAGAAATCTACCGCCGCAACGGCGCGCTGCACAACCGGCTCGAAGAGGGCGACATCTTCGGTCACTTCAGCCTGTTGCGTAACCATCGCACGCATTTCCCGGTCCGGGCGATCGAGGACACTCTGGTTTACCTGATCCCGGACGAAGTCTTCCAGCAGTTGTGCACGCAGGACGAACAGTTCGCGGATTTCGTGGAACTCGAGCAGCCGCGGCTGAAGACCGTGGTGGAAAAACGCGCCGGCGACGACGGGGTCATGACGACGCGCGTGCGCAAGCTGATCACGCGTGCGCCGGTCGTGGTGGAAGCTTCGGTACCCGTACGCAAGGCGGCGCAGGAAATCACCGCTGCTCACGCCACCGCGGTGCTCGTGCTCGGGGAACCGGACGACAATCCGCGCTACAACGTCACCGACGCTGCAGGCGATGCGCGCCGGCTGCTCGGCATCCTCACTGACAGCGACTTCCGCAGCCGCGTGGTGGCCGGCGGCCTGCCGCCGGAAACCCCCGTTGGGGAGGTCGTCGAGGGTCTGCCGTTCGTGGTGCAGTCCGACGAGACCCTGCAGGAAGCGATGCTGCTGATGCTGCGCAACAACCTGCAGCACCTGCCGGTGCTGCATCGCCGGCAACCCATCGGCATCTTGCACATCTCGGATATCGTGCGGCACCAGACCCATACCAGCCTGTACCTGGTGGAGCGGATATTCACGCAGGACAGCGCGGAGGCGCTGGGGCGCCTGCTGCCGGACGTGCGCCAGTCCTTCGTGCGCATGGTGGACGAGGGGGCTGACTCGCAGATGATCGGCAGCGCGTTGTCGACCATCGGGCGCAGCTTTACCCGGCGGCTGCTGGAGCTCGGGGAGGCCGAGCTCGGGCCGCCTCCGATCCCGTACAGTTTCATGGCGCTGGGCTCCATGGCCCGTAACGAGCAAAGCATCGTCACGGACCAGGATAATGCGCTGGTACTGGACGACAGCTTCGAGCCGGCGCAACACGATGCCTATTTCGCGGCGCTGGGCAAGTTCGTCAGCGACGGGCTTGCCGCCTGCGGCTACACCTACTGCACCGGCGAAATCATGGCCACCAATTCAAGGTGGCGCCAGCCGCTCAAGAACTGGAAGCGCTACTTCAACGACTGGATCGAAAACCCGACGCCGGAGCGGTTGCTGCACAGTTCGATCTTCTTCGATCTCGACAGTGTCAGCGGGGACCAGTCCTTCGTCACGCAGCTGCAGGACCTGGTGGCGGATAAGGCGCCCAAGAGCCCGCTGTTCCTCGCCGCCATGGCCCGCAATGCCTCGAACCGGACGCCGCCACTGGGCTTCTTCCGCAACTTCGTCATGGAGAAGGACGGCAAGCAGAACAACACCATCAACGTGAAGCGCCGCGGCACGGCGCCGATGGTCGACCTGATTCGCGTCCACGCCCTGGCCTGCGGCTCCACGGCACAGAACTCTTTCGATCGCCTTGACGACATCGCGCGCACCGATCTGCTGCCTTCAGGGGTGGGCGACCGCATCCGCTATGCGCTGGAATTCATCTCCATGGTGCGCATCCGGCACCAGGCGATCGCACTGAAACGCGACCATGTGCCGACCAACAGCATCGAGCCGGAGAACATCTCCAGCACGGAGCGGCATAACCTCAAGGACGCCTTCCAGTTGCTCAGCGACGCGCAGAAGTTCCTGCAGTTCCGCTACCCGATACCGACACGCCGGGGTTGACCCCGCGCCCGACGGAAGACTGTATTGAGCCCGGCGCAACAATTCGACTGGCCCCTTTTCATGGCGCAACGGGGCGCGGCGGCGAAAGACCCGCGCCTGAAACGGTTCTACGACGCCTGGGCACTGGAGCCCGGCCAGAGGCTGGCCGATACGCGGCTGGTGGCGCTGGACATAGAAACCACGGGACTGGACCCGAACCGCCACTCCATAGTCAGCATCGGAGTGGTGCCGTTCGACCTGCAGCGAATCCATTTCTCGCGACGACGGCACTGGCTGGTGCGACCGCGGTTCCCGCTACAGGCCTTGTCCGTCACGCTGCATCACATCACCCATTCAGACCTGGCGGATGCCCCGGACCTGCGCGAGGTGCTCGAAGAAGTGCTCGATGTGCTGTCTGGCAGCGTGCCCGTGGTGCATTACCGCAACGTCGAGCGCGCCTTCATCGAGTCGGCCGTGCAGTTCCGACTCGGCGAGAGCCTGCAGTTCCCGGTGATCGACACCATGGCCCTGGAGGCCCGGCTGTACCGGCAATCCCTGCCGGCCCGCTTCAAGCGCTGGCTGGGCCGCCGTCCCGTGTCCATTCGCCTGCAGGACAGCCGCGCGCGTTACGGACTGCCTGCCTACCAGCCGCACCATGCGGTGCTGGACGCGCTGGCGACGGCGGAGTTGTTCCAGGCCCAGGTGGCGGCGCGCTTCAGCCCGGAAACGCCGCTCGGCGACCTGTGGTGCTAGGGATGGAGCGGGGAGCAGCGAGGCCAGCCGCTCCCCGCCAGGCTCAACCCCTCGGCTCGCTGAGCAGCCCCTTGATGATGGCGTAGCAGCCCACCAGCAGCACCACGGTGAACGGCAGTCCGGTCGAAACCGCCATGGCCTGCAGCGCCACCAGGCCGCCGCCCAGCAGCAGTGCGACGGCAATGCCGCCCTCGATGAAGGCCCAGAACACGCGCTGCGCCTTGGGCGCATCCACCTTGCCGCCGGCAGTAATGGTGTCGATCACCAGCGAGCCGGAGTCTGAAGAGGTGATGAAGAACACGATCACCAGCACGATGCCGACGAAAGAGGTGATCTCGGTGAGTGGCAGCTCGCTCAGCATCACGAACAGCTTCACCTCGAGGGCCGCTTCCTTCACGTCCGTGAAACCGGAGCTGATGAACTGGTCGATGGCCGTGCCGCCGAAGGCAGTCATCCACAGCACGGAGACCAGCGACGGCACCAGCAACACGGCGATGAGGAACTCGCGCACCGTGCGGCCGCGGCTGACCCGGGCGATGAACATGCCGACGAAGGGCGACCAGCTGATCCACCACGCCCAGTAGAAGGCCGTCCAGCCCTGGCTGAAATTCGCGTCTTCCCGACCGAAGGGGTTGGACAGCGCGGGCAGGTGGCCCACGTAGGCCCACAGGTTCTCGAAGAAGCCGCTGAATATCACCATGGTCGGGCCGACGATCAGCACGAACAGCAACAGCACGAAGGCCAGCACCATGTTGACCTCGGAGAGCCTCTTCACGCCCTTGTCCACGCCGGCGACGATCGAGAGCGTGGCAACGCAGGTGATGCCGAAAATCAGCAGCACCATGGTGACGTTGCCCTCAGGGATACCGAACAGGTAACCCAGCCCGGCGGCGGCCTGCGAAGCGCCGATGCCCAGCGACGTCGCCAGCCCGAACAGCGTGGCGAACACGGCCAGCATGTCGATGACGTGGCCCGGCCAGCCCCACACCCGTTCGCCCAGGATCGGGTAAAAGATCGAGCGGATGGTCAGCGGGAGCCCCTTGTTGAACGAAAACAGGGCCAGCGCCAGCGCCACCACGGCGTAGATGGCCCAGGGATGCAGGCCCCAGTGGAAGATCGTCGCGGCCATGCCGAGCTTGCGCGCCGCCTCAGTGTCGCCCGCAGCGCCCCCCAGCGGCGCCCAGTCGGTGCGCACGCCGTTCTCCATGCTGATCCCGCCGAGCGCCGTCTCGAAGTGCGACATGGGCTCGGAGACGCCGTAGAACATGAGCCCGATCCCCATGCCGGCAGCGAACAGCATGGAGAACCAGCCGATATAGCTGAAATCCGGCATTGCCTCGGTGCCGCCGATGCGCACCTTGCCGAGGGGCGAGACGATCAGGCCCAGGCACAACACCACGAAGATGTTGCCGGCGAAGATGAAAAACCAGGCCAGGTTGCCGGTGAGCCAGTCACGTATGGCGCCGAACAGCGGCTCGACCTCGGTCTGCAGCGCGAGCGTGATGATGACGAAAAACAGCGTCACCACAGCCGAAATGGCGAAAACCTTGCCGTGTATGTCCAGCGCGATGCCGAGGGGTGATGCGGTGTAGTTATCCTGGCCGATGACGTAATCAGTATCGATCAGCGTCGCTTCGCCCTCGGGCGAGGGTACGCCTTCGCTGATTTCCGCGGTCTGTTCAGGTGTTCCCTTGTGGTCGTCTTTTTCCACGGGGCCTACCTCCTTTCTTTTTAGCTGTTGTGCGGTGGGCGCACGAGGAATACGGAAACGCCGGTGTGCTTGGCCACCTTGTCGCCATGCGACGGCATGATGGCGTCGATCTTGTGGGGCAGGTGCGTCGCCATGAGCACCAGGTCTGCGCCGATGTCCTCGGCACACCGGACCAGCAGTTTTTCCATGTCCGCACTGGGGTCATGGCTGATCAGGACGCGGGCACTGGTCTGCTGACCGTGGTGAGCAGTCTGCTCATCGGCGAAGGCGCGGAGCTTCTTTTCGTATTCCGCCGGGGTCCGTGCGACGGATCCCGGCGTGTTGGCCGTGACGCTGACATAGCAGACTTCAGCCTTGTAATGGCGCGCCATGTCAGCGGCAACCTGGAGTGATCTCTCCAGTGCCCCCAGGTGCGCCAGGTCGACGGGAACCATGATTTTGGTAAACATGCCCGTTACCTCCCTGTGCCTGTGGCTAATCTTTAGTTTTCTCGTGGAAGGGACGCGAGTTGCGCCTCATCCGGGAACCGCGGATGAAAGGACAACCTAACATGGAGAGCCCATGAGGGCTAATCTGCGCGCGGCCGCAGGCTACGGAAATCTATACGTATCCGCTGCCGACGCGGACGGTCGGCCGGGCCTTCGAAGGCGATTCGGCCCTGCGTAGATGCATGGTGAACCAGAACACGCTGCCGCCGTTGGAACGGCGCTCGGCACCTGCGGAGCCGCCCATCAGCTCGGCGAGCCGGCGCGTGATTATGAGGCCGAGGCCGGTGCCACCATGCGAGCGCGTCGGGGAGTTGTCACCCTGTTCAAATGCGGAGAAGAGCCGCGGCATGATCTCCGGGTCGACACCTATTCCCGTGTCAGCGACCTCGACGCGCACCAGGACGTCGTTGCCGAAAGTCTCGAGCATCCGAGTGCGAATGATGACCTCGCCCGATTCTGTGAACTTCAGGGCATTGCTGACGTAGTTGGCCAAGGCATGCCGGATGCGTTTCGCGTCCCCGGCGAGCGCGCCGGGGCAGGGGTCTTGCTCGATACGCAGGCCAAGACCTTTCTTTCGGGCATCCGTTGCGAACATTGCTGCCACTTCCTCGACAATCTCCGCGACGTCAAGCGAGGCGATTTCCAGTTCCAGTGTGCCGGATTCGATGCGCGCCAGGTCAAGCACGGAGTCGACCATGCCCAGGAGGTGGTTTGCTGCAGCTTCGAGTTTCCCAAAATACCCGGAGTCCGCGGCACGCTCCGGGTTGTTTCGGATCAGGAATGCCATACCGTGAATAGCGTTCAGCGGCGTTCGGATCTCATGGCTCATGTTGGCAAGGAAGGCACTCTTCGCTTTATTGGCAGCCTCGGCCGCCTCTTTCGCCAGTACCAAGTCATGTGTTCGCGCCAACACCTTGGACTCGAGCTCACTACGCTCCTGGCGCAAGGCGTCTTCGACGGTCTTCAACGCCGTGATGTCCTGGGAAGTTCCGCGCACCCTTAGCGGCTGCCCGTCATCGTCCAGTACGCTTTCGCTGCGCATCTCCAGCCAACGGACGCCCGCGGATGGCGTCGTCAGTCGATAGGCGCTCACTGCGGGACGGCCGAGCACCAGCGCACGGTGCAAAGCATCCTCCACGACCGGGCGATCTTCCGGGTGCACCATCGCCATGAACCGGTTCAGGGTGGTGTCCAGGTCTTGCGAGGGCGCAAAGCCCAGGATGCACTCCATCTGCTTCGACCAGTGCACCGTGCGGTTGCAGAGGTCCAGTTCCCAGTCGCCGAGCCCGCCGATACTCTGCGCGGCCTCCAGGCGGCGCTCCCGCTCGACCAGACCGGCTTTCGTCACGGCCTCTCTGTGCGCATGCTCAAGGTCCCTTCTTGCAAGGAATCCGATGCCGGCCAGGCCCAGTATCCAGATCCCGCCGAAGGACCATCCCAAGTTGCCAAGCGTCGTAGCCTCTGCCTGAAGGTACGGCGCCATCGGGACTGTGACGCCCACGGCGCCGCGGATGTCGCCTACTTCGTAACCCTGGTGTGCGTGGCACTTGAGACAGCCAGGCTCGGTCACCATGGGTTGCATCAGGCGCAGGAAATGCCCCTGGTCGTTCTCAACGTACTGGGAGATCTCTCCGGTGCCATCCTCGAAGGCCAGCAGGGCCTCGCGCTCCCAGGCGTCGGGTGCATTGTCGGGATTCAGCGGTTTCAGGCTGGTGATGCGACCGCGCACCCCGTAAAGGGCCTCATATTCCACCATCATCTGGCGGACCATGTAGGCTGGGTTCATCAATGTGAACTGACGTTGCGATGGCGTCTCGAGGTCTCGCTCGTCGATGTGCGCAAGGTAAGGGTTGGGCGGCGTATGCTCGGTGACGGGCACGTAGACACCGCCGTGCTGAGTAGACCAAAGGCGGAACGCCTGGTCCTTGTTAAAGTGAGCACGGGCCTCGTGGGCAGCCAGGTCGAGAGTTTGCTGTTGTTCCGTGTGCCGGCCCCATAACAGCGCGGAAATTATGAGCACGCTCCAGGCAATCGCCAGCATCACTGCACGGCGCAGTACGAATTGCTTGCCGCGCAGGGCGGGATCGTCGGCGACGGGATCCGGCCGCAGGCGCGAGGAGGGGGCGTTTGACATATGTGCGTGGAGCATCGGGCCCGGCGCGGCGGCAGCAGATTGAACTCGCGCTACTTTAGCTGCTACTTGTCCTGCGTAAACTACGAATTTTCCGCAGCATCCCCCGGCATCATACTTGCTGCGCCCACGGCGGGACCTGTGATGGCCATGCGCGGTGAATGCCATCCGGCTGACCGGGATTCGCCACGACATTTCCGCCCCGATCTGCCGCCCTCATGAATAGAGAAATTTTCCAGGCCCTGTTCCTTAACGCGGCCTTACTGCTCGCCATGACGCAGGTGCTCGCCGTCTCTGCGCGGGGCCTGGGAGGTGACAAGCACTTTGCGTGGAAGCTGGCCGTGGGCCTGCTCGTCGGGGCCATCGGGATCGGCGTGATGTCCTTTGCCCTGGTCTTGCGCCAGGGCCTCGTGTTCGACGTGCGCTCCGTGCTGCTGAGCCTGTGCGGCCTGTTCTTCGGCTTCCTGCCGACGGTCATCGCAATGCTCATGACCGCGCTTTTCCGCTGGTACCAGGGCGGCGTGGGGGTAGTCGGCGGGATCAGCGTGATCATCGCCTCGGCGGTGATCGGTATCGCCTGGCGAACCCATGCGCATGGCCGGCTCGCACGTATCGACTGGCGTGAGCTCTATGCGCTCGGCCTGGCCGTGCACCTGGTCATGCTCGGGATCATGGGCACGGTCTTGCCTGGCGACCTTGGGCCGCAAACGCTGCGCAGTATCGGCGTTCCGATCCTGTTGATCTATCCGGTCGCCACCATCGCACTCGGCCTGCTCCTACGTCTCAGGCTCCAGCAGCAGGCTGCGGCGAGGGCGCTCCGCGCCAGCGAGGCGCGTTACCGCAGCCTGTTCGAGAACAAGCATTCCGTGATGCTGCTGGTCGATCCCGCCACGGGCGAAATCGTTGATGCCAATCCCGCTGCTGCGGAATACTACGGCTGGACCCGGGACCAGCTCTGCAAGATGAAAATCTTCGACATCAACCCGATGTCGGACGCGGCGCTGGCAGCCGAGATGCAGCTCGCACGCGCAGAGGAGCGGCGCTTCTTTAATTTCCAGCATCGCCTGGCCGACGGTTCGCTGCGGGACGTGGAGGTGTCCAGCGGTCCGATCAGGCTGGAGGGCCGGGAACTGCTGTACTCCATCGTCAACGACGTCACCGCGCGCAAGCAGGCTGAGTTGCGGCTGCGCGAGACCCGGGACAAGCTGGCGTTCGCCATGCGCAGCAGCCGGATTGCGCATTGGGAGATCAACCTGCTGGATCAGACCATCGAGCGCTCTTTCGACCACGACCAGATCTTCGGGTACGGCGTCAACCAGCCCGCGTGGACTCGTGAAACGTTCATGTCCCACGTGGTCGCGGAAGACCAGGACGCCACAGAGGCGCTGTTCCAGCGCGTGGCACGCGAGCGGGCCGACTTCACGCACGAACTTCGTATCCGCCGAGTGGATGGTGCAGTGCGATGGTTGTGGCTGGCGGGAAAACACCTTGAGCCAATCGCGGGCCAGCCGCCGCGGATGGCGGGCGTGGTCCAGGACGTGACCGAGCGGCGCGAGCGCGAGGAAGAGCTCGCACGGCACCGCAATCACCTGGAAGAACTCGTCGCGCAACGTACAGCCGACCTCGCGGCAGCGAGACAACAGGCGGAGAGTGCGAACCGCGCCAAGAGCGCGTTCCTCGCCAATATGAGCCACGAAATAAGAACTCCGCTGAACGCCATCATTGGCCTGACTTACCTGCTACGGCAGCGAGAAGAGAATGCGGCACAACGTGAAAAGCTGGACAAGATCGACCAGGCCGGGCGGCACCTGCTGGCGGTGGTCAACGACATGCTCGACTTATCCAAGATCGAAGCGGGGAGGATGGAGCTTGGCTCCGAACTGTTCAATCTCCCGGCACTGGTCGACAACGTGGCGGCGATCATCTGCGAGGAGGCCAGCGAAAAGCGTCTCGAAGTATGCGTGGACTACGACCCGATTCCGCAATGGCTTGAGGGTGATCCGACCCGGGTGCGCCAGGCCCTGTTGAACTACGCCGCCAACGCGGTGAAATTCACGGACAAAGGAAAGATCCACCTGCGTGTGCGCGTCGTGGCGCACGACTGCAATGTCCTCACGGTCCTGTTCGAGGTCGAGGACACCGGGGTAGGGATTCCGGAGCACAAGCTGGGTGAACTCTTTCGTTCCTTCGAGCAGGCTGATAACTCGATCTCGCGGCGCTTCGGAGGTACGGGCCTGGGCCTGTCGATCACCCGGCACCTGGCCGTGCTCATGGGCGGAGATGCGGGCGTCGAGAGCATAGAAGGTCGAGGCAGTCGTTTCTGGTTTACGGCGCAGCTGCGGGTGGGCGGCACTGCGATGACAAGCCCGGAGCAGGAGATGCCTGCCGCCGAGGCGCAGAATTTCTTGCGTCGCCGCTATGCGGGCACCCGAATACTGGTGGTCGACGACAATGCCGTCAACCGGGAAATCACCGTGCAGTTACTGACGGCTGTCGGCCTGGTCGCAGATACTGCCGAGGATGGACAAGAAGCCATCGATGCCGCTTCGCGGATGGGCTACGCAGTCATCCTTATGGACGTGCAAATGCCCAGGATGGACGGACTGGAAGCGACGCGCCTGCTGCGCGCCATGCCCGGACAGCAAGGAGTGCCGATACTGGCCGTCACGGCCAATGCTTTCGCCGAAGACCGGAAGGCCTGTGAGGAAGCCGGAATGAGCGACGTGATTACAAAGCCCGTCAAGCCCGATGTCCTGTACGAGAAGGTACTGAAATGGCTTGCCATGGTCCCGCTCGGAGAGGGTAAGCCGGCACCTCCCGAAGGTGCGGTGCCCGAGGGCAATGCCGGCCTGCACGCGTCGATGCAACGCCTCTCGGTGCTTCCCGGCGTTGACCTGGACAGGATCCTGGGTATTTTTCGGAACAAGCAGGAGCGTTATCTCGAATTGTTGGAGGAAATGCTCACTGTCACCGAGGACGACCTGGCCCATGGAGAGAACGCTGTCGAGGCTCGCGACTGGGCCGGGGCCGCGGCGCGTGCGCATCGTATCAAGGGCGCCGCAGGGAACATGGGGCTGGAGCTTCTGCAGGCGCCAGCACGGGACCTCGAGCAACTCTGCAAACACCAGGCGACCACGGGTGACCTGCCTGATGCGAGGCTCGGCGAGATGCGGGTGGCCTTTGCAGCCTTGCATCGGGGGATCTCGGAGCTGCGTGCGGTAATGAAGACAGGCTGACCCGGTGCCTCCACCTTCATCCGCGACCCGATATTTTGCAGGCGTGACGGTCGCGCTGGGCACGGCGTTGGCGGCGCTGGGCGTGTCGGCGTTGTGGTCCATGGCGCCCGAGTCGGTTTCCCGCCTGCCGATCAGCCCGATTCTCGTCGCCATCCTGCTCGGGATCGGTCTCAGCGGAATCGCCCAACGCCGGCCGGGTTGGCAGCCGGGGCTGGCGCTCGCCGCAGGCGCTGTCCTCAAGCTAGCAGTCATGTTGATCGGGCTGCGATTGTCCCTTGCCCAGGTCGGAGTGCTGGGCATCCAGGCCTTGCCCCTGGTGGCCGGCGCCCTGGCAGCCGGGCTCGGGATTACCTGGTGGCTCCAGCGCACCCTGGGGCTGGACCGGAAGTTTGCCGCATTACTGGCTGTGGGATCCGCCATCTGCGGCGCCTCCGCGATCGCCGCAACGGCCCCGGCGCTAAAAACACGTCCCGAACAGACTGCCTACGCGCTTGCCTGCGTGGCGTTGTTCGGCTTGACCGCCACGCTACTCTACCCATGGTTGCTGGAGGCCTGGCTCGGGGACAGCCGCCAGATCGGAATGGTGCTTGGGGCGGCGGTGCACGACACCGCCCAGGTTACTGCGGCGGCCATCCTCCACGAGCAGACTTTTGCCGCCACCGAGACGGTCGCCGCTGCGACCGTCACCAAGCTGCTGCGTAACCTTTCCATGCTCGCAGTCATACCTGCGGTCGTCTGGTGGGCTCTGAAGGGTGAGGCAGAGACCAGGGCGCGTCCGGCTTTCCCCCTGTTCGTGCTCGGATTCGTCGCGTTCGCAACGCTACGTAGTGCCGGCGACATGCTTCTTGGGGAGAGCCCGGCTTGGGCCTCGTTCCTGTCACTGGGCAGCTGGCTGAGCGGGCTGTTGTTCGCCATGGCGATGGCCGCCATAGGCATGCAGATACGCCTCGCGGCACTGCGCGCGCTCGGCCCGAAGCCCGCGGTCGTGGCATTGCTCACTGCTGTCGGGATGGGCGCCGTGGCGCTGGGGATCGTGGCCCTGGTGGGCTAAGGGGCAAGCTCAGCCGGGAGACTTACCAGGCTGCATCTGCAGCGCTGAGGCTTGCGCCATAGCCATAGTGGGCGCTGACATAGCAGCTGCCGCCGGTCGCGAACCACCGTGCGGCCAGCACCACCGGACCGGTGGCGGCGAGGTGCTCGCGGGAAACGGGCTTGCGCTCTTCCCAGCTTTTCTCGACGGGGCCGAAGCGGGCGACGAAGGGCGCCGCGAACTCGTCACGCAGGGCGACGCAGGCGGCCTCGCTGCGCGCCTGTAGCGGCGCATCGAGCGTGAGCTCGATCTCGACCAGCTTGCCCTTATCGGCCATCCCCATCGCGCTCACGGGACGTCCCTGGAGCTGGCCGCTGTAGCGGACCTCGTCGAGCCCGCCGCAGCCGATACCTGCCAGCGCATTGTCCGGTGCAACCCGGACGGCGAGCTCGGCTGCCTCGTCATAGGGCCGGCCGATTTGCAGCGGCCCGATACCCTGGGCAGAAATCGCCAGGGGGTCGGGCGCATCGGGCGTGCGCGCCAGGGAATAGACGCTCGCCGCCAGCAAGGCGACGAGCGTCACTCCGACAGTCAGTGCAGCGCGAAGCCTCACTTGGCCTTGACGACTCCGCAGGCAATGCGCGGGCCGGCCCCGCCGATGGGCTGCGTGATGTGGTCGTCACGGTTGATGTGGATCACCAGGGCCGCGCCGTCCGCGTCGAGGATGGTGGCGCGTCCTTCGGCGCCGCCGAGCGAGGCGAGCGGCGTGAACATCTCGACCTTGACGCTGCCGTCATCCAGCACCACGAGGTTGGGCAGGTCACCGGCGTCCGGCCCCTTGGGGTTCATCAGGCCGTGTTCCTTGCCGTCGGGGTTGAGGTGACCCTTGGAAGCGACGAAACCGGCTTCCGGGTCCTCACAGGTGCCGACGCTGTGAATATGAATCGCCTTGGGGCCCGGGGGCAGGCCGTGCAGGTCGAGGTAGATCGCTACACCGTTCGGGCCCTCCGTGAGGGTGGCGGTGCCCACCGACTTGCTCTCCTTGTCGATGAAATCGGCGCCGGCCTCCGCCACGCCATGATTGTCCGCATGAACGGCGCCGGCCGCCAGCGCTGCACAGGCCGCGAATGAAAGTGTCTTGAATTTGCGCATTGACGAATCCTCTTGAGTCTTGTTTTCCGGGTCCAGTAATTGAACCAAGTCTAATCAAGCCTAAACCCGCCCGGCGGCCACTGACAACACCCCTGTGTCGCGTCCGGGGTGCAGGGCTGCGGACGTTCTCCCGTATACTTCGCCGCTGATTCGTGTCGCGCCGGGACAGAGGGAGCCATGAGCCAGGATCAGCCAACCAGGGGACAGTCCTTCACCCGCTTCGTCGAGCGGGTGGGTCACAAGATCCCGGATCCCGTCATCATCTTCATGTCCTTCTACCCGATGGCCTTCCTGGCGACCGTGCTGCTGGGCGGGCACACCTTCGAGACCATGGGGGCGGGCGGCGAGCCGGTGCGCTACCAGATCCTGCCCATGTACCAGTCCGAGCACGTCCGCTGGATCTTCGACAATGCGCTGTTGCAGAACTGGCTGGCCTTCGGCAACGGTGTGCTGGCCGTGATCATGGTCGTGATGCTGGCCATCGGCGTGGCGGAAAACTCCGGGCTGTTCGGCGCCCTGATCAAGCGCGCCGGAACCAAGATCCCGCAGAAGTGGCTGCCGCTGCTGCTGATGTTCCTCGGCATCACCAGTTCAGTGGCCACAGATGCCGGCTACCTCGTTTTGATCCCGCTGGCCGGCCTGCTCTACGCGGGCCTCGGCCGCAACCCGCTCATCGGCATGGCCGCAGCTTTCGCCGGCGTGTCGGCAGGGTTCAGCGCCAACCTCATCCCGGGCACGCCCATCGACGTCATCATCGGCATGAACGCCCAGGTCTTCGCCGAATCCCAGGGCATTCCGTTCACCACGGCCGACGGTGCAATCCTGCGTCCGGCGACGATGCATTACTGGTTCATCGCCACTTCGACCATCGTGCTGGCTTTTACCGGCGCCTGGGTCACGAAGCGGTTCGTGGAGCCAAAGCTGGAACATGCGCCCTTCGAGGTGCCGCCCGAGATCGACCTGGGGCAGTTCGAGGTGGGCGAGGCGGAGCAACGGGGGCTCAAGGCGGCGGGCTGGGGGCTGCTGGTCGCCGCCGCAGTGATCGGGGGACTCATCCTGGGCCCCCTCGGCCCTTACACCGACGAGTCGGGACAGGAGGTGCTGCCGTTTCTCAACAACATCATCCTGCTGATCTCCCTGTTCTTCATCATCGAGGGGGTGTTCTTCGGTTACGCCTCGGGCAACTTCCGCCGCGTCGCGGACGTCGTCAAGGCGATGGTCAAGCAGATGAACACCATGGGCTACATCCTGGTGCTCACCTTCTTCAGCTACAACTTCCTCGGCCTGCTGCGCTACAGCGGCCTCGGTTCCTACATCACCTACCTCGGCGCCGAGGCGCTGGTCGCCATGGGCCTGCAGCAATTCCCGGTGCTGCTCCTGATCGGCTTCGTGCTCACCACCGCCACGATCAACCTGTTCATCGGCGGGCTGACTTCCAAGTGGATGCTGCTCGGGCCGATCTTCGTGCCCATGCTGTATTTCGTGAACCAGGAGATGACGCCGGACCTGGTGTCCGCGGCCTTCCGCGTAGCGGACTCGGCCACCAACATCATCACGCCGATGATGACCTACTGCGGCGTGATCCTGGCTTTCATGCGCAAATACCGGCCGGAACTGGGCTTCGGCGACATGCTGCTGATCATGCTGCCGTACTCGATGGTCTTCCTGGTGGTGTGGACGGCGCTGCTGGTGGCTTTCTTCGTGTTCGGCATCCCGCTCGGGTTCTGATCGGCCCATGCGCCTACCCGGTCCCGTCGCCGCCGCCCTGTGTTTCGAGCGCCTCCGACAATTCCAGCCAATCCCTCTCCACGGACTCGATCTGTCGGCTGATCTCGCGGTGCTCGCTGCTGAGGCGCGCGAGCGCACCGGTATCCCCCGCGTAGCAGGCGGGGTCCGATAGCCGGATTTCGAGCGATTTGCGTGATTCCTGCAGCGCCTCGAGGCGAGCCTCGAGCTGGTAGAGCTTTTTCCTTTGTCGGGCCAGCTCGCGCGAGCGCGCCCGGGTCTCCAGCCTGGCCTGTTGCCGGTCGCTGGGTGCCCCCGGCTTATCATCGTCTCGCGCACCGCGGGAGCCCAGCCAGCCGGCATAGTCATCCAGGTCGCCATCAAACCGGGCCACGCGGCCATCGGCCACGCGCCAGAAGCTCTCGCAGACCAGCCCGAGCAGGTGACGGTCGTGTGAAACCAGCACGATGGCGCCTTCGTAGTCCGCCAGCGCTTCGGCCAGCGCCTCCCGCATGTCAAGGTCGAGGTGGTTGGTCGGTTCGTCCAGCAGCAACACGTTCGGCCGTTGCCAGGCGATCAGCGCCAGCGCCAGCCGCGCTCGTTCCCCGCCGGAAAAGTTATCCACCGGCTCGAAGGCCCGATCGCTGCTGAAAAACCAGCGACCGAGGAAGTCACGCAACGCCTGGGGCGCAGCGTCGGGTGCGAGGACCTGCAAGTGCTGGTAGGGGCTCTCGCCGGCACGCAGGCTTTCCACGGTGTGTTGGGCGAAATAGCCGGCGACCAGGTCTTCGTGGGCACGTCGCGCCCCGTGCAGAGGAGCGAGCTCGCCGACCAGGGTCTTTACGAGCGTGGATTTTCCCGCGCCGTTCGGCCCCAGGAAAGCGACCCGGTCCCCGGCCTCCAGTGCAAACCTGACATCGCCGAGCACCTGCGCCTCGTGCTCGCCACTCCGGTACCCGGCGGTGACGCCGTCAAGTGTCACGAGGGAGAAGGGGAGCTTTGCCGGGGCCGGGAACTCGATATCCAGCGAGCGCTCTGCCCGGATGGCTTCGGTGCCGGCGAGTTTCTCCAGGCGCTTCAGGCGGGACTGGGCTTGCGAGGCCTTGGTCGCCTTGGCCCGAAAGCGGTCGACGAAGCGCTGCAGCCGTTCGCGCTCCGCTTGCTCCTTCTCGAAGTTCAGCTGCTGCTGGCGCAGCTGTTCGGCTCGCTGCCGCTCGAAGGAAGAGTAGTTGCCGGCGTATAGCCGGGCGCGGCGATCGTGCAGGTGGACTACGTGAGTGCATACGCCGTCGAGGAATTCCCGATCGTGCGAGATCACCAGCAGGGTGCCGGGATAGCGCAGCAACCACTGCTCCAGCCACAGCACAGCATCGAGGTCGAGATGGTTGGTGGGTTCGTCGAGCAGCAACAGCTCGGAGGGCGTCATGAGCGCACGCGCCAGGTTCAGCCGCACACGCCAGCCGCCGGAAAAGGTTCGCACTTCCTGGCGATGCGTGGCCGCGGCAAAACCCAGCCCGTGCAAGAGCCGGCCGGCCCTGGCCTCCGCGTCGTAGCCTTGCAGCTCACCGAGTCGCTCATGGGCCCGGGCCGCCGCCTCGAAGTCACCGCTCCGGGTCGCCTCGCGTTCGTCCTGCAGGCTGGTCCATAGCGCCGCGTCACCCGAGATCACGAAATCGAGCGCCGGCATGGACAGGGCAGGGGTCTCTTGCGCAACGCTGGCGATGCGAACCTTGGACGACAAGCTGATTTGTCCCTGGTCCGCCTCGATCTCGCCCCGGATGGCGGCAAACAGGCTGGATTTCCCGCTGCCGTTTCGGCCCACCACGCCGACCCGCCAGCCGGCGTGCAGAGTGAGATCAACGCCAGAGAGCAGGCGCTCGGGACCGCGGCGCAAAGCGAACTGGGCGAGACTGAGGATGGGAGCCGCCTATTGCAGGTTGATCATCACGGCGATCACCAGCGTCACGGACCCGGCCACCAGCAGCTTCAGCATCAGCGGCAGGACGAACCGGAGCCAGCGGTCGTAGGGGATGCCGGCGATGCCGAGTATGCCCATCAGCACCGGGTTGGTGGGGACGATCATGTTGGCGAAGCCGTCACCGAACTGGAACGCCAGTACGGCGGTCTGGCGTGTCACGCCGACCAGGTCGCCGATCGGCGCCATCAGCGGCATGGTGACGTAGGCCTGGCCCGACCCCGAAGGGATGAAGAAGTTGATCAGCGTCTGGATCAGCAGCATGCCGATCGCGGCGACCTCCGCGCCGACCAGCTGCAGCGGCGCCGCCAGTGCGTTGACGATGGTATGCAGGACCAGGCCGTCTTCCAGGATCAGCGCGATAGAGCGTGCGAAACCGATGAGCAGGGCCGTGCCCGCCAGCTCTGCTGCGCCTTCGGCGAAACGCCTGGCGGTGCCATCGGCCCCGAGCCCGCCCACCAGCCCGGCGAACAGTGCCAGCCCTAGAAACATCGCGCTGAGCTCGAGCACGTACCACTTGGGCACGGCGATGCCGTAGACCATCAGCCCGAGGGTTCCCAGGGTGAGCAGGACGACCAGCTTGTGGCGTCCGTCCAGTCCGGCCGGCAGCTCCGTGGGCGCGTGCTGGGCCGCGTCGATGTCATGGACCAGGCTGGCGGCTGGATCGGCCTGGACCTTGCGTGCGTAGGCCCAGACATGATGGACGCCGATGGCCAGGAACGGCAGGAAGATGGCGAGCCGGAAACCCAGTCCCGACGCAGGCGGCAGCTCGGCAACGCGTTGCGCCACCAGGAGCGTGAACGGATTGAGCGCGGCAACGCCGTAACCGATGCCATAGCCGCAGACCATGATGCCGATGGCGGTGACGGTATCCATGCGCATGGCCACGCACAGGGCGATCAGCACCAGGGTGAGCGGGATGTACTCCTCGGCCACGCCGAGGGTCGCCGATCCCGCCGCGAACACACCCATGCCGACCGCGATCAGCAACCCGGGCTTGTGGCCGACCCGGCGCAGTACCGCGCCCAGCATGGCGTCGATGGTGCCGGTAGCGCGCAGCACGCGGATCGCGCCGCCGACGATCAGCACGAAGAAAATGATGTCCTGTGCATCGGCGAGCGCGCGCGGCACCACGGTGAGCAGCTCCCACGGCATGAGCGTGCGCGCATCCGCGAGCACCGCGTAGGTCCCGGGAACCACGACCTCGCGGCCGGCGTCGTTGACGACGGTCTGGAACTCACCCTGCGGCAACAGCCACGTAGCGACGAGCGCCAGCACCATCATGCCGAACAGCAGGACCAGGGTATGCGGGACGCGGAAGCTGCGCGGCATGGCTCATTCCTTGCGGATAGACGTCGGCGCCAGATGCTGACGCATCGTCAGCGCCAAGGCAATCTGGCGCAGCCGCCAACCCGCACCGACGCATCCCACCGGCAGGAGATGAACACGCCACCGCGACGCGCTATCCTCCTCGTAACTACGGGAGGCAGCAATGATCGAGCAGGGTGACATGGGCACTGTGGTGGTGGTCGCGATGTACGCCGTTGCGGGCGTGCTGGCCGTAATTGGTGGCATCGTGGCGATGAAAGCCAGGCACCGCCGGCGCGGGCACTGATCCGCCGGCGCCCGGGCGCGGCCTGCAGGCCGCATATCGGCGCTGACACGGCTATACTGCCGCCTTCGCGAAGAGGAGGCGGCGCATGTCCGGTCAAGAACCAGCAGCAGATAACGCGAACGTGAACCCCCGCATCGCGCGGATCCTCGACTGGATCGAGCGCGCCGGCAACAAGCTTCCGGACCCCGCGGTGCTGTTCCTGCTCGCGCTCGTGATCACCTGGATCGTCTCCGCCCTGCTGGCGCCCGTCTCGTTTTCGGCCATCGACCCGCGCAGCGGCGAGCCGGTGGTGATCCGCAACCTGCTCGCCGGGCAGGACTTCGTCGGCTTCCTGGCGCAGATGGTGCAGGTCTTCGTCGCCTTCCCGCCGCTGGGCGTGGTACTGGTGGCGATGCTCGGCATCGGCGTGGCCGAGCACTCCGGCTTCATCAACGCCGCGCTGCGCTCCCTGCTGTCCTTCACCAAGCGCTCGCTGCTGACGCCGATGGTGATCACGGTGGGCATCATCAGCCACACTGCGGTAGACGCCGGCTACGTGCTCGTGGTGCCGCTTGGCGGCGTGATCTTCTATGCCGCGGGGCGGCATCCCCTGGCAGGCATCGCCGCGGCTTTCGCCGGCGTGTCCGGCGGCTTTTCGGCCAATTTCGTGCCCTCGAGCGTGGACCCGATGCTCGCCGGCATCACCCAGGCCGGCGTCCAGGTGCTCGACTCGGAACTGCTGATCAACCCGCTGAACAACTATTTCTTTACCGCGATCTCCTCGCTGCTGATCATCGCCCTAGGCTGGTTCATTACCGACAAGGTGGTGGAGCCGCGCCTGAGGAACACGGAGCTCGATGGCGATCTCAGCGAACTGCCGAAGATGGAGCCGCTGGAGCCTCCGGAGCGGCGCGCCCTGCGCTGGGCGCTGGCTTCCATGGGACTGATGATCCTTGCCCTTGTACTGACGTCGCTGCCGGCGGATTCGGTGTGGCGCAACGCGGAGGGCAAGCTCGCCGGGTCGGGGTCGCCGTTGATGGGCTCCATCGTGCCCCTGATCTTCCTGCTGTTCGTCGTCCCCGGCATCGTCTTCGGCTATGCATCGGGCAAGTTCAAGAGCCACCGCGACGTCGTCCACGGCATGACCAAGGCCATGAGCGACATGGGTTACTACATGGTGATGGCGTTCTTCGCGGCCCAGTTCATCTACGCTTTCGGCCAGTCGAACCTGGGCCCGCTCATCGCCATCGAGGGCGCAAACTTCATTCGCGCCATGGGCATGCCCGCGCAGGTGACCCTGGTCGGGATCGTGATCGTCACCGGCGTGGTCAACCTGCTGGTGGGCTCGGCCTCGGCCAAGTGGGCGCTGCTGGCGCCGATCCTGGTGCCGATGCTGATGAGCCTCGGGATTTCCCCCGACCTGACGCAGGCCGCCTATCGTGTCGGCGACTCCACCACCAACATCATCACGCCGCTGATGCCGTATTTCCCGCTGATCGTGGTGTTCTGCCAGCGCTACGTGACCAAGGCCGGCATCGGCACGCTGGTGGCCATGATGCTGCCGTACTCGGTGGTGTTCCTGGTCGCGTGGACGGTCTTCCTGCTGATTTACTGGGCGCTGGGTATCCCGCTGGGCTTCCAGGCCACGTACACCTATTGATCCCGGCAAGGGCCCGGCGGCGCTGCCGCCGGGCTCACTGGTCCGGGCACCACACGCCGTTCAACAGCCGTGCCGAGCGCACGCTCGCCTGGGCGAGCCGCAGCGATGCGAGCTGGCGCCCGGTTTCCGCATAGCGGCGCGAGATGATCGGCACCTCGCGTCGCGCGTCGAAGTCATACACCCACGGCCGTAACCGCCGGGATTCGTCCGCCCAGTCTTCCAGGCTGCCCTGGGCCCAGTTCGCGCCGCCCGCGGCGGCGAGCGCACGCAGGGCGTTCGCATGCTCCTCGGGTCGCAGGCCCGTGCTGTACAGCAAGCCGCTGTCCCAGAGCCGGTGCAGGTTCGTTTCGCGCTCCGCGAAGCGCACCCGGACGCTGTTGCCGCCGCGATCCGCAGCGCGGCCCACATGCAGCGGCTGGTGCAGGTCGACCACGAGGTGGAGCACGAAAGCCAGTGCCTGGCGCCGGCGTTCCGGGCCGGCCTCGCCTGGCGGCAACAGCGCCAGGTTGTCGCGAATGGCCGCCAGGATGCGCCCGCTTTCGGGCTGGGTGTCCGCGCGCACAGGCGTGTCATCGGCGACGTTCATGTAATGCCAGTCGCGGGTATGCGACCAGGCCGCCGTGTCCCTGATGCGATCCGGCCACACCACCAGCTCGGCCAGCGGCATGTGCCCCGTCATCGCCTCCACCTCGGCGCGCGCGGCGGTGCACAGGAACGCATCCATGACCTCGGCAGCGATGCGGTGCGCGGACGGCCCCCATGCCTGCGCGGTGGACGGCAGGCAGGCCAGGCCCAGCAGCCCGGCGCAGAGAGCCGGCCGCCAGGACATCAGAGGGATTCCCTGGCCTGCAGGCAACGGCCGGCCGGCGTGTTGCGTTGCGCGGGCGGGCCGGGCGGCGTGCCCGCGCGCGTTTCCAGCTCGCGGATCACCGTCTCCAGGCCGCGCCGGCCGATCTCTTCGGCGTAGGTATGTCGCAGGCCAAGGACGAAGGACTGGCCCTCCCAGCGCGCGTCGTAGATGCGCCAGCGATCATCGTGACGCCTGAGTTCCAGCAGGACGGGGACGCGACGGGACAGCCCGGCATCGATGCTCAACTCCACCTGCGCCGTCTCGCCGCCCCGCGGCCCGTCCCCCTTTGCCACCCGCACATTGTGCGGGGTCAGCAGCAGCAGGCCCGTGGCATGGCGATTCACCAGGGCACCGTACAGTGCCTCGGCGAAGCGTCGCCGCTGTTCCGGCGAGGCCTGCGGCCAGTGGCGTCCGAGCACGAGCTGGCCGGCATAAAGCACGTCGGCGTAGGGCCTCAGCTCCTGGTCGATGATGCCGCGCACGGCCGCCGGGTCCACCGCAAGAGGCAGGCGGCAGGCGGCAACCAGGCCCGACAGCCGCTCCAGCCGCTCGGCCACGCGCTGCTCGGGGCCAAGGCGTGGTTCGGCCGCCGCCAGCGCGGTAAGGGCAAGCAGGGCAAGACACAGTAGAATGCGACGCATGGAAAACAGTATCGTTGCCGCTTTGCCGCAGGGCAAACCCCCGCTGTGCAGGAGAGCCAAGAAAGCGTGAACATCCCCGAGCACCACCTGCCGGAGCCCCTCGGCTTCGATGCCGACAGCCTGCGTCGCGACACCCTGAGAAAGCTGCTCTACGGCGTCGGCAAGGACATGGGCAATGCCACGCTCCACGACCTCTACAGCGCCGTGGCGCTGACCTTGCGGGACCGCCTGCTCGGCCGCTGGCACGAGACCCAGCGCCGCATCCGCGGCAGGAATCCGCGCAAGGTGTATTACCTGTCACTGGAATTCCTCATGGGACGCACGCTGCTGAACGCAGCGGTCAACATGGACCTGGACGAAAACGCGCGGGTGCTGCTCGAGGAGATCGGGGTGCGCCTGGAACAACTGGTCGAGGAAGAGCAGGACGCGGGGCTCGGGAACGGCGGTCTCGGCCGGCTTGCCGCCTGCTTCCTGGACTCCATGGCGACGCTCGACCTCGCCGGCTTCGGCTACGGCATTCGCTACGACTACGGGCTGTTCGAGCAGCGTATCGGGCCGAATGGCGAGCAACAGGAGTTCCCCAACACCTGGCTGCGGCTGCGCAACCTGTGGGAGATCCAGCGCGAGGACGTGCGCTACGAAGTCTGTATCGGCGGCAAGCGCATCGAGGCCGTAGCCTATGACACGCCCGTGCCGGGCAACAACGGGCACACCGTCAACCACCTGCGGCTGTGGGGCGCGCGCTATGCCCCGGAGATCGATCTCGCGCTGTTCAACCGCGGCGACTACGAAGCTGCGGTACAGGAGAAGAACGAGGCGGAGAACATTTCGCGCGTGCTCTACCCGGACGACTCCACGGAGGAGGGGAAGGAGCTGCGCATCAAGCAGGAGTACTTCTTCGTCTCCGCCAGCCTGCAGGACATCCTCGAGGAACATGTCGCCGCCGGGCATGCACTGGAAGAGCTGCCGGAGCGCGTGGCCATCCAGCTCAACGACACGCATCCCGCGCTCGCGATACCTGAACTGATGCGGCTGCTGGTCGATGCACACGGCATGGACTGGGCCTCCGCCTGGCACATCTGCCGCGGGGTGTTCTGCTACACCAACCACACCTTGTTGCCCGAGGCGCTCGAGAGCTGGCCGGTACGCATGCTGGAGAAACTCCTGCCGCGCCACCTGGAGATCATCTACCGGCTCAACCGCGATTTTCTCGACGAGGTCTGGGAGCGCTATCCGGGCGACCATGAACGCCGCCGGAGAATGTCGCTGGTGGACGAGGCCGGGCACGACGGGCGCCGCGTACGCATGGCCTGGCTGGCGACCATCGGTTCGCGCAAGGTGAACGGCGTGGCCGCGCTGCACTCCAGGCTGGTGCGCGAGACACTGTTCGGTGACTTCGACACCCACTTCCCCGGGCGTTTCGTCAACGTCACCAACGGCGTCACGCCACGGCGCTGGCTGCGCGCCGCCAACCCCGGGCTCAGCGGGCTGGTGGACGAGCAATTGGGACGGGGCTGGGAGAACGACCTCGAGCGCCTGGCGGAATTGCGGCCCCTGGCGGAGGACGCCGGGTTCCGCGAGCGCTTCCGTGGCGTGAAGCGCGACAACAAGTTGCGACTCGCGCGCGAAGTGCAGCGCGAACTCGGCATCGCGCTCGATCCCGACGCCATGTTCGACGTGCAGATCAAGCGTGTCCACGAGTACAAGCGCCAGCTGCTCAACCTCCTGCACGTGATCACGCGATACCACCGCATCCGCCAGGACCCGGACGCCGACTGGCAGCCGCGCGCCGTCATATTTTCCGGTAAGGCAGCGCCCGGCTACGTCATGGCCAAGCGGATCATCCAGCTCATCAACAACGCGGCCGACATGATCAACAGCGACCCTGAAGTCGGCGACCGGCTCAAGGTGGTGTTCCTGCCGAACTACAGCGTTTCCCTGGCCGAGCTCATCATTCCCGCCGCGGACCTCTCGGAGCAGATCTCCACCGCGGGCATGGAGGCTTCAGGCACCGGCAACATGAAGCTGGCCATGAACGGCGCCCTGACCATTGGCACGCTCGACGGCGCCAACATCGAGATTCGCGACGCCGTCGGCGAGGACAATATTTTCATCTTCGGGCTCACGGCAGAGGAGGCTGCGGCCAGGCGAGCCCAGGGGTACTACCCCATCGAGCTGGTGCGCCACAACGCGGAGCTGGCGGAAGTCCTCAGGCAGCTGCGCGACGGCGTGTTCTCGCCCGACGAACCGCGCCGCTTCGCGCCCGTCGTCGACGCCCTGACCGCCGACGGCGAGCATTTTCTCTGCCTCGCGGACTACCAGGACTACGTGGACGCGCAGGCCCGCGTCGATGCTCTTTATCGCGATCCCGACGCATGGAGCCGCCGCGCGGTGATCAACGCCTTCAGCATGGGCTGGTTCTCCTCCGACCGCGCCGTGCGCGAGTACGCCGAGCGCATCTGGGGCGCGGGACCGATCGGGTAGGGCATGAGCCACAGCCTCTCACCCGACGCGTTCTTCGCCGCCCTGGCGGCGCTCCCGCCGCCGGACCGCAACCGCCTGCACCAGCATTACGGTGCTCGTGCCGTGGCCCTGGCGGCCGATAACGGGAGCATGCATGACGGCGTGCGCTTTATCGTGCACGCGCCGCAGGCGAGCTCTGTCAGCGTGGTGGGCGACTGGAACCTTTGGGATGGACGGCGCCATCCGATGCAGCGGTCCGCGAGCGGGGACTGGCGCCTGTTCATTCCCGGCCTGGAACCGGGTGCCCTGTACAAGTACGAGATCCATGCGGCGGATGGACGGCTGCTGCCGCTCAAGACCGATCCTTTCGCGCTGTACTGCGAGCAGGCGCCGGGCAACGCGGCGATCGTGCCAGGCGCGGAGACGTATCGCTGGTCGGACGCAGAGTGGATCGCTGCCCGGCGCGCCATGGGCTACCGGAACGACCTGCCGATGAGCGTCTACGAGCTGCATGCCGGCTCCTGGCGACGCCGCGACGGGCGGGCGCTGAGCTACCGCGAACTGGCCGATGAACTGGTGCCTTACCTCGTCGAGATGGGTTTCACGCACGTGGAATTCATGCCGCTCACGGAGCATCCCTTCGCCGCCTCCTGGGGCTACCAGCCGACCGGGTTGTTCGCGGCGACCAGCCGCTTCGGGCCGCCGCAGGACCTGTGCCTGCTGGTGGACCGCCTGCATGCGGCCGGTATCGGCGTGATCATGGACTGGGTGCCCGGGCACTTCCCCACCGATGCGCACGGCCTGGCGCAATTCGACGGCTCCGCGCTGTACGAGGATCCTGACCCGCTGCGCGGCTGGCACCCGGACTGGCAGACGCTGGTGTACGACTACGGCAGCGAATGGGTGCGCGATTTCCTGGTCTCCAGCGCCCTGCACTGGATCGAGCATTTCCATGTCGACGGCCTGCGCGTCGATGCCGTCGCCTCGATGCTTTACCTGGATTACTCGCGCGGGCCGGGCCAGTGGCGGCCGAACGTTTACGGCGGGCGCGAGAACCTCGAGGCGATCGCGTTCATGAAACGCTTCAACGAGGTGGTGCACCACGAGCATCCCGGGGTGCTGACCGTCGCCGAGGAGTCCACGGCCTGGCCCGGCGTGTCGCGGCCGACCTACGACGGCGGGCTCGGCTTCGGCTTCAAGTGGAACATGGGCTGGATGAACGACACGCTGCGCCACATGGCGCGCGAGCCGGTGCACCGTCGCTACCACCAGGACGAGATGACCTTCGGCCTGCTGTATGCGTGGAACGAGAATTTCGTGCTGCCGCTGTCCCACGACGAAGTGGTGCACGGTAAGGGTTCGCTGCTGGGCAAGATGCCCGGCGACCGCTGGCAGCAGCTGGCCAACCTGCGGCTCTACCTGGCCTTCATGTTCGCCCATCCGGGCAAGAAGCTGCTCTTCATGGGCGCGGAGCTGGCGCAGGAGCGCGAGTGGAACCACGACACCGGGCTCGACTGGGCCCTGCTGGAACAGGCGCCGCATGCGGGCATGCAGGCACTGGTGCGCGACCTGAACGCCTGCTACCGGGAACACGCGGTGTTCTGGGAAGCGGACGCCTCGTCGCGCGGCTTCGAATGGCTGGAATGCAGCGACCCGGCAAACGGCGTGCTGGCTTTCCTGCGCCGCGATCACGCCGGGCGAGCGGGGCTGCTGGCCGCATTCAACTTCACCCCCGTGGTGCGTGAAAGTTATCCGCTCGGCGTGCCGCTCGGCGGCGCCTGGCGCGAGTTGCTGAACACGGATGCCGACTGCTACGGCGGCGGCAACGTCGGCAACCAGGGTCGCGTGACCGCCTCTGCCGTACCGAGCCACGGACGTGATCATTCCCTGCGGTTGACGGTGCCTCCGCTGGGGGCGGTGTTCCTGGTACCCGAGACGTGAGGCGGCCCATGACTGCGGGACGCCCTGGTCCGCAGGGGGCGACCTGGACCGGCGACGGCGTCAATTTTGCCCTCGCCTCGATGCATGCCGAGGCCGTAGAGCTGTGCCTGTTCGACGCCGACGGCCGGCGCGAAACAGCCCGCGTGGCACTGCCGGCCCGCACTGGCGACACCTGGCACGGCTTCCTGCCGGGCGCCGGCCCCGGCCTGGTCTACGGCTACCGGGTACACGGCCGCTACGCCCCGCGCCAGGGACATCGTTTCAACAAGCACAAGCTGCTGCTCGATCCCTATGCGCGCGCCCTGAGCGGAGAACTCACGTACGACGCTGCCGTGTACGGCTACGCGCGCCACGGCGCCGATGCCTGGCGCCAGGACATCAGCGACAGCGCAGGCTGCATGCCGAAGGCGAGGGTGGTCGACCCCCGGGCTTTCGACTGGCAGGGGGACCGACGGCCCTGCCACCCCCTCGAACAGAGCGTGGTGTACGAACTGCACGTGAAAGGGTTCACGCGCATGCACCCGGACGTGCCGGCACACCTGCGTGGAACGTACCTGGGCCTGGCCCAGCCCGCAGTGCTCGACTACCTGCTGCGGCTGGGCGTCACGGCCGTCGAGCTGATGCCGGTGCAGCATTTCGTCAGCGAACCGCACCTGCGCGCCAAGGGCCTGAGCAACTACTGGGGCTACAACACGCTGGCCTTCTTTGCGCCGCATGCCGGTTACGCGCTGGCGGACCCGGTGCGGGAGTTTCGTGAAATGGTCCGGGCCCTGCACGCCGCCGGGATCGAGGTGATCCTCGACGTGGTCTTCAACCACACCGCCGAAGGAGGCGAGGACGGCCCCACCCTGAGCCTGCGCGGCATCGACAACCTCGGCTACTACCGGCTGGAAGCCGACGACCTGCGGCGCAACGTCAACTGGACCGGTTGCGGCAACACGCTGGATTTCGGGCGCCCGATGGCGCGACGGCTGGCACTGGACTGCCTGCGCTACTGGGCCACCGACATGCGCGTGGACGGGTTTCGTTTTGACCTGGCGACGACCCTGGGACGGGAACAGGAAGCCTTCAATCCCGCTGGCGACTTCTTCGCTGCGCTACAGGCCGACCCGGTGCTGTCACGGCTCAAGCTCATCGCCGAACCGTGGGACCTGGGCCCCGACGGCTATCGGCTCGGGGAATTCCCCCGGCCCTGGAGTGAATGGAATGATCGCTTCCGGGACACGGCGCGCGCCTTCTGGCGCGGGGACGCGGCCCTGGTGCCGCGGCTGGCGGAACGGCTGGCCGGCTCCAGCGACCTGTTCGGCGCTGCAGGCCGCGGCCCGCAGCACTCGGTCAATTACGTCGCCTGCCATGATGGCTTCACGCTGGCGGACGCCGTGAGCTACGCCCACAAGCACAACGAGGCCAACGGCGAGGACAACCGCGACGGCGACGGCCATGCGGTGAGCTGGAACCTCGGCGTGGAGGGACCGACGGACGATCCTGTCATCCAGCGCGAGCGGGCGCGCCAGCGGCGCAACCTGCTGGCCACCCTGCTGTTGTCGCAGGGCATTCCGATGCTGCAGGCGGGCGACGAGTTCGCCCGCACCCAGCGCGGCAACAACAACGCCTATTGCCAGGACAACGAGCTGGCCTGGCTGGACTGGCGCCTCGCGCCCGCGCATGCCGCGCAAGTGGATTTCGTGCGCCGGCTCATCCAGCTGCGGCGCGAGAACCCGGTGTTCCAGCGCCGCGCCTTTCTCGCCGGCGTGCAGCAGCACCATGAGCGCTTCAAGGACGTGCTCTGGCTCCGGGCCGACGGCGCCGAGCTCGGACACGACGACTGGCACGACCCCGGCCTGCGGACCTTCGGCATGTTGCTGGACGGCACCGGCCTGCCGCCGGCCCAGGCCGACGCGCGGCGCGGAGACAATTTCCTGGTGCTGTTCAATGCCGGCGCGGAGGCGGCGGAGTTCACGCTGCCGCCACCCATCTCCGGCGAAACCTGGGTGGTCACGCTGGACACCAGCCAGGAGGCCCTGACGGTGCCGGCCCGCGGCTATCGCAGCGGGCATGTCTACCTGCTGGACCAAGGCTCGCTGGCCTTGCTCGTCGACCATGAGTGAGTATGCCGCGGCGCTGGAGCGTGTGCGCCGCCGCGCTGGCGTGGAGCGGGGATTCACGGACTACCGCGGCCAGTGGCACGCCCTGGCCGACGCAGACCTGGCCCGCCTGCTGGAGACACTGGGGCACGACGCCCGCGACGCCGCGACACTGCACGCCGCGGCCGACCAGCTGGAGGCACTCGAGTGGACCCGCGTCCTGCCGCCCGTGGTCGTGTTGCGAGAGCAGGAAGAGCATGCCGCGCATCCCGTGATGATCGCGCCGGTGCCGCCCCGGATCCGCTGGTACATCGACCAGGAGGACGGCACGCAGCTGACCGGGTGCATCGAGCCGTCCGCTTGCCCGCTCACTGCCGAGCAGGAGCGCGACGGGCTGTGGTACCAGCGTCGTCGCCTGGCGCTCCCCGCACTGCCTGCCGGCTACCATCGGCTGACGCTGGAGATGGAGCAGGGCAATCCGCTCGGCAGCGCATTGCTGATCGTCGCGCCGGCGCGCTGCCACCTGCCGGGCTTCCTGGCGCAAGGCGAACGATGCTGGGGGCTCGGGGTGCAGCTTTACACCCTGCGCTCGCCACGCAACTGGGGCATCGGGGATTTCACCGACCTGGCCGGCATCGCCGCAGCTGCCGCAGGGCTGGGGGCCGACCTGCTCGGGCTCAACCCCCTGCATGCCCTGTTTCCCGAGGACCCGGGCCGGGCCTCGCCCTACAGCCCATCGAGCCGGCTGTTTCTCAACGCCCTCTACATCGACCCGGAGGCAGTACCTGAGTTTGCTGTAGCCGGGCCGGTGCAGCGGCTGGTCTCGAGCAAGGATTTCCAGGACGAACTGGTGCGGCTGCGGCGTCTCGAGCATGTCGACTATGCGGGCGTGACCGCCTGCAAGTTCGCCGTCCTGCGCTTGCTGTTTCGCTGGTTCGAGGACAACGCGGCGCCTTCCCGGCGCCAGGCCTGTGACCATTTCGTGGCGTGCGCGGGGGCGTCGCTGCAACGGTTTGCCCGCCACCATGCCGCGCATGCCGCTGCGGCACCTGCATCGGAGGCAGCCGAAATCCGCTTCCACTGCTGGCTCCAGTGGGTGGCGCGCGCGCAACTGGAGTCTGCCGCGAATGCAGCCCGCGAGGCCGGCATGCGGATCGGCCTCTACCTGGACCTGGCCGTGGGACCCGACGCCACGGGCGCGGAGGCCGGCGCAGGCGACCAGGTGCTGGCGAGCAAGGTGAGCGTGGGCGCGCCACCTGACCCGCTCGCACCCCAGGGGCAGGACTGGGGCATTCCGCCCTTTCACCCGCAGCGCTTGCGGGAGCAGGGCTATGCGCCGTTCATCCGGCTGTTGCGCGCCAACATGCCCCAGGGTGGCGCAGTGCGCATCGATCATGTCATGGCGCTCATGCGGCTGTGGTGGATCCCGCATGGACGTCCCTCTGCGGCAGGCGGTTACGTCCACTACCGTCTCGACGAACTGATGGCGATCGTGGCACTGGAAAGCCACACACGGCGTTGCCTGGTGGTGGGCGAAGACCTGGGCACGGTCCCCGACGAGGTGCGGGCGGCAATGGAACAAAACGGCGTGCTCAGCTACCGTGTGCTGCTTTTCGAGCGCGAGGGCGACGGCGCCTTTCGCGCCCCCGCGGACTATCCGCAGCTCAGCCTCGTGACGCCCACCACGCACGACCTGCCCACCCTGGCGGGCTACTGGCGGGGCGATGACCTTGTGCTCCGCGCTGCGCTGGGGCTGTATGCGGATGACCGCGTGCCGGCACACGAACTGGACGAGCGCGAAGCGGCCCGCCGCGCGCTGGCAGAGGCGCTGGGCGCTGCCGGGGGGGCGGCCGATAGCGCCTCGGTCGACGCGATAATCGACGGCGCACAGCTTTACGTCGCCCGCAGCTGCGCGGCCATCCTCATGCTCCAGGCAGAAGACTGGCTGCGCGAGACCCGCCCGGTGAACGTGCCGGGGACGCACCAGAGTTACCCTAACTGGCGTCGCAAGCTCGCCGCCGACTGGCCGGAATTCATGGCGTCGGACCGGGTACGGGCTTTCGCCGCACGCGTCAACGCCGCCCGACGGGGCGCGAAAGAAAGCAAGAAAGAACTTTGATTAAGCACGCTAAGATTCTGTAATTGAAAGATTCGACTAGTTCCTCTCTGGCAGAAGTGCGGCGCGAGGCGCTGGCGGATGCGCTGGACTCGGGAATGCAGGTGGTCACGGCGACGCGACGCCTGGCGCGCGCCCTGCACCTCGAGTACGCGCGCAGCCGTGGCGCGGACAGCTGGCTGACGCCCCGGATCCTGCCCTGGTCCGCGTGGCTGCTCGACCAGTACCGGGCGCTGCGCGATTTCGGCCGCTTAGCCGACGCGCGCAGGTGCCTGGATGAGACGCAGGCGGCTGCACTGTGGGAAGAGGTGCTGTCCCGGGACGACACGGCAGGACGACTGCTCATGTCCGGGCGTGTAACGCAGGGCTTCCGCGAGGCATGGCAACTGGTGCACGAATGGAATCTTGCCTGGCCCGGGCTCGAGGCGAGAGCCGGCGAAGACTGTCGCGTGTTCCTGCGCACCGCGCGAGCCTATGAGCAGCGCCTGCGCGAACTCAACGCGATCGACGCCGCACAGCTGCCCGGACTGCTGTGCAAAGCACTGCACGGGACGGCTGGCGGACCGGTCGCGTTCGCCGGCTTCGACCGCTGGCTCCCGGCACAGCAGGCGCTGGTGGATGCACTCGGCGACCGCGCCCGGCGCGTCGTCGCAACCACGCGACAGGGAAGGTCGCGGGTACTGGCCTACGCGGACACACGTCGCGAACTCGCCGCCGCAGCGCATTGGGCGCGGATGCGCCTGGAGGAGAACCCGTCCGCCCGCATCGGGCTGATCGTGCCGGATCTCGGTGCCCACGCCCCGCTGCTGGAACGCCTGCTCGATGACGCCCTGGCGCCGCAACGTCTCTGGCCCGGCCGGGAGCACGACCCGCGCCCCTGGAATATCTCGCTGGCGTTACCCCTCGCGGAGTCGCCCGTCGTGGACGCCGCGATGCGGCTGCTGGGATGCGCGCAGGGACCGATGAACCTCGCCGAGGTGAGCCGGGTCCTGCGCTCGCCCTTCCTGGCCGGGGCTACGACGGAGGCACCGCAGCGGGCCCGGCTCGAAGCCTGGCTGCGGGAACACGGCAGCGAGCCGGTGACACCGGGCGCTCTCATGGCGGGCTTGCGGGGCGACGGCCGGGCGCCGGCGTGCCCCCTGCTGGAACGCGGCCTCAGCGCAGCGCAGGAAATCGTGGCGGGCGGCCAGCGCCGCCGCCGTCCATCGGACTGGGCCGCGGGCTTCGTCCGGGCGCTGGGGCAACTGGGCTGGCCCGGAGAGACACCGCCCGGGAGTACCGAATGGCAGGCAGTGCAGGCCTGGGCAGAGGCGCTCGACGCCCTCGCCAGCCTCGACAGCCTCGGTCCGTCGTTCACCTATTCAGAAGCTTTGCAGCGCTTGCGTCGGATCCTCGCCGAGCGGCGCTTCCAGGCGGAAAGCCCGGACGTTCCCGTCCAGGTGCTCGGGATACCGGAAACCGCGGGCATGCAGTTCGACGCCATATGGGTCACCGGGCTGCACGACGGTGTTCTGCCGGCTTCGGTGCGTCCTTCCCCCCTGTTACCGGCGAGCTTGCAGCGCGAGCTTGGCATGCCGCGCGCCTGCCCGGACACGGAGCAGGTGCTCGCGCGCAGGCTGGTAGAACAGCTCGGCGCAGCGGCAGCTGAGGCCTGCTTCAGTTATCCGCTGAGCGACGGTGACGAACCCCTGCGCCCGAGCCCGGTGCTGGCGCGACTGGGGACACCTGAGGCGGGCGCCGAGGTCCCGGGCGGGATTGCGCTGCGCACCTTCGCCGCGCGCCGCGTGGCCGAGGTGCGTGACGTCCGGGGACCCGCAGTGGCGGGGGAGGTCCGGGGGGGCAGCAACCTGCTCGCCGACCAGTCGGCTTGCCCCTTCCGCGCCTTCGCCCTGCATCGGCTTCACGCCCGGCCCCTGGAATCGCCGCGGTCCGGCGTGGATCCGCGCCGCCGGGGTTCGTTCCTGCACGACGCGCTGCGGATCCTGTGGGCAGGCTGGCAGCAGCGCGCGGTAGCGGCTGCAGCAGGCCCGGCGGCGCGTGCCGCCGCGATCCGCGCGGCCCTGCGCAGCGCGAGCGCGCGCAACCTGGCTGACCAGCCCCGCGGCCTGATGGAGATCGAGATCGAGGCCGGCGCCCAGGTGATCGAGGCCCTGCTCGCCATCGACCTCGAACGGCCTGAATTCGAGGTCGTCGCCTGCGAGCATCCATTTGAGATCACGCTTGGACCGCTCCGGGTCCGCGGTCGTATGGACCGGGTCGACCGCGTCGGCGCCGGCCTGCTGGTGATCGATTACAAGACCGGCACTGCGGATCCCCGTGGCTGGGACGACGAGCGGCCGGCTGAACCGCAGATGCCGCTGTACGCCATTGCCCTGGAGGCGTCCGTCGCGGGACTGTTTTACGGCTCGCTCAAGCCCGGGGCGATCGGCTTCAGCGGACGCCAGCGTGAGGCCGAACCGCCGCCGATCGGCGGGCGGGCGGTCCGGCAGCTCGAGCCCGTGGAGTGGGACGCCATGCTGGCAGGTTGGCACGGCGTGCTGGCGCACCTGGCGAACGATTTCGGCGCCGGCCACGCCGCGGTGGACCCGCTCTGGCCCACGCGGCGCAACGGCAGCTGCGCCTATTGCCGCCTCGCGACCTTGTGTCGCCGGGACGAACTGCTGCGCGCGGGAGCAATAGGCGATGACTGACAGGCGCCCGCTCGACCAGCCCGTGCGTGAGACGGCGCTCGACCCGGGGCGCAGCTTCATCGTCCAGGCGCCTGCGGGTTCCGGCAAGACCGAGCTGCTGACGCAACGCTTTCTCCGCCTGCTCGCGGTAGTGCAGCGGCCCGAGGAGATCGTGGCCATCACGTTCACGCGCAAGGCGGCCGGTGAAATGCGCGACCGCATCCTTGGCGCGCTCAGGCGCGGGGCCGATCCGACGCCCCCGGGCAACGCGCATGCGCTCGACGGCTGGCGGCTGGCCCGTGCGGCCCTGGCACGCGATGCCGAACTTGGCTGGGGGCTGCAGGACAACCCGCGGCGCCTGCGTATCGAGACCATCGACGCCCTGAATGCCTGGCTCGCGCGCCAGCTCCCCGTCTCGTCGCGCCTGGGTGCCGCGCCTGTCATCAGCGACGATCCCGAACCTGCCTGCAGGCAGGCCGCGCGCGACATCCTGCTGGCCGCCGGCGGGAACGATGCCCATGCCGCGCATGCAGCCGCCCTGCTGCAGCATCTCGGCGGTCGCTTCAGCCAGGCAGAAGATCTCCTGGTCGCCATGCTCAAGTCGCGCGACCACTGGCTCGGCAGGATCATCGCACCGGGCCGCATGGACCCGGCCGAGCTCCGCGCCACGCTGGATCGCGCCTTGGCCAACTTCGTCGCGGACGAATTGCGGCGGGCCGGGGAGAGCGTGCCGCAGCAGTGGCGCGCCGATATCGCCGCAGGCATGGCGGCCGCGGCGGGCCAATGCCCGGAACTCGAGTGGCTCGCCGCCTGGGACACGCACCGCGACTTCCCGGCGCCGACCGGCGCTGAGCTGTCGCGTTGGCAGGCCATGGCCCGGGTACTGCTCACGAGCGGGGGCACGTGGCGCAAGAAGCTGACCAGGAACGAGGGCTTCCCGCCGACTGCGCGCAAGGCCAAGGCAGACATGGCAAGGGTCCTGGACGGCCTGCCCGAAGCAGCTGATCCGGCGCCCCTGGCCCGCGTCGCAGAACTGCCGGCCCCGGCCTACGACGACCGTCGCTGGCGCATCCTCGAACACCTACTCGCGTTGTTGCCGGTCGCTGCCGCGGCGCTGGAAGTCGAGTTCGCCGCACGCGGCGAAAGCGACTACGTGGGCATCGCGCGTGCAGCGCTGGACGCGCTCGGTGAACCGGACGCGCCCACGGACCTGGCGTTGGCGCTGGACACTCGCATCAGCCACCTCCTGGTGGACGAGTTCCAGGACACCTCGCAGGGACAGGTCGAATTGCTCGCCAGGCTGACGGCCGGCTGGACGCCGGGCGACGGCCGCAGCCTGTTCTGCGTCGGGGACCCGATGCAGTCGATTTACCGTTTCCGCGAAGCCGACGTCGGCCGCTTCATACGCGCCCAGCGCCACGGCATCGGCGACGTACCCCTCGAGTCGCTGCAGCTGAGCGTCAACTTCCGCAGCCAGGCCGGACTGGTGGAATGGGTGTCGGCCACGTTCCCGGACATCTTTCCGGCGCATGACGACATGTCGCTGGGGGCCGTGCCATTCGCCCCGTCCACGGCATGGAACCCGCCGCTGGACGGGCCTCCGGTCGCGTGCATTGCCGTGCCCGCGCGCGACTTCCAGGCCGAGGCCGAGGCGGTCCGCGACATCATTCGCGGTCTCAAGGATAGCGACGAGGGCGCACGGATCGCGGTGCTGGTGCGCGGCCGACGCCACCTGGCTCAGATCTACCCGGCCCTGCGCCACGCCGGCATCCCCTGCCGCGCAATCGAGATCGAACCCCTCGCAGAGTCGCCCGCCATACGCGACCTGGAGGCGCTCACCCGCGCACTGTGCCATCGCGCCGACCGTACCGCCTGGCTGGCCGTGCTGCGGGCGCCCTGGTGTGGCCTTGAGCTGCGGGAGCTGCTGCCACTCGCGGGCGCAAGGGACGACGACATCTGGCAGCGCCTGCTCGACCCCGCCGTGCGCCAGGAACTCCCGCTCGAGGCCCGCCGGCGCGTCGATAGGCTCGTGGCTGCCCTGCAACCGGCAATGGCGGCGCGTGGCCGGGTGCCGCTGGCGCGCGTGATTCACGGGGCGTGGCTGGCGCTGGGCGGGCCGGCGACGCTGGAACGCGACTCGGAGCTCACCGACGCCGAGGCGTTTTTCGAGTTTCTCGACCATGCCGCCGAGGGCGGTGACATCGACGACCCGCTGCGCCTCGAGGAACGACTCGCCGACCAGTATGCGGCTCCGGAAGCCACGGCGCAGAACGCAGTCGAGCTGCTGACCATTCACAAGGCCAAGGGACTCGAGTTCGATCATGTCATCCTGCCGGGCCTGGATCGCACCACCGGCGGTCGCGACAAGCAACTCCTGCGCTGGCTGGAACAGACCCGGGCGGGCGGGCCGGAGCTGGTGCTCGCCCCGCTGGAGGCGCTCGGGGAGGCGCCTGACAAGCTGCATCGCGCCCTGCAGTCGCTCGACGCCCGTCGCGACCGGCTGGAACTGGATCGCCTGCTGTATGTCGCGACTACCCGACCGAGGCGTCGCCTGTTCCTGGTCGCCGGCATCAAGCCGGACGAACCCGAGCACGGCAAGGCGTTCGCCCCGCGTGACGACAGCCTGCTGGGTCGCCTGTGGCCGGCGACAGCCGCCGCTTTCCGCGCCTCCCTGGCGGCTGCCGCTGCGCCGCCGGAAGACCGGGAACCACGTCCGCCGGCCATGCTGCGCCGGCTGCCAGGGGACTGGCAGGCACCCGATCCTTCACCGCCGGCGCAATGGACCGCACTCGAAGCGCAGGCGCCCGCAGCGGGCGCCGTGATCGAGTACGACTGGTCGGGCCGGCAGGCGCGGGCGGTCGGTGTCGTCGTCCATCGCCTCTTGCAGGTGATCGCTGCCGAGGGGGCTGCGAGCTGGCCGACACAACGCCTCGAGGCGCAGCGGCCCCTGCTGCAAACGCTGCTGGTCGAGAACGGCATCGGGGCGACGGAGCTTCCCGGTGCGCTGGCCCAGGCCCTGGCCGCGCTGCGCAGCACGCTCGACGATGAGCGCGGACGATGGCTGCTCGACGCCAGCCATGCGCAGGCGTGCAGCGAACTGGCGGTGAGCGGCTGGATCGAGGGGCGCGTCGTCACCGGCATCATCGACCGCAGCTTCGTCGATGCCGCGGGCACGCTATGGATCGTCGACTACAAGGCCGGCCGGCATGAAGGCGGTGAACTGGAAGCCTTTCTCGACCGCGAGCGGGAGCGGTACCGCGGCCAGCTGGAGCGCTACGCGCAACTGCTGGCGCCGCACCATCCGGGCCCGGTCAGGCTCGGGCTGTTCTTTCCCCAGCACGCCGGCTGGCGCGAATGGGCGCCGGCGACAAGCCTGGGGGGAGACTAGCCAGGGCCAGCTAGGGCTCGCTGCTCATCTCCAGGCGCCGTCGGCCATTGCCCAGGTCTTCGCCGACGAAGCGCAGCCCGTCCACGAGTTCGCGCGGCGGATTCTCGCCCGGCGCGAGCTCGGCGCTGAACCGCCACTGTCCGGACCCGGGCAGCTCGATCTGCCCGTCGACCTCCAGCGGCCCGCCCAGCGACCGGATGGCGCCGACGGGGGTGCCGTCATGCTCCGGGAAGACGAATTCAAACGGACCCAGGGCGAGAATCACGCCCGGCAACTCCAGCCCGGCCACGGTGGCACGCCCGGTCACTGCGGCCGGCCAGCCCGACTCGAGCAGCAAGGTCTGCAACCCGATGCGTGCCTGCCCCGCCACGCCATCCGGCACCAGCGCCGGCGGCAGGGAGGCGAGCTCGAGCGCGCCTTCCAGGTCGTCGATGCGCTGCCTGTTGCCGAGCAGGGAAGTGGCGAAACGTCCCGACACGAACCCGTCGGCCGTGCGCAGGTCGAGTCGCCAGGCAGGCTGCAGCGTCAGCAGGCCGGCGGGCTGGGCGTCCCAGGACAGCGCGCCGAGGCCGTGGCCGCGCACGATGATCCCCGCGGCCCGACCCTCCCACACACTGCCCTCGACACCCCAGGCAACGACGCCGGGGGGTGCGAACCAGGCCAGCGCCAGGCGGGCAGGGAAGTGAGCCACTATGCCGGCGAGCGCGGCGAGGATGCCCGCGCCCGCGAGCAGCACGATGCGGCGACGGGAGTTCACGGCTGTCCCAGGCGCAGCGTCAGGTTGGCGTTGACGCGGCCGTCGTCGGGCGCGCGCTCGAAACTGGCGGACTCGATGGTCAGGCCGGAGCCACTGCTGAGCGTGCCCAGCCAGGCGGCCAGGGCGTCGAAAGAGGCGTTTTCCAGCCGCACCCGTATACCGTCTTCCCCGACCGGCTGATTGCGCGCCAGCGCCGCACCGAGGCCGGCCGAGCGAGCGCTGCGGTCCACCACCACCACCAGCGACTGTCCCGACAAGTCGGGACCGCCGGCACTCATGGCCGGGGCACCGGCCAGTTCGGCGGCAGCCGTGCGCAGGAAGGCGAGGGTGGCCCGCTTCTCGTCGACCCGTTGTGACGCCGCTGCCGAGGCACCGTAGATCGGACTCAGCACCAGGCCCCAGAACAGCAGCAGCACGACGACGACACCGCCGACGGTCACTACCAGGCGTTCCCGGGGCTCCAGGCCGAGGTACCAGTCCTTCATGCGCCTTCTCCCGTCAGCTGGATCCGGCCCTCGACGCCGTCGCCGCGCGGATCCGCCTGCTGGATGGTGGCCGTGTAACGCCCGTCGCGGCCCACCGCCTGGCGCACCTGTTCAAGTGCTTCCACGTTGGGCGCCATCAATTTCAGGTCGAGCACGCCGGCGCGGTAGCTCAGGGCATCGAGGCGGATATTGGCGCTATTGCCCAGCGCGCTGCCGACCGTCTCGAGCGCGTCCAGGAATCCCTGGTTGCCCGGATCGACCGTCCCGCGCAATGCCGCCAGCCGGCGCTCCACCTGGAAGCGCGGATCCTCCATGCGGGCGCCGGGCAGGGCCTGCTGGAAGGCCGCAGCGATGGCCTCGTTCAGCTGCGCTTCCTCGCGCTGCAGGTGGACCAGTTCGAGCCCGTCGCGCACCACCACGACAACAATGAAGAGTGCCAGCAGGGCCGCCGCGGCCCGCCAGGGCTTCCACAGGCGGTCGAGCTGGGTACGGGGCGCAAACTGGCCCTGCAGCAGGTTGATGGGTTCGCGCGTGACCACCCCCGCGGCGAGATGGGGCAGTACGCCGTCGGGCAGCAGGCGCACCTCGAGCGTCGCGAGGTCCGGGCGTAGGGCCTCGAGCGCATCGTTGTGCTTGAGCCGCGCCTCCGGGGTCAGGTAAGCCGTGAGATGGCGCGGCTGGCCTTCTTCCACGGGGAACCCCGGGCCGAAGCGCAGCGCGTCATCGACGCTGTCGATCTCGAGCATGAGGGGCAGCCCGGTGCCGCTGCGCGCGAGGCAGCGACGTTCGTCCAGCAGCCAGTTGAGATGGTTCGGCGCTGCAGGACAGCCCTCGGCCTCCGAACAGATCACCTGCGGCTCGATCCCGGCCTCCGCCAGGTCGGCCAGCCAGCCCTCGAGCTGTTCACGATCCACCACCGCGGCGGGCACCTCGCTGCCGCTGGGACGGCCCGCGGCAAAATGCAGGGCCTCTATGTCCTCGGCGATCTGTTCCTCGAGCGCGAACGGGAGCGCGCGCAGGATCCTCGCCGCGCCGCGCACCGGCAGCTCGGTGCGGGTCAGCAGCACGTCGACTGCCGGCACGAGTACCGTGACGCTGCGGCCGGCCGCAGCCGCGGCGGCCTCGGCCAGTGCGCCGCGCCCCGGGGCCCCGACGCGGCGGCCCTGGTCGTCCACGGCCACCCAGGCCGCCTGGCCGGAATCCACGGCATCAAGCCTTATGACGAGGGTTTCTGTCATCGGTCTGGCGCGCTCACTCGTCTGCAAAGGTGCGGATAACGCTGTTCACGGAACCCGCCGGATTACGGTGGAGGAGACTGTACATGGTGAACCGCTGGGTGCCAACATCGACGCGGACCGAAAGGCGGAACCATTCGCTGGTGGTCCCCAGCAGTGCACGCGCATCCTCAGGGATCATGTCGCCGAGCTGCTCCAGCGTCTCCCAGCCCCCTTCGGGCTGGTCGAGAAAGATCCGCTCGGCCTCGGTGAAGCCGAACTGTTCCGAGGTCGACAGCAGCACCTCTGGCAGCGCCGTGTTGATGTTGATCAGGGTCCCGCGTGGCAGGGCGGTCACATAGGGCCGCAGGCGCGCATAACCCTCGGCGCCGAGCTCGGGAAACACCAGCAGCAGCTCGGACACGCTGGTGACCGGTCGATTGGCGGCCCGAAACGGCGGCTGCCGCGAGAGATACTCACCGTCCTCGGCGCCGTCCGGAAAATTCGGCTCCAGGTCGCGGTCGATCCAGTCGGCCATGCGATCGGCGAGGCGCACGTCGAGCTCCAGCGACTGCAACAGGCGACGGAAGCCTTCGACTGCAATCGCGTCGGTGGCGCCCCCGGCGTCGACCAGGTTGTTGAGGTTGAAGCGTCCGTTGAGATCTTCGATCCGGCCCTGGATCTGGCCGCCCTCGATAGGCAGCGGCGTGATCTGGAGCGCCCAGGCTTCGCGCGGGTGGTCTACCTGGTTGTCCTCCGCATCGTCGCGCAGCACTTGGCTGGCCCACGCCTCGGCGCCCAGGCTGTACATCAGGCCGTGATCGACCGTGATGCGTCCAAGGGCCCGGCGCTGGTCCAGGAACAATTCCCAGGTCAGCGTGGCGGCGATGGCGGAGGCGAGCGCGACCACCAGTATCGCCGTGATCAATGCGGCCCCGTGCTGCCTGCGCATGGCCATTTCAGTTCGGGACCTCGAGCAGGCGGCGGATCTCGCCCCAGTCCTCGAGTTCCAGCGTGACCTCGATCGCGAGTGGTCGCAGCGACGGATCGGCACCGGTGCCGCCGGCCGGCCATTCCTCGCTCCAGCCGCCGGGACCGAAGAAGCGCAGCCGCACCTCCTGCACGCCACTGAGCACCTCGCGTTCCACCGGATCCACGCCCAGCGTCTGGTCGGGTACGAACCAGTGTCGTCGCAGCAGCAGGTCCTCCTCCAGGACGTAGGAGACGCGTTGCACGGCGGCACGCGGCTGGCCGAGAGGATTGGTCCAGCCGCCGCGCGTGAACTCGAGCAGCACCTCGCCACGCGGATCGGAGTAGAGCGCGGCACGATAACCGTCGCCCAGGGGCTCGCGCACGGGGCGCGGGTTCAGCTGGAGGAGGTCGCGGCTGACCTGCTGCACGGCAAACTGGATTTCGCGAAAGCGATCCGCGTTGTCGCGCGCGATGGCCTGCTGGGCAAGCACGGCCTGGAGGCCGCCGTAAGCCATGACGCCGACCACGGCAAAGACGGCCACCGCGATCAGCACCTCCAGCAAGGTGAAACCGCGCGCGCGCCTCATTCGTCTTCCTCGTTTTCATCGGGCGTCGGGGGCGGAGGATTCGCCGGCTCCGGCTCGACTTCCTCGGTCCCTTCCCCGCCCGGCGGCGCCGCCTCGGCGTCCGTTGCGCCCCACCAGTCGATCAGCGCCGCCGGTCCGCTGTCGCGACCGATGAATCCGGTCAGGAGGGTCACCAGGTCCTCCGGCCGCTCGATGTAGGCGACGGAGATGTCGACGCGACGCAGGTCCTCCACCCCGGTCTCCGACACGCTGGCCTCCCAGCGCCATTCACGGCCCGCGAACTCGACATCACCGTCGAAGCGGCCGACGTCCGGAAATTCTCCGGTCACGCGCAGCTCGGTCAGCTGGTTCATGGCGATCCAGTCGGCGAAGGCGCGTTCCCGCAGCGTGGTCGTGGAGTGGGCCATCTGGATCACGGCGTTGAAAGCGGCGATCAGCCCAATGGAGACGATGGCGAGCGCCACCATGACCTCGAGCAACGTGAAGCCGCGGCCGCGTCTCATCGCGTTTCCTCAGGCGAGAGCAAGGCCACCTCGCCGTCCACCTGGCCGCGCAGCAACCACGCGTCCGCAGCGAAGTCTTGCACCAGGAAAAGTTCGAAGGGGGTCAGCTCACCGCTGGAAAAGATCGCCACCTGGGGCGCAAGGGACTCAGCATCGGCCTGCCGGCGCCGTCCCTCTGGTTCCACGACGACCTCACGCCCGTCCACCGCCAATACCAGCTCGAGTCCCGGCGGCAGGGTGCGTCGGCGCAGCGCCGCCTCGTCCTCCACTACCGACCACAAGCGGGAATCCGGGTCCCAGGACAAAAAACGGTAGCCGTCAGGAAAAAACTCGACGCCGTAGTCGCGGCCCTGCACCAGGGCTTCTTCGGCGACGAACTGCAGCAACGCGGCGAGGCGGCGTGACTCGGTCTCAGCCGGGTCCCCGGCCTTCAGCGTCGCGGTGCCGAGCACGACCATGGCGGCCGTGATCGCCAGGATGACGATGACGACCAGCAGCTCGATGAGCGAAAAGCCCGACGCGCGGCCGGGCCGCGAAAGCGGCTCAGTAGACAGACCAGTTGCCGATTTCTGCATTAATGCCTTCGCCGCCCGGCTGGTTGTCGGCTCCGTAGGTGAAGACATCGAACTCGCCGTTGCGGCCCGGGTACAGGTACCGGTACGTGTTGTTCCAAGGATCCCGCGGCAGCTTGTCGAGGTAAGGACCGCGCCAGTTGCGCAGCGAGGGGTCGTTGGGGCGCGTCGTCAGCGCTTCCAGTCCCTGGTCCGTGGTGGGGTAGCGCGAGTTGTCCATGTAGTAGAGCTTGAGCGCGCTCTCGATACCGCGGATGTCCTGCTTGGCGCGATTGATCGAGGCATCGTCGATGCGGCTGATGACGTTGGGCGCGACGATCGCGGCGAGAATGCCGAGGATCACGACCACGACCATGATCTCGATGAGCGTGAAGCCGCCCTGGCGGAGCCCGCCGGGCCCGGTGCGAACGGCACTCGATATTGTGTTGCTAAGGGACATTGCTTGGCCTCGAATTGCAGGCGCCGGGCCGGGGCCCGGCCGCCTTCAGTGGAATGGAGTGGATGATATCAGAACGGCCCGGCAGGTCTCGCCTGTGGCCGGCCGCAGTAGGCCGCGGGTCTGACTATAATGACCGCCCCGAGAGGAAGGAGTTTCAGCCATGTCCATCGCCGCCGTATTTCCCGGCCAGGGATCGCAATCCGTGGGCATGCTGGCCGGGCTGCTGGCAGCGGAGCCGGCAGCGGCCGCCGCGTTGGCAGAGGCGAGCGAAGCACTCGGTTACGACCTGGCCGCCCTGCTGCGCGACGGCCCCGCCGAACGCCTCAACCAGACGGAAATCACCCAGCCCGCAATGCTGGCGGCGGGTGTCGCTGCGTGGCGTGCATGGCAGGCGCACGGCGGCAGGATGGCCGCCGCCATGGCCGGGCACAGCCTGGGCGAGTACACCGCGCTGGTTTGCGCCGGCGCCATGGAGTTCGCCGATGCGTTGCGCATCGTCCAGCTGCGCGGCCGCAGGATGCAGGAGGCCGTCCCTGCCGGGGCAGGCGCCGTCGCCGCGGTGCTGGGCCTGGACGACGATGCCGTGCGCACAGCCTGTGAGGCTGCGGCCGCCGAGGGCGGCGTGGTCGAGGCGGTGAATTTCAATGCCCCGGGCCAGGTCGTCATTGCCGGCGATGCCGCGGCCGTGGCGCGCGCGATCGAGCATGCGCGGGCCGCTGGCGCACGACGCGCCATGTCCCTGCCAGTGAGCGTGCCGGTGCATTGCGCCCTCATGGACCCGGTCGGCGCGCAGCTGCAGGAAGCGCTATCGGGTATCGAGATCAGGCCCCCGGTCGTGCCGGTGTACCACAACATCGATGCCACCCCGCGCACGGCGCCCGACGAGATCCGGCACGCGCTGGCGCGCCAGGTCCACAGCCCGGTGCGCTGGGTGGAATGCGTGCTGGCGATGCAACGGGCCGGCGCGACGACCATGGTCGAGTACGGCCCGGGCAGGGTCCTGTGCGGCCTGGCGCGGCGTATCGACCGCGCACTCGACGCGCTTCCGGTCGAAGACGCGGATACACTGGCGACGGCACTGGAAGCGACCGGAGGAGCGCAGCATGCATGACCTGAACAACGAAGTGGCCCTGGTGACCGGTGCGTCCCGCGGCATCGGCCGTGCCATCGCGCTCGCGCTTGGCGGTGCGGGCGCGACGGTCGTCGGCACGGCCACTTCCGACAGGGGGGCACAGGCCATCAGCGCGACGCTGGCCGAGGCCGGTATCGCCGGCCGCGGCATCAAGCTCGACGTGGCGAGCGACGACAGCGTGGAACAGGCCCTGGCGGACATATCTGCTGCCGAGGGTGCCGTGACCCTGCTGGTCAACAACGCCGGGATCACCCGGGACGGCCTGTTGCTGCGCATGAAGATCGAGGACTGGCAGCAGGTCATCGACACTGATCTCACCGGCATCTACCGCACCAGCCGGGCTTGCCTGCGCGGCATGATGAAGGCGCGCCGCGGCCGCATCGTGAACATCGGCTCGGTGGTCGGACTCATGGGCAACCCGGGGCAGGCCAACTACTGCGCCGCAAAGGCCGGCCTGGTCGGCTTCACGCGCTCCCTGGCCCGCGAGGTGGGATCTCGCGGCATCACGGTGAACGCTGTGGCGCCGGGTTTCATTGCCACCGACATGACCGCAACGCTGTCGGCAGAGCAGCGCAGCGCGCTCGAAAAACAGATCCCGCTGGAGCGCCTCGGCGCCGTGGAAGACATCGCGCAGACCGTGCTTTTCCTCTGTTCCGCCGGGGCGAGCTATATCACCGGGGAGGTCATCAACGTCAACGGCGGCATGTACATGGCTTGAGCCCGGGGCCGCTGGCGTGTAGAACGACCCGATACATTCCAATACAATACGGCGCGCGGTGCAGTCCGGGTCATGGGGACGCCGGGATGATCCTGCCGCCAGCAACGAGGACCATGACGAGATGAGCAGCATCGAGGAACAGGTAAAGAACATCGTCGCCGAACAGCTTGGCGTCAAAGAAGAAGAAGTGACGAACGACGCCTCTTTCGTGGACGACCTGGGCGCAGACTCGCTGGATACCGTCGAACTCGTGATGGCGCTCGAAGAGGCCTTCGAGTGCGAGATTCCGGACGAGGAAGCCGAGAAGATCACGACCGTGCAGCAGGCCATCGACTACATCAAGGCCCGCTCCAACTGAGCCGGCGACCCGGGCGCCCCGCGCAGGGGCGCCGCTTCTCCTGTCGCCGTGCAGCAATGCCGGAGGTAACCGCTTGAGCAGGCGCCGCGTCGTCGTCACCGGCCTGGGTATCGTTTCGCCCGTGGGCAGCAGCGTAACCACCGCGTGGGAGAACATCCTGGCGGGGCGCAGCGGCATCGGGCCGATCACCCGGTTCGACGCCAGCCGCTTCAGCACGCGCTTCGGCGGCGCGGTCGCGGGCTTTGACGCGGACGACTACCTGCCGCCCAAGGACGCGCGCAAGATGGACGCGTTCATGCACTACGGCTTTGCGGCATCGCGCCAGGCCATAGAGGACGCCGGCATCGAGGTCACGGAGGGCAACGCCCATCGCATCGGCGTCGCCGTCGGCGCCGGCATCGGCGGCATCGAGACCATCGAACGCAATTTCCGCGCCTTCCTCGACGCCGAGGAGTCGCCGCGCAAGATCTCTCCGTTCTTCATTCCCGGCAGCATCATCAACATGATTTCCGGGCACGTCTCGATCCAGTACGGCATGACCGGTCCGAACCTGTCGCTGGTCACCGCCTGCACCACTGCCACGCACAGCATCGGCGTGGCCGCCCGCTGCATCCAGTACGGCGACGCCGACGTGATGGTGGCCGGCGGCGCCGAGATGGCGACCACGGCCCTCGGACTGGGAGGCTTCTGCTCGGCCCGGGCGCTCTCCACGCGCAATGACGACCCCGTGCGGGCCAGCCGGCCCTGGGACCGTGACCGCGACGGCTTCGTGCTGGGGGACGGCGCCGGCTGCGTGGTGCTGGAAGAATACGAGCATGCCCGCACGCGCGGAGCGCAGATCTACGGCGAGCTGGTCGGCTTCGGCATGAGCGCCGACGCCCATCACATCACGGCACCGCCCGAGGACGGCGACGGCGCCCGCCGCTGCATGCTGAACGCCTTGCACGACGCGGGCGTCAACCCGGACGAGGTGGACTACATCAATGCCCACGGCACCTCGACACCGCTGGGGGACAAGGCCGAGACCACGGCCATCAAGCGGGCCTTCGGCACCCACGCATCCGGCGTGGCCGTGAGCTCGACCAAGTCCATGACCGGCCACCTGCTCGGCGCTGCCGGCGGGGTCGAAGCGGTGTTCTGCCTGCTGGCCATGCGCGACGGCGTGCTGCCGCCGACCATCAACCTGGATACGCCCGACCCGGAGTGCGACCTGGACTACGTGCCGAACACGGCGCGCGAGGCGCGGGTCCGGCTGGCGCTGTCCAACTCCTTCGGGTTCGGCGGCACCAACGGCAGCCTCCTGTTCCGGGCGCTGGACTAGGGACCGGCCGGAGCGCCGGGCGTCCATGCTCTCATCCGCGCACCGCGCTGCGCCGCTCACAGTGCAGCTGCACGACTTGGGCGACCTGCTGGCGCTGCACCGGGTCAACCCTGCGCGTTATCCATTCCTGCTCGAGAGCGCCGCCAGCGGCACGCCCCAGGGCCGCTGCGACATGCTCCTGGGATGGCCGGGCGAATCGCTGGTCCTGGACGGCGCGGGCCGGCTCGCAGGGCCCGGTGCAGGTCCTGACGACGATTTTCTTCGCGCCCTGGACCGCTGGCATGCCGCGGCGCGAGGACCGGCCGTACCGCCTCCAGGACCCGTGGCCGGCGGCTGGTTTGTTTTCCTGGGTTACGAACTCGCCGCGCAGGTGGAGCCCAGCCTGCGCCTGCAACGGCCGCGCCACCTGCCGATCGCCCTGGCGGTACGCTGCGACGTGGTCATCCTGCGCAACCGCCGCGATGGCGCATGCACCCTCAGCGCGACCGACAGCGCGATGCTGGCGCAGGTCGAGGCGGACCTGGAGCAGGCCCGCAGACTCTCCCCGCCGCTGTTCCAGGGGCTGGACGCCGCCCCGGAGGAGGAAGCGCCCGCGCGTTTCCTGGCGGCCGTGGCCAGGGCGCGCGAGTACATCATCCGGGGCGACATCTTCCAGGCCAACCTGTCCCGCGCCTGGCGCGTGCCCTTGACTGCGCCTGTCGATCCCGCCGCGCTGTATGCGCAGCTGCGGCGCAGCAATCCGGGCTCCTTCGCCGGGCTGGCGTGCTGGGACGCGCACGCGGTGATCAGCTCCTCTCCGGAGCGCCTGATCAGCATCCGCGACGGCTGGGTGGAAACGCGCCCGATCGCCGGCACGCGTCCGCGCGGGCAGAGCGCCGCAGATGACTCCGCACTGGAGCAGGAGCTGATCGCACATCCCAAAGAGCGGGCGGAGCACGTCATGCTCATCGACCTCGAGCGCAACGATCTCGGCCGCATCTGCCAACCCGGCACCGTGGAAGTCAACGAGATGATGGTGCTGGAGAGCTACGCCCATGTGCACCACATCGTCTCCAACGTGCGTGGCCGGCTGGAGGAGGGCATCGGCCCGGGCGCGGCCATCCGCGCCGTGTTCCCGGGCGGCACCATCACCGGCTGTCCCAAGGTGCGCTGCATGGAGATCATCCATGAACTCGAGGCGGCGCCACGCGGCGCCTACACCGGGTCCATGGGCTGGCTGGGACTGGACGGCTCGCTGGATCTCAACATCCTCATCCGCACCATGGAGCTCGGTCCCGACGAGCTGCGCTTCCGCGCCGGCGCCGGCATCGTCTACGACTCGATCCCGGAGCTCGAACTGGCAGAGACGCGCGCCAAGGCCAAGGGACTCCTGCTCGCGCTGGAGCCGGGCGGATGATTCTCGTCGACGGGCAGGCCTGCGATCTCGTCCCGGCATCCGACCGCGGCCTGAATTACGCCGACGGGCTGTTCGAGACCATGCGCCTGCATGCCGGCGCCGTGCCGCTGCTGCAACGGCACCTGGCGCGCTTGCGCGCAGGGGCAGAGAGGCTCGGTTTGCCCTGGCCCGGGGACCAGGTGCTGCGCATGGAGATCGAGCGGCTGGCAGCGGCCGGAGGCGGCGATGGCGTATTGAAGATCGTGCTCACGCGCGGCGACGGCGGTCGCGGCTATGTGCCGGATCCGCAGGCGACGGGGCGCCGCATCCTCTCGAGCCACCCGCTGCCCGCCGCGCTGGGACACCCGCTCGAGGTCGGGGTGTGTCGCACACGCCTCGGCCGGAGCCCGGCGCTTGACGGCCTCAAGCACCTCGGCCGGCTGGAGCAGGTCCTGGCGGCACGGGAAGCGACGGCTGCCGGCTGGGGCGAGGGACTGATGCTGGATGCCCACGGGTTCGTGGCGGAAGGCACCCGCCATCATGTCTTCTGGCGCCGCGCCGGCCGGCTGGAGACGCCGCCGGCCAGCATGCTGGCAGTGGACGGCGTGATGCGCACACTGCTGCTGGAAGCCCTGGCAGCAGCCGGGGAGGCCGGATGCGAGGCGCCGCTCCGTTATGATGCGCTGCATGAGATCGAGGAGATGGTGGTCTGCAACGCGGTGGCCGGAGTGCGGGGCGTGAAGCGGCTCGACGGCAGGCCGCTGCCCGAATCGGCGCTGCTGGCGCGGATGCGCGCGCTGCTGGCAGCGCACGGTGTCACATGGCTCGCGTGATGAAAGTACTGCTCGCGCTGCTGGTGCTCGGCACGCTGGCGGCGGGTGCGGCCGGCTGGTGGGCCTGGCGCTCGCTCGACCAGCCCGGGCCGGCTGCCGCGGCCGTGGTCGTCGAGATACCGGCGGGCGCGTCCCTGTCCCGCATCGCCCGGCGCCTTGAAGACGCCGGGGTGATCGAGCATGCGCTGCTGTTCGAGTGGTACGGTCGCGCGAGCGGCCAGGCCGGCAAGGTGCGCGCCGGCGAGTACCGTTTCCCCGCGCATGGCACTGCGCGCGAGGCGATGGCACGCCTCGTTTCCGGGGAAGTCGTGCTGCACGCCCTCACCATCGTCGAGGGCTGGAATTTCCGCCAGCTGCGGGCGGCCCTCGCGGGCCACGAGGCCATTGCGCTGCAGCTTGCCGAGGTCCCGGACGCGGAGCTCATGGCACGGCTGGGCAAGCCCGGCATGCACCCCGAGGGCTGGTTCCTGCCGGAGACGTATCGGTTCCCGCGCGGCACCACGGAACTCGAGCTGCTGCGCATGGCGCATGCGGCCATGGAACGGGCGCTGGCGGAAACCTGGGCGGCGCGCGCGGATGACCTGCCGCTGGAGTCGCCTTACGAGGCGCTGGTGCTGGCCTCGATCATCGAGAAGGAGACCGGGCTCGCGGACGAGCGGCGGGAAATCGCCGGGGTCTTCGCGCGCCGCCTGGAGCGCGGCATGCGCCTGCAGACCGACCCCACCGTGATTTACGGCCTGGGTCCTGAATTCGACGGCGACCTGCGCCGCGCCGACCTGCGCGCCGACACGCCCTACAACACCTACACGCGCCATGGCCTGCCGCCGACGCCGATTGCCATGCCGGGCCGGGGGGCGCTTGCAGCCGCAGTGAATCCCGCCGACGGCAAGGCCCTCTACTTCGTCGCCACGGGGCGCCCGGACGGCAGTCATTACTTCTCCACCACCCTCGAGGAACACAACCGCGCCGTGGCCCGGTATCTTGCCACCTTGCGCGAACGGAGAAACAGCAAGTGATGGAGAACGCCGGCACGGTGAGACGCGGCCGTTTCATCACGCTCGAGGGCGGCGAGGGCGTAGGCAAGAGCACGAACGTAGGTTTCGTGGCCGGACTGCTGGAAGACGCCGGCATCGACCTGCAACTGACTCGCGAGCCCGGCGGCACTCCGCTGGCCGAGCGCGTGCGCCAGGTGATCGTCGCGCCGTCGGGTGAGGCGATTTCGCCGTTGGCGGAACTGCTGCTGATTTTTGCCGCGCGCGCGCTGCACGTGGACGGGCTCATCCGTCCTGCCCTGGCGGCCGGGAAATGGGTGCTGTGCGACCGCTTCACGGACGCCAGCTATGCTTACCAGGGCGCGGGACGCGGGCTGGGGGATGCGCCGGTGCGCTGGCTCGAAACCCAGGTACAGGGCGAGCTGCGCCCCGACCTGACCTTGCTGCTGGACGCGGATCCCGCGATCGGCATGGCGCGCGCCGGGGCCCGGGGTGCGGCAGACCGCTTCGAGCAGGAGCGGCTGGATTTCTTCCGCCGGGTGCGCGAGGGCTACCTGGCGCGCGCTGCGGCCGAACCGGCCCGCTTCCGCATCATCGACGCCGAGGCGCCGCTGGAACAGGTCCAGGCGCAGATAAGAACGCACATTAACGAATACTTGCAAGCCAATGTCAAAACTTGACTTTCCATGGCATGAAGACGCCTGGAACGCGTTCTCGGCCGCGCTCGAGCATGACCGCCTGTCCCATGCCTACCTGATCGAGGGCCTGCAGGGGCTGGGCAAGCTGCACCTCGCGTTTCGCATGGCCGCGCGCGTGCTCGGCGCGCCATGGCCTGCAGAGGACCCGCCCATCCCGCTGCAGCACCCGGACCTGACCTGGGTGACGCTGGAAACGGATGACGAAGGCAAGCAGAAGAAGCAGATTGCGGTTCACCAGGTACGCGAGACGTGCGCCGAGCTCGCCATGACGAGCCACGGCGGCGGCTGGAAGGTTGCAGTGATCTGGCCGGCAGAGACGCTCAATCCGAACGCGGCCAACGCGCTGCTGAAGACACTCGAGGAACCGACGCCCCGTACGCTGCTGCTGCTGGTGCGCAGCCGGATGGACACGCTGCCGGCCACCATTGCCAGCCGCTGCCAGCGCATCCGGATCTCGTCGCCGCCGCGCGCGGAAGCGCTGCAGTGGCTGGCGCCGCGCGGCAGGGACGGCAACTGGGAACCGCTGCTCGACCTGGCAGGGGGCGCGCCGCTGATGGCGCTGCTGCTCGCGGACGAGGGCGCCGACGAACTCGATATGCGCTGCCGGAAGGACCTGCTGGGCATCCTCGGCGGCCGGCGCGAGCCGCTCGAGGTGGCTGCGGAGTGGGCCCGCCGCCCCGTGCCCGTGACCCTGCGCTGGCTCGACGTCTGGACCGCAGCGCTGGTGCGCCTCAAGACGCTGGGTGAAGGGCCGGCGGGAGACGCCGAATCAGCGCGGACTTTGCAAAAGGCGCTGGAGCGAATACCCTTGCAACGCCTGTTCCGCTACCGCGACGAGGTGCGTTCGGCCATGGTGCGCAGCGACGGGGTTTTCAACCCGCAAATGGTGATGGAGAACCTGCTGCTGCCCTGGGCGGATCAGCTGGCCTCGATCCGGGGGGATGCGGCGCAGGGCTTCCTTGGCGACCGGTAAGGTAATGACTACAAACAAACCCGGCCTTCTGACCCTCACGATCAAGGACAAGAGCGCCTTGTACCTGGCGTACATGCCCTACGTGAAGAACGGCGGCCTCTTCATCCCCACGAGCAGCAGCTACCGCCTCGGCGACGAGGTCTTCATGCTGCTCAACCTGATGGGAGAGGACGAAAAGATCCCGGTGGCCGGTAAAGTCATCTGGGTGACGCCCAAGGGCGCGCAGGGCAAGCGCACGGCGGGGATCGGCGTCCAGTTCAGCGAGCAGGACCGCGGCAGCACCCAGCGCCGTATCGAGACTTACCTGGCCGGCGCACTCGGCGGCGACAAGCCCACGCACACCATGTAGCCGGTTCAGCCCAGCGGCTCGTCCGGCCGCTCGGCGCCCGCCAGCCGGAAACGCGCGTTGAAAGCGACGGTGATGCGCACGTCATCGCCATCGTAGGGCAGCACCTCGTGCAGCATCCACGACGGAAACATGACCAGCTGTCCCGGCTGCAGCCGGATCTTGCGATGCCCACCGCCGAAAGGCGGCTTCAGCTTCGCCGACCCCATGTCGATGTACATGGTGTTGGTGGAGAAGGGGTTGATGAAGGTCAGCTTGCCGCTGTCAGACTCGGGGTCGTCGCCGTGATGACAGACACAATAGACGCCGGACCAGCTGTGCAGCGGGTGATTGTGGGCGGCGAAGAAGCCGCCGCGCCGCGTCAGGTGAAACCACGCCTCGTACGCAACCTGCAGCCGGGCCAGGAATGCCTGGTCGTAACCGTTGAGTTCGCCGACGGTGCTATACAGCGCGGCCCAGCAGAAATCCCGCAGCTTGCGGATGCAGTCGTGCGGCCAGTCGAACAGGCGGAAATTGCTCTCGTAGAGCGCGTCGTTGCGATCCACGAAGGGCGTCTTGTTGCGATACTTGTCGCCCTCGGCGGCACGCGCCATGAACAGCTCGCGCAGTTCCTGGTTGAGCGCCTCGCAATCCTGCATCTGGGCTGTCACGAGCGGCGCCGCAAAGGCAGAAATCATCTGGATCATGAGCTTGGTCCCTGCGGGGGATGCCTGTCCTAGCGGCCTTCGATGTCCGCCATGGTCAGGCCGCCCCGCAGCACGTGGGCGTCCAGGCCCCGCTCGCTGAGGATGTACGCGGCGGCACTGCTGCGCCGGCCGGTATCGCAGCACACCACGTACGGCTTCGACGGATCCAGGGTCTTCAACTTGAGGCGGATGAAGTACAGCGGGATGTTGATCGCGCCGTCCTGGTGGTAGCTCTCGAACTCGGAGGGCAGGCGCACGTCGACCCACTGGCCGCCGTTGGCGACGATGCGCGAGGCTTCCTCGAAATCGACCCACTGCAACATGGGTTCGTTCATCAGCGTGTTGAAATCATCCTGGCCCAGGCGCATCAGCGAACCGTCCGTCACCATGGTGACGGTGGCGTTGCGCTTGGCGTGGGAGATGAGGGCTTCTTCGCCGAAAGTGTCGCCCGGCCCCAGGTCGGCCAGCTTGATGCCGTCCCTGTTCAGCGGCGTCTCGCGCGTCACGGCGCAGCGGCCGTCGGTGATGACGTAAAAATAGTCGCCTTCGTCGCCCTGCTTGATCACGACATCGCCGGCCTTGAAATTGACCTGCTGCATGCGCATGAAAATGGCCTGGATATTCGCCGCAGGAATACGGTGGAAGGCCTTGGTCTGCAGCAGCGTCGTCATCCAGTCGTCGCTTTCGGGCAGGCTGCCGATGCGTAATTCGCTCACCTCGTAGGTGCCGGTCTGGTCCCAGGTCAGCATCACGTCGAGCAGGTCCGAATCGATGGCGATGTACTCGACGCGGCTACGCGCCCGGGCGCTGGCTCGGCGCGGCAGCCCCGGCGACAACGGGCTGCGGGCGTCGTGCGTCCCGCCCTCGATCACCGACAGGACGCGATCGCCGTCGCGCAACTCCACTTCACCGGAAATGACGTAGATGGTGCGGCGGTCCGTATCGCCCTTGCGGAACAGGAAGCGCCCACCGGGAATCTCCTGCACCTTGGTCTTCTCGGAAAGGGCACGGAGGTTCTCCGCCTTCAGCCCGTCGAGAGGGGAGAAAGCCTTCAGTGCTTCAACTTCGAGAGACTTGTCGGGCATAGCGGGATTGCTGCTCCCTGTTGTTTTGTTTCCTGGCCGCACTGGCCACCGGCGCGGCCAGGAGCCGCGCCGGTGCCAAGAATATCACACGATCAGGCAGGTGCCCGGCTGTGTTCCAGTTCGCAAATAGGGCCTAGCGCGGCAAGTCCTTCCACCCCGGGTCGGGGGCGAAGCGCTCACCGTAGCGCTCTTCCAGCCGTTGCAGCGATTCGACGACATCGGCGACGCCGCGCGCGCGCGCGAAGTTGATCGGGCCGCCGCGGAACGGCGCAAAGCCGGTGCCGAAGATGACGCCCGCATCCAGCAGGTCGAGATCCGTCACCACGCCGTCGCGCCACACGGCCACGCACTCGTTCACCATCGGCAGCACCAGCCGGTCGGCGAGGTCCTGGGGCGGCGTGGCGTCCTTGACCTGCGGCTTCACGGCCTTGCCGTCCTTCCACTCGTAGAAGCCGCGGCCCGTCTTCCGCCCCAGGCGCTTCTTGTCCACCATCTCGACGAGGCGGTCCGGTACCGGGATGCCGTAGGCTGCGCCGAGGATCTTGGCCACGTGCAGCGCCACGTCGAGGCCCACGGTGTCGGCCAGCTCCACCGGCCCCATCGGCATGCCGAAGCGCTTCGCCGCAGAGTCGATGAGCGGCATCGGCACGCCGTCTTCGCCGGCCAGCAGCGCCTCCATCATGTACGGCATCAGCACCCGGTTCACCACGAAGCCAGGCGAACTGAGGCAGGGCAGGGGCAGCTTGTCGATCTTGCGCGCGAACGCGATGCCCTTGTCGATCTCGGCCTGGGGCGTGTCCGGGGTGTGGATCACCTCCACCAGCGGCATCATCGCCACGGGATTGAAGAAGTGCAGCCCGATCAGGCGGCCCGGCTTGTCGAGCGCATCCTGCAGGTCCTCGAGGCGGATGCTGGAGGTATTGGTGGCCAACACCGCATCCGGCTTCATGCGCGGCTCGAGGTCGCGGAACAGCGCTTTCTTCGCCTCGGCGTCCTCGAAGATCGCCTCGATGACGACGTCCGCGCCGGCCACGCCGCGGCCCTCGACGTCCGGCATCAGCCGGTCCAGCGCCGCCTGCACCAGGCGCGGTTCGCGCAGCTTCTTCTGGTACAGCTTGGCGGCCCGCTTGATCACCGGCGCGATGTACTTCGGCTCACGGTCCTGCAGGGTCACCGTCATGCCGCGCAAGGCGCACCACACGGCGATGTCGCCGCCCATCACGCCGGCGCCGACCACGTGCACGTGCTTGAACTGGTGTCGTGTCTTGCCGCCCAGCGCCTTCAGCTTGTCCTGCAGGAGGAAGACTCGCACCAGGTTGCGCGAGGTGTCGGTGCAGAACAGCTCGGCGATCGAGCGCGCCTCTTTCTCCATCATCAGCGCCGGCTTGTCGCCGTAGCGTTTCCACAGGTCGATGATGGCGTAGGGGGCGGGGTAGTGATCGCGGCGGGCCTTCTTGGCGACCTGCTTCTCCAGCACGCCGGCGAGCACGTTGCGCGCCGGGCCGAGGTTCATGAGCTTGTCCTGCAGCGGCAGCTGGCGCGGCCTGGGTGGCTTGAGCGCCATCATGCGCGCGGCGCGCTCGAGATGGCGCGCCGGCACGACCTGGTCGACCAGGCCCATGGCGCGGGCTGGCTTCGGGCGGATGTTCTTGCCCGTCAGCATCATGTCCATGGCCTTGAGCGGGCCTGCCAGCTGCACGGAGCGCACGGTGCCGCCGAAGCCCGGGTGGATGCCCAGCTTCACCTCGGGCAGCCCGATCACCGTCTTCGGGTCGTCATTGATGATGCGATAACGGCAGGCCAGTGCCAGTTCGAGGCCGCCGCCGAGGGCGAAGCCGTTGATCAGCGCGATGGTGGGGCACTTCAGGGCTTCGAGGCGATCCAGCACCTGCTGGCCGGCGCGCACCATCTCGTAGGCCTGCTCAGAGTCCTTGAGGCCGGTGAATTCCTTGATGTCGGCGCCGGCGACGAAGCCGGATTTCTTGCCCGACGTGACCACCACCGCCTTGGGCAGGTCCTTTTCGATCGCCTCGAGCATGGTATTGAGCTCGACCATGACGTCGCGCGACAGGACGTTGGTGGAGGCGTCCGCCTTGTCGAAGCAGAGCCAGGCGATGCCGTCATCGTCGCGGCGCAGTGTCCAGTTCTTGAGAGTGTCGTTCATGAGGCTACTCCGGCTTGCTCTTCAGCAGCATGGCGCCGCCCTGGCCGCCGCCAATGCAAAGGGTGGCCACGGCGGTGCCACCGCCCTGGCGCTCGAGGACCTTGAGGGCGTGCAGGACGATGCGCGCACCGCTGGCGCCGACCGGGTGCCCGGCCGCGATGGCGCCGCCGTCGATGTTCAGCTTGTCCTCGTCGATGCGCCCGAACGCGCCCTCGAGCTCCAGCACGTTGCGGCAATAATCCTCGTCGTCGAGCGCAGCAAGGCAGGCCAAGACCTGGCCGGCAAACGCCTCGTTGATCTCCCAGTGATCGATGTCGTCGCGGCCGAGCCCGTGACGCTGCAGCAGCGGCGCCGAGGCGTGCGCCGGGCCCAGGCCCATTTCGGCCGGGTCCAGTGCAGCCCACTCGCAGTCCTCGATGACACCGAGCACTTCGAGGCCGTACTTCTTGACGGCGGCCTCGCTGGCCAGCAGCAACAACGCCGCGCCGTCGGTGATCTGGGAACTGTTCCCGGCCGTGACCTGGCCGACCTTGCGGTCGAAGAAAGGCTTCAGGGTGGCCAGCTTCTCTTCGGTGCTGTCGCGCCGCAGCCCGTCATCCTCCTCGTGGGCGCGACCGGCGGCGTCGTACACGGCCACCACCTCGTCCATGCGCCCCTCGTCGAAGGCGGCAGCAAGCCTCTGGTGGCTGCGCGCCGCGAACTTGTCCATCTCCTTGCGGCTGATGCCGAAGCGGTGGGAGATGACTTCGCAGGTCTGGCCCATGTTCAGGCCCACCACCGGGTCGGTCAGGCCCTTGATGAGGGCGATCACCGGGGCGAAATGCTTCGGCCGCAGGCGGGTCATCTGTACCGCCTTGTCGACCGGCGACTTGGCCCGTGCCAGGTCGGACAGCCAGTTCACCATGTCGTCATTGAACAGCACGGGTGCGCGGCTCATGGCCTCGGTGCCGCCGGCCAGCACCAGGTCCGCACGACCGAGCCAGATGTTGCGGGCCGCGGAGTCCAGGGCCTGCATGGCGGAGGCGCAGTTGCGCATCACCGTGAAGCCCGGGACCTTGTTGCCACACCCCAGGCGCAGGGCGGTGATGCGCCCGATGTTCGATTCGTCCGGACTGGGCATGGCGCAGCCCAGGATGACCTCGTCGATCTGGTCGGGGGCGATGGGCTGGCGCGCCAGCAAGGCGCGCCCGGCGGCGACGGCGAGGTCCGAGGCGCTGAACGGCCCGGGGCGCCCGCGCGCCTTGAGAAAAGGCGTTCTCGCGCCATCCACCACATAGGCGCGGCTCGCGTGGGTCGCGTGGCGGGTCTTGGCCATGATTTACTCCTAGCGTTTCCGGGGTTGGGTCGACCGCGCCGGCACGCGGCGGCGGACGGGCTTGGATGCTGAGACCGGGGCGCGGAAGCCTGCAGCCACGAAAGGCATCAGGCGGTGCACCACGTGGATGACGTCGTCGGGACTCATGGACTCCCCCGACACCAGCTCGACCAGCTGGCGCTCCGCGACCGGGTAGGTCAGGGCGCCGACCAGGAACTGCAGCCGCCAGCGGACGTCCTCGGGCGGCAGGTCGGGGAGGGCGCGGCACAGCGCCGCGTGGTAGCGCTCGAGCACGCGCTTGTACTCGCCCGCGAACCAGGACTTGTAGGGCGCCTCGGCTTCCGCATGGGTCTGGCCCAGGAGCCGCATCACTGTCGGCCCGCCCTGGGCCGGGTCCCGCGCCAGGTTGGCGACCGGGGTCATGAAGGCCTCGAGAATCTCTTCCAGCGTCGGCTTGCGGCGCCTTTTCTCGAGCTTTTCCAGGTTGGCGAGCCGGGCCCTGTTCAGGGGCTCCAGGCGCCGCCGGTAAACCTCGTCGACCAGGCCTTCCTTGGAACCGAAATGGTAATTCACCGCAGCGAGGTTCACGCGCGCCAGGGCGGTGATGGCGCGCAGCGAGGTGCGCGCCACGCCGGTGCGCGCGAACAGCTCCTCGGCTGCGACGATGATGCGGTCCCGCGTGGAGTCGAGCAGGCTGGTCAAGATGTTCGGCCCGATTGAAACAACTGTTTAATGGTAGGCGCAGCCATGCGTCACCGCAACAAAGCCACGGGCGGCGACGGTCGGGCGGGACGGACGGGGGCGAAAGCGCGACCGTGCGCCGACACACCGTCAGGCGGGATCGAACTCGCAGATCAGCGGCAGGTGATCCGACAAGCGCACCTGCGGGATCTCGAAGCTGCGCGGCCGCAGGCCCTCGCCGTAGAGAATGAAATCCAGCTCCTTGCGCGGCGCATGGCTGGGATAGGAGGGCAGGCGCGCCTCGTTAGCGCTCTGCAGGCCGGCGGCCTGCATGAACAGGTACATCTCGTTCTCGCCCCAGAAGGTGTTGAAGTCGCCGGCCACGATCACCGGCTTGGACGCCGCCTTGACCAGGTCATGCAGGTGCCGCAGCTGCCAGTGGCGATGCCGGTATTTCAGCGACAGGTGCACCAGGAAGATGGCGACGTCGTCGAGTTCGAGCTCGATGATCAGCCGCTTGATACCGGTATCGAAGTAATGGAAGCGCTCACCGTACACCCGGGGCGCGGCCAGGAAGGCGTTCGCCTGCTTGCGCACGATGGGCAGCCGGGTGTTCATCGAGCTCTCGCCGTACTTGCACTGGTAGGTGCTGTAATGCCCGAGCTGGCGCGCTATGGCCTCGGCCTGGTTCACCATGCCGGTGCGGATCGAGCCCGTGTCGACCTCGATCAGGCCGACCACGTCGGGACTGTGTTCCTTGATGAAGGTCGTGATCGCGTCGAGATTGCCCTGGTTGCCGCGCAGGTAACCTGCCCCGGGGACGGGCAGGTGGAAGCGCGCGCCGGTCCCGGCAGCGTAACGGATGTTGTATAGCAGGAATTTCACGTGTGGCAGAGCAGGCTCGGCGATGACCGCAAGAGGCAATTCTATCCAACCCCGGGGGACCGTGCTCCCGGAGCAGCACCATCCTTATGCGCATAGGGTAAAATCCCGTGAAAGCTGGGCAGGCCGAGGAGGGCGTCATGTCGGAACACAACCCCATCAAGCTCTATGCCGTCCACGGCTGGCACCGTGATGAGGACTATGCCCGCCTGTTCGAGTTCATCGAGAGCGCCGATAATTTCTTCTACCGCGTGGTCCTGGACCCGGATGCGCCGAGCCCGCAGGGAGACGGGGTCGCCGCGCGGCGCACCCTGATCAGTGAGGCCCTGAAGGAAGCGGAATGCGTGGTGTGCCCGGCCGGCACCTGGGAGCGTTTCAACGACTGGGCCCGCTACACCATCGACACGGCGCGCATGCTGGACCTGCCGATCGTCGCCGTGGAGCACTTCGGTCCCAAGAACATGGATCCGCGCCTCAAGGGGCATGCCGCCGAAGTGGTCGGCTGGGACTCGCGCAGCATCGTGGACGCCATCCGGCGCCAGGCCCGGCACGAGGACACCACCCGCTTCGACACCATCGAGTTCGACTTGTAGTCGAGCCGCGCCCGCACCGGGCGGTCCTGGCTACCAGGACTTCAGGGCCCGGAGCCGCGGGGTTTTCTTCTCGACGTGTTCTGCCATCCTGGCAAAAAGCTGGTCCAGGCACCGGAGCGCCTCCAGGACGTGCGGCCCCTTGTTCAGCATCACGCACTCGGCGCGAGCCGACATGGCGGCATCAGTCATCTCGCCGCGGTTGGCCTGGCCTTCCTTGATGAGCCCGTTGAGCACCCCGGTCGCCCAGATCACCGGCACGTAGGCCGCCTCGCAGAGCCACAGGATCTCCTCTTGGATCTCGGCCAGGCGCGCGAACCCGATTTCCACGCCCAGGTCACCACGCGCGATCATGATAGCGAAGGGCTGGCTTCCCGCGCCCTGCACGATGATATCGGGCAGGTTGCGCACCGCCCTGGCGGTCTCGATCTTGGCGACGATGCCAATGTCGTGCGCCTTCCTCCCGCCCACGCGCTGCTCGAGTTCGCGCTGCAGCAGGGCAATGTCCGCGGCGTCCTGCACAAAGGAATAGCCCACGAGATCGGCTTCCGCGGCGACGAAATCGAGGTCAGCGAGATCCTTCGGCGTAAGGGGCGCGACGCCGAGATCGGTGCCCGGGAAATTGAGCCCCTTGTCGGGCTTCAGGCGCAGCCCACGCGGCGGGGCAGACTCCACGCTCACCAGCGCCCCCTCGTCCATGACCGCCTTCACGACGCCGCCGAGCCGGCCCTCGTCCAGCCAGACACGGGCGCCGAAGCGGAGGTCCTGGAACACGCTCGGCAAGGTGCACTTCACCTGGACGGGAAACTGCGCCAGCGGCGCGAAACCGTCTCGCAGCAGGAGGAATTCGTCGCCAGCATGCAGTCGCTTGCGGCCCTTGGCCACGTGGACTTCACCCGTGCGGCACTTGGGCCCGGCGAGGTCCATGAGAATGCGTGTCTCGCGCCCAGCTTCCCGTGCCGCCCGCCGCACGTTGTCGAGCATCGCGCGCCACTGCGCCGGGGCGTCGTGCGCGCAATTGATGCGCACGAGATCAGCACCGCTGTCGAGCAATTCCTCAGCCAGCCGCGGGCTATCCCCGACCTCGACGGGGAGCGTCACCATGAGGCGGACCGGGCGGCCGTCGTGCCTCCGACCAAACGCCACATCGGCGTTCAGGCGCGCCAGGTCGCGCCCATGAAACATTTCGGCGGGCGAGGGGAATGGCTCCGGCCTGGGATCCCGGGTGATTGCAGCCAATGCGGCGATGACGGCATCCAGGTTGGCGAGAACCCGCCCTTCGAGCCTGCCCAGGGAAGACAGCCCGAGAAGAGTCAACCCGTCCTGCAATGGTCTCAGGTCCCGTCGGCGCAGCACGATGTAATGGGCCAGGTTGAGCGCGCGTTCACGGAATCCCGGGCGACGGATGCGCTGTTCCCATCCCTGGACCATGCGCAGGGCTTCGTCATCGACCTCTTGCCGCAGGTCCTGCAGCTGCCGCAGCAGTTGCGCCTGGCGATCCAGGGGAGGGGTAAGTCGACCGATCATGCCTGGAACGGGGTAAGGGTCCGGGATCATCGATCGAGAATAGGGGAGGGATATTTCAGGCACATTGCAGGCGCAATGCATGCTCAGTGCGTCCGACGGACGATCCGGCGGAGCGCGGAGCTCAATCCGCCCATCCAGCAAAGTTCAGGCGGGCGTGTTGTCCGTGCGGCGCCGTCCGCGCCGGGCGGAGTCCCGGCGATCCTGTTCGTTATCCGCAAGCTGCAACACCGAACCGTCCATATCGGCGACCCGACGCACCTCCGTGCGGCGATCCTTGTGGTGCCGGTAACCACACTCGCACTGCGACTTGTCGCATTCGGGCAACGGCAACTTGGGCATCCGATTACTCAGGAATCGCTGGCCCGCGAGTTCCCGGGCCGCATTGCACGCGCCGTAGTCGGAGGGGACGACTTCGACCGCGTCGAAGCGCGGCGGTTTTTTGGCCGGCGCGCTGTCGGACCGGCCGGCTGACTTGTTCTTCCGGTCCCTGGAACGGGAAAAAGGCCACACAACACATCCCCCCCTGAGTGCTCGAATCCGAACATATAACGTCCGGCAGCAACAGACCCTGTACCAGGTCTCAATTCCACGTCAAGAATCGCCTCCGCTCGTTCTGGCAATCGCGGCCGGGTCTGCTATATCCAAAACAAGGGTTGGTTACGACCGGACGCCCTTTTCGACGCCTCCCGCCGTTCAGGCACTGGCTCGCACCCGGCCTTGCTGGAATCCGCGGCCTGGAGATGAGCCATGAAAGCCATGAAAGTTGCTACCGGCCTGGCGCTGGTCGCCTTGCTGCTCGCATCGCCGCTGGGCAACGCACACAAGGCCGAGTCGACCTCACCCGAGCCGGGCTTTCGTCCGGAAGCCCCCGCAGAGGCCCGGTTTCTTGCCGACCTGGGCGGAGCCACCATCGCGGTGTATCCGACCATTATCCGGCGCGCCGAGCGTTCGGCCCATTCTTTCAAGTCCCAGGAACTGGTGATCGCATTCCTGAACGAGGAGGGGACGGGTCGGGCAATCGCAGCACACAAGCGCATCGACCGGGGCCGAATGTTGCCGGACTCACAATGGAACATCTTCCAGGGCGGGCTGGCGACCGTCGCCGGGCAGCTGGCGGAGGCGCCCGTGGATGCCGGATACAGCCTGGTCCTGGAAATCCTGGTCCCGGATGACCGCGTGGTGTTCGGAATCCAGTGCTACGTCGTGAACGCGGCAGGGGAGAACGCCTTCTCCTTCCTTCTCAACGAGCACCACCAGATGTTCGCCGCGGCGGGGCTGGTTGCCGGCGAGTCCCAGGCCGCAAGGGACGCCATGATCGAGAACGCGACCCGGGTGGCCATGCAGGCCCTCAAGCAACAGCTCGCGAGGGTGGAACCCTGCGCAGGAGCGGCGCCGACCAGGATCCCCACCCAGCCCGCCTCAGACCTGATAGATGGTTTTGAGACCGGGCTCCCCAGTGGCTTCGATCCCCACGGCATCCCCCTGGGCTTCTCCACCTTCAACGGCGACAGGAGCAGGGCGCGCATTTCCACCACTCCGGATCATCCTCCAGTGCCCGGGGAGAGGCCGGGGAATTCCGTGCTGAAACTCGAGCTGGAGGTCGACACCTGGGCGGGTGTCCTGCATCGCTTTGCTAACGAAACCGTCGACGAGTGGCTCGGCTATGACTGGAGCGGCGCGCTCGAACTGAGCTTTTGGTTCCACGGCAACGACAGTGGAACGCGGCTGGTCATCGACGTGCTCGACAACCGCCGTCTGTGCTCGGTCTTGGACGATGCCGAACGCTATTCATACGAGTTCGCCGATGCCTTCTCCGGCTGGAGGCTGATGTCCATTCCCCTCGAGATCATGGCCCGGAAGGAGATCTGGAACGGCGCGCCGAACGACGGGCTGGGTCTCTCTGCGGTTCATGGCTGGGGGATTGCAGCGCTTCAAACGGATGGCTCAATCACCTTTTTCGTTGACGACGTGCGCCTGCGGCGTGAGCCGCTGATGAAAAACGTGCCCGCAGGCCTGTCCCGGGAAGCCGACATCTGGGTCCCGGTCAACGAGCTGCCGATGTTCGGCGGCTACGAGAAGACGGCGTGGCAGAAGACCACCGACGAGAAGTTCCTGGAAATGGTACTGCCCGGATTCCAGGGCGACCGCGCCGCAGCGGCCGAGCATTTTGCACGGACGGGGTGGAACTTCTACTACCAGGACAACAAAACCGTTGCGATCAAGCGCTTCAATCAGGCGTGGATGCTGGATCCGGGCAACCAGTACGCGCTGTGGGGCTTCGCCGTGATCTCGAGGGAGCGAGGCAAGACAGAAGCGGCGCTGCGCTTCTACCGCATGGCCCTGGACGCGGGACCCGCCCAAGCCGGGTTGAAGGAAGAGTACGAAAGTCTGCGGCGCCAGGTCGCGGACTGATCAAACCTGGACTGCCTGGAAGGTCCCAGCCACACGCCAGGGCCTCGGGCGCATACCGGACGCACTGCGCATAATGTATATCTTGGGGCAGCCGAAAAGCCCCCGTCGTTGGGGTTACGACAGGGAATCGAGTCACCTGATTGGCAAGGAATTTCTGCTAAGTCTACATGACGCGAGGCAGGTCTATCCAGTCCGGATAATGCGGGGGCCGCGGGGCAGCTTCGGGGCTGGATTTGCGCAACAGGGAAAGGCCGTTCGGCGTGCGCTTCGCGCACAAGAGAGGGCTGACCAGGCCGCCGGGGTCGGGGGTAAGTGCAGGGGGTAGGGGTAGGCCGCTGGGGGTGGCGACAGGGGACGCCGGCGCCCTTCGTACCTTGGGCGCGCGGCGGTGACGATGGACGGCGCGAGTCAGTCATGGGACTCACCCTTCAAAGCCTGGCACCGGAGCCACACGAGGCCGGATGCGTGCGCCCAGCTCGAGGCGAGCCGGTGAAGGCGTAACCGCAGCAGGAGCCGGAACACGGTTTCGGAGAGGGTGGTCAGGGTCACCATCAGACGGCCTCCCGGAAGATGCTGTAGAACCGCTCCTGAGCCCCGGGGACATGGCGAGCGAGCTCGGCGGCGAGCTGGTAGACGAGGACATAGGCGCGGAGCTGGCCCTGCGTCGTGACTTGACCCTGCGGGTCAATGAGGCGATCGGCGGTAATGCGCCAGCCTGCCCAGGCGTCATTGAGCACACGGCCGTCACGGTGCAGCAGGAACAGGCGGCGAGCCTGCGGACTGGGGATGCGTTCGCCGCGCTTGTACTGGTAGGCCGTGTTCGGATGGACCTCGCACCATTCAGCCACCACGCGAGCGGGCGTACCGTAGAAGATGTTCAGGCGGGTCGGATTCGTCATGGCCCGACCCTCGGGCATAGCTCTACCATCAAGTAGCAGAGCTGCGCTGCCACTCGGCCCGCTTCCCCTCGGGACCTTTGGTCCCTTTTTAAGCCTGGCATTTCGCTCGGCTGGGGCCCGGTGTCCACCCGGGGCTCTCGACCAGTCGCCTGTTTGCCGGTCGGGGCGTCTATCCCGAAGGGAAGCGCCAATGGACGCTGAGAGCTTGCCGCAGCTTGGGGGGCTACGTCAACAACTGCGCATAATGTATATTATGTTAAGTCGCGTATAGATATGGGGAGCCCATTTCACCCGGCACGACAATATCCCCTATTACGTTTCCGTTTGTTTTAACAGCTAGTTACGCGTGTTTCTTTAGGGCTCATCTTGCCGTGAAACACTTTCCCGGCTCTGCGATCCCTAGACGGGCTTGGCTTTCCTGCTCAACACGCCCGTGAGTGCCTTGCGGCGCAGGTAAGCGTAGACCTCGCGCAGCGGCAGCTCTTTCGGGCACACGTCCTGGCAGGCCATCAGGCCCAGGCAACCGAAGACGCCCTCGTCACTGGCGAAGACCTCGAACCAGTCGCCCGTCTTGCGCCGGTCCCGCGGATCCATCATGAAGCGCGCGACACGATTCAGCCCGGCGGGCGCAACGAAGGCCGGCCGGGTGTTGGCCACGGCGCAGGACGCCACGCAGCAGCCGCACTCGATGCAACGCTCGCGTTCGTAAATCGCTTGGGCGAGCTCGTCGTCCATCCGCTCTTCCTGTGCATTCGGATCAAACGGCGCCTTTTCGTCGATCCAGCCCTGCACGCGCTCGGTCATGCCGCGAAACCAGCTGCCCGTATCCACCGACAGGTCGCCGACCAGCCGGAACGCCGGCAACGGGTGCAACCGGATGGTGCTCTCGAGCTGGGCCGTCAGGGTCTTGCAGGCCAGCGCCGGTCGCCCGTTCACCATCATGCCGCAGGAACCGCAGACTGCCGACCTGCAAACGAAGTCAAATTGGAGACTTGGATCCTGTTCCTCACGTAACTTATTAAGTGCGATGAACAGCGACATGAAAGGGGTTTCCTGGAGCTCGAAGGTCTCCATACGCGGCTTCGAGGCCGGATCCTCCGGGTTGTAACGGAAGATCTCGAACTTGAGCTTGCGCGCTTTCGACATGGTCATGGCCGCCCTCCTCCTCAGCTCGGCGCGCTGAACGCGCCGCGCCACGCGCCGGGCCGCAGGCGGGCACCGATGGGTTCTTTCGTCTCCAGGCAACCCTGGGCCGCCTGGGCACTCGCCACGCCCTGGTTGTACTCCTCCAGGGTGACGGGCAGGTCCACATGGCCTGAAGCGCCGTAGCCACGATGCCCCGGCGGCAGGTCGAGCAGGCCCACGGGCTCGTAGCTGAGGTCCGGCGCCTCCGCGCCCGGCTGCCAGCGTGCCAGCGTACGCTTGAGCCATTCGGCGTCGTCGCGCTGCGGATAATCGGTGCGGTAATGGGCGCCGCGGCTTTCCTTGCGCGCCAGGGCCCCGAGCGCGGTGGCGAGGGCGAGTTTCAGCATCCCGGGCAGTCGCAGCGCATAGGTCAACTCGGGGTTGAGCCCGGGGCTGCTCGAGCGCAGCCCCATGGTCGATACCTCGCGCAGCAGGTGCTGCAGGTCCGCCACGGCGGTCTCGATCTCGTCCCCGGTGCGAAACACGCCGAGCCGGTTCATCATGATTTCGCCCATTTCGTCGCGCACCTGGTACAGGGTACGTCCGCCGGCCGGGCGGGCCGCCAGCGCCGTGATCCGTGCTTGCTGTGCGGCCAGCGCGCTCGCAGCCAGGGCGGCTTCAGGCCCCGGTCCGCCCCGCGCCACGAAATCAGCAATGGACATGCCGACCACGCGGCCGGCGACGATGGTCTCGGCCAGGCTGTTGCCGCCGAGGCGGTTGAAGCCGTGCATGTCCCAGCAGGCAGCTTCGCCCACCGCAAACAGTCCCGACAGGCCATAGGCCTGGCCGTCCTTGTTCACGCGCACGCCGCCCATGGAGTAATGCTGCGTCGGCCGCACCGGCACGAGTTCCTGCCAGGGGGTGATGCCGAGAAAGTCGCGGCAGATCTCGTAGATCTCGCGCAGCCGCGTCGTCAGGTGCTCCTCGCCGAGATGACGCAGGTCCAGCCACAAGTGCGGGCCGTTCGCGCTGTCGACCCCGCGCCCCGCGAGTATCTCGTTCATCATGTGACGCGACACCACGTCGCGACTGGCGAGCTCCTGTTTCTCCGGCTCCAGCTCGACCAGGAACCGGTCGCCGGCTGCGTTGAGCAGGTAGCCGCCGTCACCGCGGCAACCCTCGGTGACGAGAATCCCTGCCGGCCAGAGACCGGTGGGATGAAACTGCACGGCCTCCATGTTGCCCAGCGGCACGATCCCGGTGTCGAGCGCGAGCGCTGCGCCGGTGCCCTCGTTGATCACCGCGTTGCTGGTGTAGCCGCCGTAGATGCGCCCGTAGCCGCCGGTGGCGATCACCGTGGCCCGGGCGAGCACGGTGTCGAGACGCCCCGTGCGCAGGCAACGCACGACCGCACCGTGGCAACGTTCGCCGTCGTGGATCAGCGCAATGGCCTCCATGCGGTCGAGCACGTCGATACCGAGCCGCACGACCTGGCTGTCCACTGCATAAAGCGTGGCGTGCCCGGTGCCCGCGGCGGCGTAGCAGGCGCGCCACTTGGCCGTGCCACCGAAGTCGCGGTGCATGATCAGGCCGGCCTTGTCCGCAGGCTCGTCGATTTCGACCTGCTCGCCCTTGATGTGGTAGCGGTTCTTCCCGGGCCTCACCCGGGTCCATGGCACGCCGAAGTGCGCCAGCTCGCGCACGGCGATGGGGGCGTTGTCGGCGAAGATGCGCGCGACTTCCTGGTCCGCGCCCCAGTCCGAACCGCGCACCGTGTCGAGAAAATGCACGTCGGGATTATCCCCTTCGGCCTTGGCGCAGTTCCCCAGTGCCGCCTGCATGCCGCCCTGGGCCGCGCAGCTGTGGCTGCGTCGCGGCGGGACCAGGGACAGGATCAGGACCGAGTGGCCCGCCGCAGCTGCCTCGATGGCGCAACGCTCGCCGGCCAGGCCGGCGCCGATGACGAGGACGTCGGTGATCTTCACGGCTCAGGACCCCAGCAGGAAGGCGAACGGGGCCGGCAGCCAGCCGGCCATGACGGCCAGCACGAAAAGCCCGGCGGCAAGAAAGGCGGCCCCGAAGATACGCGCGAAGCGTTTCAGGCCTCGCCGGGAGCTGCGGGACGCCACGCCCCATTTCACGGCGAGCCGGTAGATGCCGGCCGAAGCGTGGATCGCGAGCAGGACCAGCAGCAGGAAATAGAACCACGACAGGCCGGCCGCGACGCGCTCCATGGTCGTCGCCGCTTCCATGCCGTGGCGCTCGCCCCAGAGAGCGGTGAAAGTATCCAGGGTCATCAGACCGATATGAAAACTGCCCAGCACCAGGATCAGCATGCCGGTGCGGACCTGCCATACCCAGAGCCGGGAGTCTTCATGCGGGCGCTCGGCGCCCTCCCCCGCGACCCACTGCTTGCCGGCGCCGGCCATCTCTCGCGCCAGGCGGTTCAGGCGCCGGCGCTCGCGCACGCGCGCCGGGATTTTCCGCGCTGCGGCAACGGCGTGGGCGAAGAACAGCAGGGCGACGATGATGACGATCGGCTGGGCGATGTACAGCCCCTCGAGGAACTCGGCCAGCCGGTCGAAACCCTCAGGCCCGAACAGCAGCGAGCCGACGTCGAAAACATGGAACCAGATGAAGACTGTCAGCAGGAAACCGCTGCCGCCGCTCAGGATCTCCCAGTAGAGCTCACGCCGCGCCGCCGCACGCCCATGGGCGGGCGCACGGGCTTCGGCGGCGACGCGCTCGGCGTCGAGGACGTCAAGTGGCTGTCGCATCGGGCTCCCCGTACTCTCTCGGGCCCGAGTCTATGTCGACTTTCGCGAAGCAGCGTACTGTGGATTGCCGCAAGCATGGGATTTGCCGGCCCACGGTATATACTTACGTGCTCATCACGGCTTCCTCGCCGCCAGGGCCGGGAAGCCACGGTTTTCCGGCGGGTTCGCAACCCCTCCGCCGCGCAATGACTCACGGAGGCCAATCGCATGGCAGCGCGCTTTTCCCTGGAACAGTACGGCATCGGCGTCGAGGAAATTCACCGCAACCTCCCCCCGGCCGTGCTTTATGAGCACGCCCTGAGGTGGGACCGCGGGTCCGCGATTTCCGCGTCCGGCGCGCTGATCGCGCTCTCCGGGGTGAAGACCGGCCGCAGCCCCGCCGACAAGCGCATCATCGACGACCCGAACGTCGCCGAGGACGTGTGGTGGGGCAAGGTCAACATGAAGCTCGAGCAGCACGCTTTCGAGATCAACCGCACGCAGGCCATCGATTTCCTCGGCACCCGCGACCGGCTCTACGTGGTCGACGCCTTCGCCGGCTGGGACCCGAAATACCGCATCAAGGTCCGCGTCGTGTGCGCCCGTCCGTACCACGCCCTGTTCATGCACAACATGCTGATCCGGCCGACCGCAGAGCAGCTGGCAGAGTTCGGCGAGCCCGACTACGTGATCTTCAATGCCGGCAGCTTCCCGGCGAACCGCAACGTGCCCGGCATGACCTCCGGCACCAGCATCAACCTGCAGTTCGGGCATCGCGAAATGGTGATCCTCGGCACCGAGTACGCCGGCGAGATGAAGAAAGGCGTATTCACCATCATGAACTACCTGATGCCGGCGCAGGGCGTGCTGTCCATGCACTGCTCTGCGACCGAGGGTGCTGAGGGTGACACGTCGATCCTGTTCGGCCTCTCCGGCACCGGCAAGACCACGCTGTCCGCTGATCCGAAGCGGCGCCTCATCGGCGACGACGAGCATTGCTGGAGCGACGACGGGATTTTCAATATCGAGGGCGGCTGCTACGCCAAGGTCATCGACCTGTCCGAAGAGGCCGAGCCGGATATCTACCGCGCATTGCGCTTCGGCTCGGTGCTAGAGAACGTGGTCTATGACCAGGTCACGCGCGAGGTGGACTACGAGGACACTTCCATCACCGCCAATACGCGCGGCTCGTACCCGATCGAGTACATCAACAACGTGAAGATCCCCTGCGTGGGCGGTCATCCGAAAAACATCATCTTCCTCACCTGCGACGCCTTCGGCGTGCTGCCGCCGGTCAGCCGTCTCACCCCGGAGCAGGCCATGTACCACTTCATCAGCGGCTACACCGCGAAGGTGGCGGGTACCGAGGTGGGCGTGACCGAACCCGAGGCGACTTTCTCGCCCTGTTTCGGCGGGCCCTTCCTGGTGTGGCACCCGGCCAAGTACGCCGAGCTGCTGGCCGAGCACATCCGCAAGCACGACGCCAACGTCTGGCTGGTGAACACCGGCTGGTCGGGCGGCGCCTACGGCACGGGCAAGCGCATGAAGCTGGCCTTCACGCGCGCCATCGTCGACGCCATCCACTCGGGCGAGCTCGCACAGCAGCCGACCGAGGCCGACCCGATCTTCGGCCTGGCCATTCCGCAGTCCTGCTCCGGCGTGCCGGACGAGATTCTCGTGCCGCGCAACACCTGGACGGACAAGTCGGCCTACGACGCCACCGCCCACAAGCTGGCCAAGCTCTTTGCCGACAATTTCGCCCATTACGAGGACGTGGCCGGTCGCGCCATCAGCGACGCCGGGCCGCGCGTCAAGGCGGCCTGACGATTCCCTCTCGGGCTGACGCGGGCCGCGAGCGGCCATGAGGGATACGCGGCGCGCCGCCCGGAGGTTCCTGGCGGCAGTCGAGTTTGACGACGTCGGAGCGTTGCTGCGCCTGCTGGCTGCGCTGGGCATCGCCGCCCTCGTGGCCTTCCTGCCGGACTGGAGCGGCCTCGACGCCGCCGGGCGCCGCTGCCTCTTCATCCTCCTGTTCGCGGCGGGGCTCTGGGCCAGTGAAGCCATCCCCGCCTTCGCGGTCTCCCTGCTGGTCATCGGCCTGTCGATTCTCCTGCTGGGCCGGCCGGATGGCGTCTTCGCGGCCGCGGATGAGCCGGAACGGTGGCAGATCTTCATCGCACCGATGGCCAGCCCGCTGATCTGGCTGTTCCTCGCCGGCTTCATCCTCGCGGAGGCCGCGGCGCGCACCGGGCTGGATCGCACCCTCGCCGGCCTGGTCTTTCGCGCCGCAGGCGCCAGGGCGACAGCGGTGCTGCTGGCCGCCATGGCCGTCACCTTCGTCTTTTCAATGTTCATGTCCAACACGGCGACCGCCGCGATGATGATCGCGGTCGTCGCGCCGCTGCTGCGCACGCTGCCCGCAGGACACAGCTTTCGGCCGGCCCTGCCGCTGGGCATCGCCGCCGCCGCCAACCTCGGCGGCATGGGGACGCTGGTGGGGACGCCGCCGAACGCCATCGCCGCCGGCTTCCTGCGCCAGGCCGGCAATGAACTGTCATTCCTCGAGTGGATGCTGCTCGGGCTGCCACCCGCGCTGGTACTCGCGGGCATGCTTGCGGCTTTTCTGCTCTATCGCTACCGCCCTGCAGGGCTGGTGCTGGACCGCAGCGCGCTGTCCACGGTGCATCGAGGCGCGAGCCACGCACCGCGCTGGCAGCAGGGGGTCGTGGTGCTCGTCTTCGGCACCACGCTGCTGTTGTGGATGTTCGGGCCCGCGCCCGCCGCGGTGGTCGCGTTCATTCCGATCACGGTCCTGTCGGTCACCGGCGTGATCGGAGTTGCCGAGATCCGCCAGCTGCGCTGGGACGTCCTGATCCTCATGGCCGGAGGATTGTCGCTCGGCGTGGCGGTCACGGAGACCGGCCTGGCCGCCTGGATCGTGGCGGGATTGCCCACCGAAGGGCTGGGCCTCGCCGGCGCGGCCCTGGCCTTCGCCCTGCTCACGACGGTGCTGTCGAATTTCATGAGCAACACCGCCGCCGCCAACATTCTCGTGCCACTCGGCGCCGCGGTCGGCATCGGATTCTCGGGCTCGGCCGGATTGTTGCCCGTGGTGATCGCGCTGTCCGCGTCGACGGCCATGTGCCTGCCGATCGCCACCCCGCCCAACGCCATCGCCTACTCCACGGGGGAGCTGCACAGCCGCTCCTTCCTGGCGCCAGGTCTCGCACTGGCATTCGCAACACCGCTGGGCACCGTCGCCTGGGTCGGGTGGTTGCTGCCCCGCCTGGGCTGATCCAGGGGCCGCGCCGCGCGGGCCCGCCGTTCAATCCGGTCCCGGGTACCAGCTGCCCTTGAGATGCGGCGCAGCGTCCCTGGCGGATACCAGCCAGAAGGTGCTGGCGCCGGAATCCTCCGGGGGGGTCACGTGGAGCCGCACTTCGCCCGGCAGCAGCAGCGGCTTGAGGAATCGCACCTCCAGCCTGGCGCCCGCACCCGGGGACCTGGTGGCCAGGTGCGCCAGGCAACTCGCCAGCGACCACATGCCGTGGGCGATCGCCGCAGGAAAGCCGAAGGGCCGCGCCAGGAAGCCGGCCAGGTGGATCGGGTTCCAGTCGCCAGAGACCCGCGCGTAGCCACGCCCGGTGTCGGCCGGCACGGACCACTCCGCCATCGCCTCGGGGAGCTCGAGGGATTCCCGTGGCGAGCGCCGCCCGTCGCGCGGCGCCGGGGCGAGGAAGCGCATGGTCTCGCGCCAGGCCAGTTCACCCTGGCAGAGACCCTCGGTCACCAGCTGGAACTCGTCGCCACGCGGCTTGCTGCGGCCGGTCTGCAGGCGACATGCGAACGCCAGTGTCGCGTCCTGCGGCAACGGCCGCAGCAACTCGATGTCGTTGGCCAGGTGCACCAGGCCGAGCACTTTCACCGGGAAGGCCGGGTGCAGCAGCATATGCATGTGCAGTCCGCCGGCCATGATGTGGGGGTAGGTCAGCGGCAGCCGGCCGTCGTCCGGCAGCCCGCAGACCGCGCGATACGCTGCGACATTGGCAGGTTGCGCCTTGACGCCGCCCAGTTCGGCGTCCAGGGCGGACGCGCCGCTGCCGGGCGGCAGCCGGCGCGGACGGCGGTCGATCAGCGCGCGGAGGTAGGCGGCGCCAAGCGACGGCGGTGCAGCGAAACTGAGGCGGGACAAGCGTCAGGCGCCGAGCGCACGCACCTTGTCGATGTAGCGCTGCATGGCGTCCTCGGCAGAGGTGCCCTTGAGGCTTTCCCAGGCCTCGAACTTGGCGCGGGCGACGAAATCGAACATGCCGGGCTTCTTGCCGCTCACGTCGCCTTCCGTGGCCTGCTTGTACAAGGCGTAGAGCGACAACATGTCGTTGTCGCTGGGGCGCTGTGACAGCCCCTTCACGTCCACCATGGCCTGCTCGAAGCGGGCCTTAAGATCGTCGGTCATCGCGTGTCCCCTCGGGCGCTATTCGGCTACGCGGTCTATGTGCAGGCGGACCGGGCCGCCTTCCTCGCCGCGATAGTCTACCGTAGCGTAGAGGTCGCCGGGACTCTGGCCTGGCCCGCCGGAGAGCGAAATGCGCGCTACCAGCTGCAGTTCGGGCTGGTCGAGGATCGTCACGCCTTCCATCATGGCGTTGGCATCGGTCAACGTCACCGACAGCGGCAGTTCGTTGGACCGCGCTCGCACCACCGCCAGGGGCGGCCCGCCCGTCGGCAAGCGGGCGATAATGAACACCGGCGCAGGCCGCGGAATGCGCGCCGCCAAGGCGGGATCCAGCGAGACGTCGAGGCGGATACCCTCACCCGCTGCCGGTACCGGAGCGGGCGCCTCTGTCGCAGCCGGAGCTGGAGCCGGAGCCGCCGCGGAGTTGGTCCCGTCAGTGCCCGGCATGGACATGCCTGCCATCGGGCCGTCGCCGCTGTTGGCGCGCGCCATGGCGATGCGCTCCTCGATCAGCGGCACCAGCGTCTCCGGCGGGTTCATGCTGAGCAGCTTCTCCAGGCGCTCCACCGCGAGATCCCAGTTGGCGTTCTCGAATGCATTGAGCCCGCCGTACCACAGCGCCTTGGGATAGGCCGGCTCCGCCACCAGGACGCGCTCGAAAATTGCGCCCGCCTCGCCCTGCAGGCCCTCGGGCTGCGACAGCGCGAGCGCCTCGCCCAGGTCCGACTGGATCTGCGGGGAATCGCCGCCGTCCAGCGCGGCTGCCTTGCGGAACGCGCCGGCAGCGTCCTCGAAACGACGCAGGGACATATACGTGCGCCCGAGCAGCAGCCAGCTCTCCAGCTCTTCCGGATTCTGCACCAGCCGCTGCTCCAGCGCGCGCAGCGCCTCGTCCATCTCGTGCATGCCCTCGTCGCTGCCGGCCTGTGCCTGTGTGCCGCCGGTGCCCCAGTCCCAGGTGGTCCAGTGCGAATAGAGCATGATGCCGGCCACGGGGATGGCGAGGGCAACGACGATCCCGACGCCGAGCACCGAGGAGTTACGCTCGCCGTCTGCGCGCGCCCAGGCGCGAATCACAGGCACGAGCACCATCGCCGCGGCCACCAGCCCGAGGGCCAGGGCCGCGATCCAGAACTGAGTCATGAGTTTTCTCCCATCCCTTCGGCTTCTGCGCCGTTCTCGCCCGTCTCGCGCGAGCGCCGGCCGACAACGGAGACCATGACGGCGGCGCCGATCAACAACAGGATCACCGGCGCGCCCCACAGCAGGTAAGTGACCGGCTTCACGGGCGGGTTGTAGAGCACGAAGTCACCGTACCTGTCCGTCATGAACTGCTTGATCTCGGCGTCCGTCTTGCCCGCCAGGATCATGTCGCGGGTGATGCGACGCAGGTCCTTGGCGAGGTCCACGTTGGACTCGGCGACGCTCTGGTTCTGGCACACGACACAGCGGAACTCGTGCGTGAGTCGCTCGTAGCGTTCAAGCTGCTCGGGGGTGTCGAAAGTCTCCTCCGGGTTCATCCGCAGGACGCTGTCATCCGCCCAAGCTGCCGCGCCGCCGAGGAGGATCATCCCGGCGAGCAACAGGGCCACAAAGAACTTCATTGGGTATTGGTCTCCATCTGGGCGATGCGCGGCAGGAACTCCTGCTGCCACACGCCCGGCGTCATCGGGCCGAGGTGCTTGTAGACCACCGTGCCCGCCGGGTCGATCAGGAAGGTCTCCGGGGACCCATAAACGCCCCAGTCGAGCGCCACCATGCCGTCCGGATCGAACGCCACCTTGGCATAGGGATCACCGAGTTTGCGCAACCAGTCCAGCGCCTTCGGTCGCTCGTCGCGGTAGTTCATGCCGTACAACGGCACGTCGCTGGTGCGCGCCAGTTGCATCAGGAAAGGATGCTCCTGGCGACAGCCCGTGCACCACGTCGCCCAGACGTTCAGCACGGCCGGCTTGCCGAGCATGTCGTCCCTGGCAAAAACCGCCTCCGGTTGGCGCAGGTCCTCCAGCTGGAAAGCCGGCGCCGGCTTGCCGATCAGGGGCGACGGCACGGTGCGAGGATCGAGGAACAGCCCTTTGTAGAAGAAGCCGGCCAGGACCACGAACACCAGGACCGGCAGCAGGTATTTCAGCGTCTTCATCAGGCCGTGCCCTCCTGCAGCTTCCCGGCCGCCTGACCCGACTGGCCCGGTTGCACGCGCGCGCCCGCCTCCGCCTCACGCGGCACGCGGTAACGCTTGTCGGTCATGCCGAAAAACGCCGCCAGCGCCATGATCAGCGCGGCCAGCCAGATAAAGCGGATGTACGGCTTGTACTGGATGCGCATGCTCCAGGCGCCCTGCCCCAGCGGCTCGCCCATGGCGACGAAGATGTCGCGATGCAGCCGCGCATGGATGGCAGCCTCGGTCATGGGGCTTTGCTGCACCAGGTAGGTGCGCTTCTCGGGATACAGCACGGTGACCTGTTCGCCGTCCTTTTCCACCAGCACCTCGCCGCGCACCGCCGTGTAGTTGGGGCCGCGCACGTTGGAGGTGCTGTTCAGGGTGAAGGAGTAATCCTCCACCTGGACCGTGTCACCCGGCTTCATGCCGATATCGCGCGCAATACCGTAGGTGGAGACCATGGTGACGCCGATGACGAACATGCCGACTGCAAAGTGCGACACACACATGGAAATCATGGTGCGGGAGTAGCCCTTCAGCGAGCCCTTGCGCCGGATGTACTTCACCGGGTCGATGAAGGCCACCGCCATCACCCAGACGCCGAGCAGGATGCCGATGAACTTCATCACGCCGAACTGGCGGTAGACGAGCAGCGGCACGATGATGGAGAACAGCAGTGCGAACAGCGCATAGGGCCATAGCTTGCCCTTCAGCTGTTGCCAGTCGGTTTTTTTCCACGCGGCATGCATGCCCAGGCCCATCAGCAGTACCAGCGGCAGGGTCGGGATGATGAACACGGTGTTGAAGTACGGCGGACCGACCGAGATCTTGCCCAGTCCGAGACCGTCGATGAACAGCGGGTAGAGCGTGCCGAACAGGATCAGCAGCGTGGCGACCACGAACAACATGTTGTTGGCCAGCAGGAATGTCTCGCGCGACAGCGGCGCAAAGCCGCCCTTCTGCGCCAGCTGCGGCGCCCGCCAGCCGTACAGCGCCAGCGCGCCGCCGATGAAGAACACCAGCATCGCCAGGATGAACAGCCCGCGGTCGGGGTCTGTGGCAAAAGCGTGCACCGACACCAGCACGCCGGAGCGCACCAGGAAGGTGCCGAGCAGGCTCAGCGAGAAGGCCGAGACCGCCAGCAGCAGGGTCCAGCCCTTGAACAGGCCGCGCCGCTCAGTCACCGCGAGGGAATGCAGCAAAGCCGTACCGATCAGCCAGGGCATGAACGAGGCGTTCTCGACCGGATCCCAGAACCACCAGCCGCCCCAGCCCAGCTCGTAGTAGGCCCACCAGCTGCCGAGCGCGATGCCGACGGTGAGGAAAGCCCAGGCCGCCGCGGTCCAGGGACGGATCCAGCGCGCCCATTGCTGGTCCAGCTTGCCCTCGATCATGGCGGCAATAGCAAATGCGAAAGCCACGGCGAAGCCGACGTAGCCCATGTAGAGCAGGGGCGGATGGATCACCAGCCCCGGGTCCTGCAGCAGCGGGTTGAGATCGCGGCCGTCCATCGGCGCCGGGATGAGGCGATCGAAGGGATTCGAGGTGGCCAGCACGAACCACATGAAGGCCACGCTGATGATGCCCATGACGCCCAGCACCTTGGACGAGGTCTGCAGCGGGACGCGGCGGGTGAACACGCCGACCAGCGCACCCCACACCGCGAGCATCAGGACCCAAAGCAGCATCGAGCCCTCGTGGCCGCCCCACACGCCGGAGATCTTGTACATCATCGGCAGCTGCGAGTTGGAGTGATTCGCCACGTAGGCGACCGTGAAGTCATCCACGGCGTGCGCGTAGGTGAGGCCGGCATAAGCGATGGCGACGAACACGAAATGCCCGATCGACACCGGCTTGGTCGCCGCACTCCAGCCCGGCTTGTTGAAGATCGGGCCGGCAAGCCCGAAGAACGCCTGCGCAATGGCGAGGCAGAGCGCCAGGGCCAGGGCCACGTGGCCGAGTTCAGGTATCACTTAGTAGCCTCCGGCCGACTTCTGGGCGGCGTTCTTGTGCGTCTCTTCCAGGGAGGCCGCGACTTCCGGCGGCATGTAGTTCTCGTCGTGCTTGGCGAGGATTTCGTCAGCGACGAACTGGCTGCCGTCCATGCGCCCGTGCGCGATGATGCCCTGCCCTTCGCGGAACAGGTCGGGCAGGATGCCGTTGTAGACCACCGGCACGACGTGGGCCTCGTCGGTCAGGGTGAAGCGCACCTCCATGGTGCCGTCCTTGCGCACGATCGAGTCGTCGACCACCAGGCCGCCGACGCGGAAGCGCCGGTCCTGCGGCGCCTCACCAGCTTCCATCTGCGTCGGGCTGTAGTAGTAGAGGATGTTCTGGTTCATGGCCTTCAGCAGGAAGGTGGCGCCCAGGCCCACGCCTGCGATGACCAGACCCACGGCAAGAAGACGCTGGTTGCGAGCTTTCATTCAGACCTCCTCTGCGGCCAGCCGACGGCGGGCCGTTTCAATGCGCGACTTGAGCAGATGACGCGCCATCAACACGTTGGCGCCGAGTACTACGAAGGACAGGATGACGCTGGACCAGACGTACCATGTGTATTTTCCGAAGGTCAGGAATTCCATCGTCAACCTCTATCGATGACATCGCGAAGCCACTTTTTGTTCCGCTCCCGGGCGATTAATTCGGCCCGGGTGCGCACCATGAGCACCGCGAAGAAAAAGAAAGTGAACCCGAGCCACATGATGAGCAGCGGCACCAGCATCTCCGGCTCCATGGACGGCTTGCCGATCTTGGAGATGGTGGCGGGCTGGTGCAGGGTGTTCCACCACTCCACCGAGTACTTGATGATCGGGATGTTGATGACGCCGATGATGGCCAGCAGCGCGCTGGCACGGTCCGCGCGGTTCTCGTCGTCGATCGCGGCGCGCAGGGCCATGTAGCCGAAGTACAGGAACAGCAGCACCAGCGTGGAGGTCAGCCGGGCGTCCCACACCCACCAGGTGCCCCACATGGGCTTGCCCCAGATCGAGCCCGTGGCAAGCGCCACGATGGTGAACGAGGCACCGATCGGCGCGCAGGCCGCAGCGACCGCATGCGCCAGCTTGATGCGCCACACCAGCCCGACGGCCGCAGCCGCAGCCATCACCACGTAGCCGAACTGCGACAGCCAGGCACTCGGCACGTGGAAATAAATGATGCGGAAGGCATCGAGCTGCTGGTAGTCCTGCGGCGCGATCCACAACCCGCCGACCGTGCCGACGGCGATCAGGATGGCGGCAAACCAGCCGAACCACGGCACCATCGTGCCGGACAAGCGCCAGAAATGCGGTGGCGAACCGAGCTTATGTATGAATTCCCACATGGGCGGCTATTTAACAACCAAGTAGATTGAGTCTCAATTGCGACGAATACGCATGCGGGTTGGGGAACTTTTTCTCCCTTTTCCGAAACATGCGGCCAATGAACTAATTAATCGCTGGATTATCGATGATTCCGCTGCCCCGCGCGAGCCTCGGCCCCGCTAGTCGAGGCTGATACGCATCGCGGCGGCCATGCCCGCCGGAGCCAGGCTGATGGCCAGCAAAAGGACCGCGGCGAGCAGGTACATCACCCCGCTGACATCCAGCCCCTGCATCGCCATGTCCGTGGCGCGCGCACCGAAAATCAGCACCGGCATCACGATCGGCAGGATGAGCAGCGACAGCAGCCCGCCGCCGCGGCGCAGGCCCACCGTGAGCGCCGCCATCACCGCGCCGGCAAGACTGAGCACGGGAGTGGCCAGCAGCAAGGCGAGCATCGTCTCGGGCACGGCATCGCCCGGCAGGAACAGCGCGTGCCCGACGATGGGCGCCATGAGCACCAGCGGCAGCCCCGTCATGAGCCAGTGCGAGGTGGTCTTGGCCAGCAGCAGCAGCGACAGCGGCTGCGGCGAGAGCGCCAGCTGCTCCATGGTGCCGTCCTCCACGTCCTGGCGGAACAGGCTCTCCGCCGCCAGCAGCGAAGCCAGCAGCGCCGACACCCAGATCACGCCCGGGGCGATCGCCTGCAGCAATTCCGGCGCCGGGCTCAGGGCCAGCGGGAACAGCGTCGTCACCATGACGAAGAACATGAGCGGGTTGGCCGCCTGGCCGATATGGCGGAACGCGAGCCGGAGGTCGCGCGTCAGCTGCAGCCAGAAGGCAGTCCCGAGACCCGGCCACTCCATCATCAGCCCAGCTCCAGCCGGCGCGTCACGCCGGCAGCGACGCCGTGTGCCTGGTGCGCCACCAGCAGCACCAGCCCGTCGCGTGACAGGTGTTCGCTCATCATCTGGTCCACCAGCTCGCGGCCGGCGACGTCGAGGTTGGTGTACGGCTCATCGAGGATCCACAGTTTCGCCCCGCTCGCCAGCGCCTTGGCCAGGGATACGCGCCGTTTCTGTCCGGCAGAGAGGCTGCGCGCGGGCACGTGGCGACGCTTGCTCAGCCCGACCCGCTCGAGCGCGGCATGGATGTCCGCCTTGCTCAGCCAGGCGCGGAGCCCGAGCTGGAACACCAGGTTCTCTTCCGCGGTCAGGTCGGCCTTCAGGCTCTCGCGGTGCCCGAGGTAACACAGGCTGGCGTGAAAATCGGCACGATTGCGCGAGATCTTGCGCTCGCGCCAGTAGACTTCACCGGTCTCGGGCAGCGTCAGCCCGCACAACACGCGCAACAGGCTGGTCTTGCCGCAGCCGTTCGGGCCGACGATGTGCAACAGCTCTCCGGCGCGCAGCTGGAAGGAAACCTTCGTGAACAGGCGCGTCTCGCCGCGCCACAGCTCCAGGTCGCGGCCCTCCATCAGCACCGGGCCGGCAGCGGTATCCGCCGTCATGACTGGCGTCCCCCGGCGCGATCCGGCGCCGGCGCAATCCTGCGTCGCAAGGCACTCCCCTCTGTCTTTTCTCTGCCGTACCGCCCCGCCGCGTCCACCAGGACCGGCACAGGGACGACCGACGGGCGCCGCGCAGTATACACTCCCGGGAAACGGAGACGGCATCAGGGGCGCCCGCAACAGTGCACCCGCGCCCGCGACGCCCGGCAACTGAGGGGGACGACGATGGGATATGACGCGATCTACCGGCGCTCAATCGAGACGCCCGAACTGTTCTGGGGCGATGCGGCCAGCGCGATCAGCTGGGACCGGACATGGGACGCCGTGCTCGACGCGAGCAAGCCGCCCCTGTACCGCTGGTTCCGCGGCGCACAATTGAACACCTGCTACAACGCGCTGGACCGCCATGTCGAGAACGGCCGGGCGGACCAGGCGGCGCTCATCTACGACAGCCCGGTGACCGCCAGCAAGGACACCTTCACATACCGCGAGCTGCGCGACCGGGTCGCCCGCCTGGCCGGCGGCCTGCGCAGTCTCGGCGTGGAAAAAGGCGACCGTGTCATCCTGTACATGCCCATGGTGCCGGAAGCCGTCATCGGCATGCTGGCCTGCGCCCGTATCGGCGCGATCCACTCGGTGGTGTTCGGCGGCTTTGCCGCGCGCGAGCTCGCCACCCGCATCGACGACGCCAAGCCGAAAGTGATCCTGTCCGCCTCCTGCGGCATCGAGGTGAACCGCGTCATCCGCTACAAGCCGCTGCTCGACGAAGCCATCCGCAGCGCCACGAACCCGCCCCGGCACTGCGTCATCCTGGCTCGCCCTGAGGCGCCCTCGGACCTCAAGGACGGGCGCGACCTCGACTGGGCGGAGCTCGAGGCGGACAGCGACCCGGTCGACTGCGTCCCGGTGGCGGCGACGGACCCGCTGTACATCCTCTACACCTCGGGCACCACGGGCGTTCCCAAGGGCGTGGTGCGCGACAACGGCGGCCACGCCGTGGCGCTGGCATGGAGCATGAAGCATGTCTACGGCGTCGAGCCCGGCGAAGTCTTCTGGGCCGCCTCCGACGTCGGCTGGGTGGTCGGCCACAGCTATATCGTCTACGGCCCGCTGTTTCACGGTTGCACCACCGTACTCTACGAAGGCAAGCCGGTCGGCACGCCCGACGCCGGCGCGTTCTGGCGCGTGATCGCCGAGTACGGTGTCAGCGTGATGTTCACGGCGCCGACCGCGTTCCGCGCCATCAAGCGCGACGATCCGCGCGGCGAGCACATCGGGCGCTACGACCTGTCGAAGCTGCGCGCCCTGTTCCTGGCCGGCGAGCGCTGTGACCCCGACACGCTGAACTGGGCCAGCGAGAAGCTGAGCATCCCCGTCATCGACCACTGGTGGCAGACCGAGACCGGCTGGCCGATCGCCGCCAACTGCCTTGGCATCGAAGAGCTGCCGATCAAGCCCGGCTCGCCGACGCGCGCCGTACCGGGCTACGACGTGCGCGTGCTCGGCGACGACGGCAAGGAAGTGCCCGACGGGGAGATCGGCAGCATCATGATCCGCCTGCCGCTGCCGCCGGGCACGCTGCCGACGCTGTGGGGCGACGACCAGCGCTACATCGACGCCTACCTGAGCGCGCACGACGGGTGGTATCTCACTGGCGACGCCGGCTACCGCGACGAGGACGGCTACCTGTGGATCATGAGTCGCATCGACGACATCATCAACACGGCCGGCCACAGGCTGTCCACCGGCGCCATGGAGGAAGTGCTGGCGTCGCACCAGGACGTCGCCGAGGCTGCCGTCATTGGCGCCCATGACGAGCTCAAGGGCGAGCTGCCGGTCGGGCTGGTAGTGCTCAAGTCAGGCGTGGACCGGCCGGAGGACGACATCAAGGCCGAGCTGGTGCAGATGGTGCGCGAGAAGATCGGGCCGGTGGCGGCGTTCAAGAAGGTCGCCATCGTGGACCGGCTGCCCAAGACGCGCTCCGGCAAGGTGCTGCGCGCCACCATGCGCAAGATCGCCGACGGCCAGGACTACAACGTGCCGCCGACCATCGACGACCCGGTGATCCTCGACGAGGTCACCGAAGCGCTGCGCTCGATCGGCTACGGCAAGGATTGAATGCAGGGCCCGGGCACGCTTCGTGCCCGGGCCCTCGCACCGTTACTCCGCCAGCTCGCCGGCGAACAGCTGGCGGAAGAACATCACCGTGGCGGCCTGGAAATAGTCGCGGTTCGGCTTCTTGGCGAAGCCGTGGCCCTCGTCCATGGCCAGCAGGTACCAGACGGGCACGCCGTTATCCCTGACAGCGGCAACGATCTGCTCCGACTCGGTGTACGGGACGCGGGGATCGTTGTAACCCTGCGCCACGAACAGCGGCGAGCGGATCTTGTCGGCATTGTTCAGCGGCGAGATGCGCTCCATGATGGCGCGCATTTCCGGATCGCGCTCGTCACCGTACTCTGCCCGGCGCAGGTCGCGCCGGTAGGCCTCGGTGTTCTCGAGGAAGGTGGCGAAGCTGCTGATGCCCACGATGCTGACGCCGCCGAGCAGGCGCTCGTCGAAGTGCATCATTGACGCCAGCACCATGTAGCCGCCGTAAGAGCCGCCGTAGACGATCACGCGCTCGGCATCCAGGTCGGGACGCGACTCGATCCACTCGAGCAGCGCGCCGATGTCCTTAACCGAATCCTCGCGCAGCGGCCCGTTGTCCAGTTGCAGGTAGCTCTTGCCGTACCCGGATGACCCACGCACGTTAGGGCTGATCACCGCGGCGCCGAGCTCATTGACCCAGTAGGCGTAGGTGGAGGAAAAACCGGGGCGCGATTGAGCCTCGGGCCCGCCGTGGATCTGGATGATGACCGGATGCGGGCCTTCCCCCTGCGGCAGGTACAGCCACGCGGGCACCTCCAGGCCGTCGAAGCTCTCGAAACTCACCAGCCCCGGCACCGGGAACTCGGAAGTATCGAGCCCCCCGACCTCGCTCTCGGTCCAGCGCACCAGCTTGCGCCCGGTGAACTCGTAGACGAAGACGTCGCTTGGCGACTGCGGCGTGTTCAGGGTCATCGCCAGGGCATGACCGTCCGGCTTGAAAGCCAGGCCGCCCACCAGCCCCACCGGCAGGTCCGGCACCGGCAGTTCGCGATCGCGCTTCACGTCCCGCATGTAGAGGCGCGACATGCCGCCCTCGTTGGTGACGAAGGCCAGGCGCGTGCGGTCGCGGGTCAGCGCCAGCGAGGAGACGTCCCAGGGAATCCCGGCAGACAGGGGGGTGGACTTGCCGGACTCGAGATGCAGGCGGTAGAGCTGCTTGAACTCGCCGCCGTGGTCGTGGATCACGTAAACGGCATCGCCCGTATGGTCGAAGGCCGCGCCGCCGAACCCGACCGGCTCATCCTGCGGGAAGACCTGCGTCTTTTCCCCGGATTCGAGATCCACCACGAAGATCTTGCTGTCGGTGATGGAACGATAGTTGATCACCAGCAGGCGATCGTCGGACGGCGACCAGTCCATGGGCACCCACAGGCCCTCGCCCTCGAGCACCATCCGGTGCGCATCATGGCCCTGCTGCGGGCTCGCAACATAGATGTCGTAATTGCGCCCGTCGCGCCGCGTGCTGGCATAGGCGAAGCGATCGCCGCGATTGGACCAGGCCGGGCCCGTGTTGCGGGACTTGCCGTCGGTGAGCAGCGTGCTTTCGCCGCTGGCGAAGTCGAACCAGTAGAGCTGGTAGAACTCGTTACCGCCGACGTCGCGGCTGTAGACGAAGCCGTTGAGCTCCGGGTCCGGCGGCACCGAGGCGTTACTGACGGGCTCCGGGAAAAAGGTGAGCTGGTAGCGCGCGCCCAGCGGCTGGCTGACGCGGTGCACCTGGCTGGTGTCACCGAAGCGGGTCGTGACCAGGATGCCGCCGTCGTTGAGCCAGCTGGCGAAACCGGCCGAGCGCGTGTTCTGGTACTGCTCCAGCCGCTCGGTCAGTGCCGGCGGAATTTCGGGCATGTTCTCGAGTACGAGGTTGCCCCGCTCCACCCGTTCCACGGCGCCTGCGGCGCCGCATGCCAGGGTGAGCAGGACCAGGACTGATAGCTTGCGTAGGCTCACGATTCTTCTCCTGCGGTGCTGGTGCCCGGAGCCGGACTCGAACCGGCACGGCCTTTCAGCCGAGGGATTTTAAGTCCCTTGCGTCTACCAATTTCGCCATCCGGGCGGCGAGGCGGAAAAAGTAACACAGGGCGGCCGACCTGCGCGGGGTCGACCGGTTTCAGCGGCTGGCGTCGAGCTGGAGCTTGCGCACGGCGGGGACGAGCAGGCTGCCCATGACGACCTGGACCGGGTCGTCCGCAGAGGCCGCCGGCAGCACCGCGCCGGCGGTGACCTGCGCGACCTCGCCCTTTTTCTCGTCCGCCACCATCCGCAGCAGGCGCCCGTCCGCGCCGAACTCCAGCAGGTAGCCCGGGTACTGGGGCGGCGGTTTCATGAAGCCGGGCAACCGGTAAATAGCTTTCACTGCCCAGGGTCGGTCCCGCTGGGCGTCCAGGGCCGGTATGCGAGCGAGCGACAGGCCCACGAGAAACGTCCCGGACGGCGTGAGCGTGATGTTGTCCGGGTAGCCCGGCAGCCCGTCGGCGAAGATGTCGTGGGCGCCTGCCTTGGGCCCGGTGAGCCACAGGCGGCGGATGCGGAAGGCCAGGAACTCGTTGACCAGTACGAAGGCGCCGTCATCGGCGAGGGCCACGCCGTTGGCATAGAACAGGTTGTCCAGCACCACCTTCGCTTCCCCGCTGGCCGGGTCGAAGCGCACCAGGCGGCCGCTCGGGCGACTGTCCCACACGTCGAGTTCCACCTGCTCCAGCGTGTGGTCGCGGGTCGGGGCGGAGAACCACACCACCCCGTCCGGGCCGACTTCGAGGTTGTCCGCAAAGGTCAGGGGCTCGCCGCCCACGACGTCGACGAGGTAAGTGACCCGGCCGTCCAGCCCCACCGCAACCAGCCCCCGCTCCGCGTCAGCGACGTACAGGCGCTCGCCGCTCGGATCGAACCCCATGCCCAACGGGCGCCCGCCGGTATCGGCGAAGACCTCGACGGCGCCGCTCTCCGGCTCGATGCGCAGGATGCTGCCGTCGCCAATGCCGGTGTAGATATGGCCGTCTCTCGGGCTTATCGCGATGTCTTCCGGGCCGAAATTCTCCGGGCTGCCGGCTGCCAGGAAACGTGCGCGGATCAGGGTCTCGGCGAGCGGCTGCGCGCCCTCCATCGACTGGGTGGGCCGGAACGGCGAGTCCGCCCCGGTGCCCGGGTCCGGGGGCGGCTGCCACGCGAAGGGGTCCAAGGGCGTGGGCCAGGCGAGCAGGTAAGCGAGCACGAGCACGACAACCGCGACGAGGACCTTCAAGGCCCGACGCAGCCGCGGCCGTCGGCCCAGCAGGCCCGCATGGCTCACTGCACTACCGCCCGCTCAGCGGCATCGGTACAGTCCGTGCCGTCCAGCTGCAGGCACCAGCCACGGGGCTCAGTGAAGGGTCGCTGGTTGCGCGCATGCCGGTACACGGCAATCTCCTCGTACACCGCCTTGCGGATGCGGTTCAGCCCGCCCAGCGGTCGATGGTCCACGTGGCCGTGCCAGGGCGTGAAGGAGAGGTCCTCGCAGAAGCGGTTGCGCTCCGGCGTATCGAACTCCTGGAGCGGAATCCGGATGGAGGCCACGCTGAGGAACGGTGCGTCGGAGGTCTTCCACTTCACTGTCGGGTCCTCGATCGGCATGTTCTTTTCCGGGTCCTGGACCTGGACCAGGAACTCGAAGCACGCCTCCTCCCTGTCGAGGTGCTCCGCCAGCGCGCGCCGCAGGTAATCCGGGTCACTGCGGTCGACTTTCCCGGGCAATTTCCGCGTGCAGCTGCGCGCGCTGTATTTCATAGCGTCCCGATAGGGCGGCGGCGACACGTCGCTGTCGGCATCCACGCCCAGCGCATAGGCCGTCATGCTGTGGTACTGCGTCTGCAGGGGACTGGAAATGCGCCCCAGCAACTGGCTGCCGATGACCAGCTCGCGGATCTGCCAGTCGAGGGGGTTGGCGTCGCGGAAGAAATAGCCGAACTGGCTGCCGTCGGCCTGGTAACGGATGAAGCCCTCGTACTCTGCCACGTTCCGGTTGAAGAACACCGGGTGGTTGATCATGAGGAAATCCTGGGTCTCGAGCGGCGATGCGCCCGGGGGTGACGGCAACAGCTTCTCGCCCTCGACCCCCATGAGCTTGATCGCCATGCCGCGTGCGTCCTTGGTGTCGTCGGGCTGCAACGCCGCGTTGCCGTTGGAGAACCGGATCCAGGCCTTGTATTCGCGCCCGGGCACGAACACGCCGGTGCGCAGCGCCTCGGGCAGGTCGTCGCGGACAGTGAAGGTCGCCGTGACACAACCGTGGGCCTTGGCGTGCGCATCGCGGCGATAGGTCGGGCCGGACTTCTCCTGCACGTCGTCCACCAGCTTGCGGGCCGAGGCGATAATGCTCGGGACGTAATACAGCTCACCCGGGTCGACGTTCTCGCCGACGTCCCTTGGAGTCTCACCGCAAGCCGTCACCGCGAGGGCGGCCGCCAGGACCCAGCAGCGCCTAGTCACGGCCGGCCTCCTCCGATTCCAGGTAAAGCGTGAACAGGCTGCACTCCGAGGCCAGTTCCCAGGTCGCGTCCTCGTCGTCCGGCGCCGGCGCGGGCGGCATGTGATCACCGTAGACATGCCTGTCGGCGGAGCAGTGCTGCTGCCACTCGTCGCGACGGAATGCCGGTGTGCCCCACTCCGGATACAGCACCATGCGGCGCTCCGTCTTCGCCTGCATCTCGGCCTCGCAGGCCGCGCGGTCGTCGCCGGGCCGGTCGTCGCACAGGGCCGGCTCGTACGGAATCTCACCGTTCGGGGTCGGCTCGACGTAGTCCATGAGCTTGATGTACTCGAGGACCTGGAAACGCTCCTCCACCTCGAGGAAGGGCCCGATGACCCCGTTCTTCTGGCAGCCGTGGCGGAACTCGTGGCCGACGTTGTCGTTACCCGTCACGCCGGTGTCGAAACGCACGGCGCCCGGCACGTCCAGGTCGTGGAAACCGAGGTGGACGGGATCGTATTCCCTGGTCCCGGACCAGAATTCAGCCTGGCGCTCCGAGCGCGGCGAAATCATCTGGAAGATCGTCCGCACGCTGCCGTTGTGCAGGAACGGCGGCGTCGCCCAGATCCCGTGCAGCGGCCGTGACTTGTAGTTCTTCAGGGCTTCCGGGTCGGTGCGCGGATAATCCAGCACGCCGAAGCCCATGAACTTGAGGAATTCCTCTTTCGAGGCCGGGCGGTGTTTCTCGAAATACCGGTTGGTGATGGCCGTGCTCATGATGTTGAGTCCTACCACCGCACTGACGGCCTTGGGATCGATGTTGTCCGCGATCGCATCCGCAACGCACAGCTGCTTGAGCTCCTCCGGAGTCCAGCCGAGCCGGCTGGCGTCGTAGCGATGGTCGGCGAAGTTGAGTGCCGCATTCCGGTCCGTGCCGATGTCCCGTATCGGAATCAGTTTCACGCGCCACTGCTCCACGTGCGTGGGCGCATCGCCGCAGTCTTCGATGTCCGGCCGGCAGGCCGGGCCCAGCACGCGCCCCTGGTCGTCCAGCTCGTAAAGGATCCTGCCCTCGATGTCGGCGATCCGCTGCGGGTTGTGCAGGTTGAGGCACTGTTGGACCGTGAGCTTGACCTCGCCCGCCTCTGCCGACTTCAGGCTGCAGCTTCCGTCCGCGTTGTGGACCAGGCCGACGGCCAGGTTCGGGTCCGGCGGATGGTCTGCCTGCGGCGGCTCGTCATGCGCCGTCAGGTGTGGGCCGTGGCAGTGGCGGCAATGCACGTCGAACAGCACCCGCCCCTCACGCGCCTTCTCAAGGTCGATCGGGCCGAACAGGTGCTCCGGCCAGCGCGGCGCCTCCAGGCGCGCCAGTGTGCGCTCGATGTGGTGAATGCGGTCGGGCATGATCGATGTGTCGTAGCGCAAGTGCAGAGGCAGCGGCGCACCGTAGGCGTCGAACAGCTCCAGCCGAGCGCCCACGCCAAGCGACTCGTTGATGTTCCGCGCCATGGGTTGGGAGGCATAGCCTTCCCACTGCACCCAGTTGAACTTGGCGATGTCCCACAGGTGCGGATAGCTCACCGGGGCGGTGGCCTGACGGTAGTTGCTGGCGGAGATGTGGCGGCCGAAGACCGTGTTGGCGATGCGCTGCGTCGCGTCGGTGCGCCCGTAGCCCTCGAACACAGGGTACGTGCCCAGCTTCAGATCCGTCCAGGCGTTCGCGAGCAGCGTGCTGATGGTCCGGCCGAACTCCTCGCGCAGCGTTTCCTTGGCGGCGTCGAAATCAAAGCCGACGTCCGTGCCCCCGGTGAGGGTGGGTTCAATCACATTGCGGGCGAAGCGCTCGAACTTCCACGGATTGATGTAGGTCCCCAGCATGGAGGACATCAGGTCTGCCTGGAACTGGCCGGGCTTCATATCCGTGATGGCGTGCATGGCCTGGCCGCCGTCGATGCGGATGGCCGTGCCCTGGTAATGCAGTTCGCCTGTGTGGCAAAGGCTGCAGGTCATGTCGAGCAGCTCCGCGCCCACCTTCTCGTCGTAGTACTTGGTGAAGCCTACGGGCAGGTTGCCGGGATTCCAGTCCGGGTCGGGCTGCTGGTGAAGGTCCGTCAGGAAACCATAGCGGGCCATGTTCTCCGGCGCCGCGAAGCGGTCGCGGCCGAAGGGCAACTCCAGGTTGACCATCCACCAGTAGCGCAGCTGCGCCATCATGACCTGGGCGGAGCCCTGCGGGTGGTGGTAATAGCGCTTGCGGTCCTCGGCGGTCCAGCCCTGCCAGGTCTCCTCGCCGACCTTGCAGTCCGTGGCCGAGATCGCCTCACAGGACGCAACAGCCTCGCCAGTGGCGCAGGAGCGGCTCGCCTCCTCGCACAGCTGGCGGCTGGCGCGACAGGCCGGGTCCATGGCCAGGTCCCCCGCACAGCGTTTGGCGACGTCGGCGCAGGCGGGCGCCGCCTCCGCGCACAACACGCCCGCGCGCGCGGCGAGGGTTTCGGTGCGCGCGCAGATGGCCTGGCGCTCCAGGCATGCAGCCACGTCCTTTTCAGGGCCGGCGTTGATGCTGCCCGGGCGGGTGTACTGCAGGTCGTTGATCACCGGGTACTGCACTGCCCGGAACGGCGGCTCGAAGAGATAGCCGGGCCAGGGCACCGCCACGGCCAGGTAGGCGACGAATGCCGCCACCACGGTCGCCAGCACCCAGGCGCTGCGGCCGAACCAGCCGCGCCGCCTGAAGAATCCCCACCAGTGCCGCAGCAGCCAGGCAATGGGCAGGAACAGAACGGCCAGGACCGCGCCCAGCCAGCGCAGCACCCGGCGCCCGGCGCGGGAGAGAATGCGCGTGACCCGTCCCTCAGCCATGCGCGGCCATCTCCTCCGGTGCCGGCTCGAGCAGGCCGGACTTTACCAGCCCGATGGTTTGCCGCTTCGCGGTCTCGGGCCACTCCCGGGAGATGGCGGTCAAATATTGCCGGAACTTTTCCAGGTCGAAGCGCGGGTTCGCGGCCTGGGCCCTGGCGATGGACTCGGCCGCTGCCGCGCCGTCGCCGAGCGCGCCCTGCGCGTTGGCCAGGGCCACCCACCCGAGGCAGAAGCCGGGGTGGAAACCCACCGCCGTATGGGCGTGTTCCTGGGCGGGTTCATACCGGCCTGCTTCGGTGTGGCCGACGGCAAGAAAGTAATGCCAGAACGGCACCGAGGGATGATTGGGCGCTTCGTCGAGCAGGCGCTGGAGAATGGCGAGGCCTTCCTCGACCTCTTTCGGGCTCCCGCCCCACACCAGGTTACAGCCCACATAGCCCCATGCCACCATGTTGAACGGGGCGATGGCGACAACGCGGCGCGCAGTCTGCAGCGAGCGCTTGCGAAAGCCGCAGTTGAGCCACACCAGCGCGGCGTATTCCATCACCGTGGCGTCCCGCGGAGCCAGACGCAGTGCCGCATCCACCTCCGCCAGCGCGCGCCCGTTCTCTCCGAGCGGATCGTCAGCGAAGGAGTTGACCACCCGCTGGTTCAGCACGAATGCCAACAGGACGTGAGCCATGGCATTGTCGGGCTCGAGCTCGAGGGCCTGCTCGAGCCAGCCGATGGCGTCCGCCGACGCCTCCGCCGTGTAAGAGACGGTCCAGAAGGTCAGCGCCTTGTGCGTCAGGCTCCACGCCGAGAGCCCCTGGGGAGGCTGCCGGCAGAGGTCCTCCGAGACGATGTTCAGGTACTGGGAGCCGGTCTCCACGGCGATCGCCTCGGCGACCTCCCGCTGCACCTTGAAAAGGTCGTCCAGTTCATGCTCGTAGGAAGCAACCCAGGCCTCCGTCCTCGACTGGGCATCGGTAAGGCGCACGATGACACGCACACGAGCCGGGCTGCGCTGGAACGTCCCGGAAAGGATGTAGCGCGCGTTCAGGGTCTTGGCGATGGCTTCGGCGGTTTGGCCCGCCAGCGGCGCCGACTGGGCGAAAGGCACGACGCGCAGGTCCGGGACGCCGGACAGCGCCCGCGTAATCTCGGCCGAGAAACCCTGCGCCAGCAACGCGTCGTCCTCGCCCCGCGACAGCGGCTCCAGCGGCATCACGGCCACCGACGCCTGTGCGGTGTCCGAGACCGGCAAGGCTCTTTCCGGCACCGTCGGTGCCCCTGCTTTGCCTGTATCGAGAGGCCTCGGCCGGGGTGCGAACCACGCCAGCAGCCCGGCCAGTGCCAACCCGCCGAGTGCGAGCTGGATATCCGTACCACGCAGCAGGAGAGCCCGGTCGGGGTTCGAGACCCACTCGAGCGTAGCAAGCAGAACGAGGGTAAAAACGTAGGCGCCGAGCGCACGGCCCAGGCCCCGGTCGCGGGCCTCCCCCATGGCCTGCGACCACCCCTGCCCCGACATTGTCATTGTTATTCCGTTTTCAATACGGCCGCCGGCATTCTATGCTGCGCTTCACGGCATCGGCAAACGAGCGCGGCAGGACATCCCCGGAGGCGGACTTGCAGGCAACGGCAAACTCGGCAGGCACAGGACCAGGCGCCTACCTGTTCGTCTGCTATGCACACGACCAGCGGGACCTGGTGGTGAGCGAAATCGAATGGTTGCGTGAACAGGGCTTCGAGGTCTGGTTCGACGAGGCTATCGAGGCGGGCCAGCGCTGGAGCGAGGACCTGGCCCTGGCGATCGAGGGCTGCGGTGCGATGCTTTTCTTCATGAGCCCGCGATCGGTCTCTTCGCGCTACTGCCTGGATGAGATCCACTTCGCCCTGGAGTGCGGCCGGCCCATCGTCCCCGTGGAAGTCGAGCCGTCGGAACTCACTCCGGGACTGCGGCTCAGCCTGGGCGGCACCCACCGCATCTTCATGCACAGGATGTCAGCGGGGGATTTCCGGGCCAAGCTGGCCAGCGGGCTGCATCGGGCACTTGGGGGATTGCCGCCGCCGGCCCGTGGCGCATCCCCGACTGCCGGACACCATGCGCCGCCGCCGGGCCCGCTGTTCTCGGCGCACTGGCGACCCGCGGCATTCGGTGTTTTCGCGGCCCTGGTGGCCTTCATCGCCATGATGGCGATCGGGCCCTAGGGAAAGAGCTGGAGGCGCGGACCGGAATCGAACCGGTGTTCACGGCTTTGCAGGCCGCTGCGTAACCACTCCGCCACCGCGCCACGAGGTTCCCGCGAGCGGGGAACCGGGGTCGAACTCTACCACAGCCGGAGGCCGTGGAACCCAAAGAAAAGCCCGGCACGGCGGCCGGGCTTTCGGCTTGATCTGGAGCGGGAAACGAGACTCGAACTCGCGACCCCAACCTTGGCAAGGTTGTGCTCTACCAACTGAGCTATTCCCGCTGAGGAGGCGCAATTCTAAGCGACGCGGGGGGCCTGTCAAGTCTCCGGGGCGCGCCGCTGCCGGACTCAGTCACCGCGCAGGTGAGGCCAGGCCGCCACCAGGTACTTCCACATCGACCACAGCGTCAGCACCGCCGCCGCGAGCAGGAAGCCGTAACCGATCTCGTACATGGGCACAAACCACAGCGTGTGCTCCCACAGCATCATGATCAACGCCGTGATCTGCGCCGTGGTCTTGTATTTCCCGATGCCCGACACCGATACGTGGTGCCGCCGGCCCAGCTCGGACATCCATTCGCGCAATGCGGACACGGCGATCTCGCGGCCGATGATGATGGCCGCGGGGATGGCCACGACGAACCCGGGATGGCGCGAGACGAGCAGCACCAGCGCGGTGGAAATCATCAGCTTGTCGGCGACCGGGTCGAGAAAGGCGCCGAAGTTCGAGACCTGGTTGAGCTTGCGCGCGAAGTAACCGTCCAGCCAGTCCGTGATCCCGGCCAGGGAAAAAATGATGGCGGCCACAGGTCCCGCCCAGTAGGCCGGGATGAACGGCCAGTAGTGCGGCAGGTAGAACACCAGCACGATCAGCGGAATCAGGATGATCCGGATCCAGGTGAGCGTATTGGGCAGGTTGAGCCTGGCTGGCATGGTCCTCAGTCCGCGGGGTGTAACGCGTCATATATGCGATGGGCCAGGTCGCGGCTGATGCCTTGTACCCGGGCCAGGTCCTCGACCCCCGAAGAGACTACGCCCTGCATCCCTCCAAGCTCGTTCAGCAGCTGGCGGCGCCGCCTGGGTCCCAGCCCCGGAATGCCTTCCAGCGGGCTGACCCGACGCGTCTTGGCCCGCCGCTGCCGGTGGCCGGCAATGGCAAAGCGGTGCGCCTCGTCGCGCACCTGCTGCACGAGATGCAGGGCTCCGGAGTCGCGGGGCAGTATAAGTGCCTCGGGGCGACCGGCCAAGAACAGCCGCTCGAGGCCCGGCCTGCGGCTGGGCCCCTTGGCCACCGCGGCGATCTCCACGCCCTCGAGTTCCAGTTCGTTGAGCACGCCCTGGGCCTCGGCGAGCTGCCCGGCGCCGCCGTCCACCAGCAGCAGGTCGGGCATCGGGGCTTCACCGCGCTTGACCCGGCTGTAACGCCGCTGCAGCGCCTGCCGGATGGCCGCGTAATCGTCCCCCGCCGCCACGCCGGCAATGTTGAAGCGACGGTAATCGGACTTCAGCGGTCCCTCGGGCGTGAACACCACGCAGCTGGCGACAGTCGCTTCGCCCGACGTGTGACTGATGTCGAAGCACTCGATGCGCCGTGGTGTCCGCTCCAGCCCCAGCGCCTCGCCCAGGGCTTCCATCTGGGCGCTGAACCCGGCGGTGCCCGCAATCTTCAGCTCCAGCGCCTGGCGCGCGTTCTCCGCAGCCATTTCCAGCCAGCGTGCCCGGATCGCGCGCACCCGGTGCCGCACGGCCACCGGGCGGCCCACCTGTTTCGTCAGCGCCTCGGACAGCAACACCTCGTCCTCGAGCCCGAGGCTGGTCAGGATCTCTGCCGGCGGGCTGCCACCGAGATAGTGCTGTGCCACGAAGGCTGCCAGCACCTCGCCCGGTTCGGTGCCCGGGGCCGCACGCGGGAACCAGCTGCGGCTGCCCAGCACCCGCCCGCCGCGGATAAACATCGCCGCCACGCAGTACAGCCCGCCCTGCTCGTGGACCGCCAGCGCATCGGCCTGCACCGCGCCAGCCTCGCCGCCCACCGCCGTCTCCTGGATCGCGGCCAGCCGTGCGATCTGGTCGCGATAGCGCGCCGCCTCCTCGAAAGCGAGTCGCTCCGCCGCCGCCTCCATGCGCTTCACCAGCTCGCCGCGGATCTCGTTGCCGCGGCCCTCCAGGAAACGTATGGCGTGGTCGAGGTCGCGCGCATAGTCCTGCGGGGAGATCAGCCCGACGCAGGGCGCCGAGCAACGCTCGATCTGGTATTGCAGGCACGGCCGGCTGCGATGCGCGAAATAGCTGTCCTCGCAGGGCCGGATGCGGAACAGCCGCTGCAGGTCGCGCAGCGTGGCGCGCACCGCGGGCACGTTGGGATAGGGCCCGAACAGCCGTCCCGGCACACGGCGGCTGCCGCGATAGAACGACAGGCGCGGAAACTCGTGGCTGGTGTCCAGGCGAATGTACGGGAAGCTCTTGTCGTCCTTGAGCAGGACGTTGAAGCGCGGCTTGTGCGCCTTGATCAGGGTGTTCTCGAGCACCAGCGCCTCGGCCTCGGTGCGCGTGACCGTGACCTCGATCCCTCGCACCTGGCTGACCAGGAATCCTGTCTTGCCAGGACGCGGTGTGCCGCGGAAATAGCTGGCGACCCGCTTTTTAAGGTCGCGCGACTTGCCGACGTAGAGAATCTCCCCGTTGCCGTCCAGCATGCGGTACACGCCGGGGCGATGGCTCAGCCGGCGCAGGATCGGGCGCGGGTCGAATTCGGCTGCCGAGGGTGCGCGCCGACCACGTTCCTCTGCGGCCGGCGCACCCTCGCGCTTGCCGCGTTTCATCCCGTCGCCTCCAGGCCGGCCAGGCGCGCGGCCCGGGCCACGACCTCACGGAACATTGCGTCCGTCAGGCGGCGCGTCTGGGTGTTGTAGCGACTGCAGTGGTAGGAATCGACCAGCCAGCTTCCGCCCGGGAGGGCGTGCTGCGCCCCATGCGCAAACCCGTGAGCGCTGCGCTTGAGCCCGAGTGCGTCGAGGACCCCGTCGTGGGCGATGCGCCCCAGCGCCAGCAGCACGCGTGGCGCGCTCTCGCGCAATTCCGCCGCCAGCCAGGCCCTGCATTCCCGCACCTCGGCCGGCAGGGGCTTGTTCGCGGGCGGCAGGCACTTCACCGCGTTCGTGATGCGGCAGTCGACCAGCTGCAACCCGTCGTCCGCCGCCACCGACTCGGGACCGGATGCAAGGCCGAGTTCCCACAGCGTGCGATAGAGGAGAATCCCGGCATGGTCGCCGGTGAAGGGACGGCCGGTGCGATTCGCACCGTGCATGCCGGGCGCCAGCCCGACGACCAGCAGCGGCGCATCGGCCGGCCCGAACGGGGGCACAGGCGCGGCGTAGTAACCGGGGCGCTCCGATTTTACCTGGTCGAGGAAGGCCGCCAGGCGTGGGCAACGCCGGCATCCGGCGTCGAACCAGGATGCCGGATACGGCGCGCAAGCTGTATTTTTATGTCTCAATCAACTTTAACTTAGTTTTCTTTATAGCTGTTTTAATTGATCTTATTTCATGTGACGGATGACGGCTTCCCCGAAGCCGGAGGTGCCGACGAGCGTGGCGCCCGGCACCAGGCGCTGCAACTCCTCCTCAACCGAGCCGCGCGCACCGTCGCCCCTGGGCAGGCGTATGGCCGTGCGCAGGCGCGCCAGGTCGAAAGTCAGCTCCTTGGCCGCGATGGTACGGGCCACGCCCTGCAGGATCCTGTCCGCCGCCTCGCGCCAGCCAAGGTAGCGCAGCATCATCTCTGCCGACAGGATCAGCGAGCCGGGGTTGACCCGGTCCTTGCCGGCGAAACCCGGCGCGGTCCCGTGCGTCGCCTCGAACACCGCCACCGCATCGCCGATGTTGGCGCCCGGCGCAATGCCGATGCCGCCGACCTGCGCCGCCAGGGCATCGGAGATGTAGTCGCCGTTGAGGTTCAGCGTGGCGATGACGTCGTAGTCTTCCGGGCTGAGCAGGATCTGTTGCAGGAAGTTGTCGGCGATGACGTCCTTGACCACGATCTGGCGTCCGGTGCGCGGGTTGTTGAAAGCCAGCCAGGGACCGTCGTCCAGCTCCGTGGCGCCGAACTCGTCCCGCGCCACCTGGTAACCCCAGTTGCGGAACGCGCCCTCCGTGTACTTCATGATGTTGCCCTTGTGGACCAGCGTCACGGAGCTGCGATCCTCGTCCACGGCATAGTTGATGGCCTTGCGGATGAGCCGTTGTGAGCCCTCCTTGGAGACCGGCTTGATGCCCAGCCCGGAACTCGAGGGGAAGCGCACCGCGTGGACGTTGAGCTCGTCCTGCAGGAACTTCATCAGCTTCTGCGCCTCGGGCGACCCGGCCGGCCACTCGATGCCGGCATAGATGTCCTCGGTGTTCTCGCGGAAGACCGTCATGGACACCAGTTCGGAGTCCTTCATGGGCGTCTGCACGCCGGGGAAATAGCGGATCGGGCGCACGCAGGCATACAGGTCCAGGCGCTGGCGGATCGAGACGTTGAGCGAGCGGAAACCGCCGCCGACCGGCGTCGCCAGCGGCCCCTTGATGGAGACCACGAAGCGTTCCAGCGCGTCCAGCGTCTCCTCCGGTAGGAACTGGCTGCCGCCGTACAAGGTCGTGGCCTTCTGGCCGGCAAAGACCTCCATCCAGGCGACGGCCCGCTCGTTGCCGTAAGCCGCCTGCACGGCCGCATCCACCACCTTGCGCGCGACCGGCGAGACGTCGATGCCGATGCCGTCGCCCTCGATGAAGGGGATGATCGGGCGATCGGGGACGTTCAGCGTGAAGTCAGGATTGGCCGTGACGGGCTGGCCGTCGTCCGGCACCTGGATGTGCTCGTATTGCATCGGGGCTCTTCCGCAGCGGAAACGGACCGTCGCGCGGAACAGGCCAGGCGACGGGCCCCGTATTATCCCCCGCGGCTCGGCGGGGACTCAACCATGGCGATCCGCAGATCGTTGCTGCTGCGACTCGCGCGGGCCGAGGCAGTGCATGTAGAGGGTCGGGATGAGCAGCAGGGTGAGCAGCGTGGCCACCAGCACCCCACTGGCCAGCGTGAGTCCCAGGGGCTTCAGTGCCGGCTCGAACACCAGCGCCCCGCTGCCGAACATCACGGTGCCGGCGGTCAGCAATATGGGACGTGTCCGGAGCGTGGCCGCGGCGATCAATGCGTCGCGCATGGCCATGCCGTCCTTCACCCTGCTCTGCGTGAAATCCACCAGCAGCACCGCATTACGCACCACGATGCCTGCCAGCGCGATCACGCCGAGCACACCGAAGCCGGCGATATCCAGGCCCATCAGGCCGTGCGCCGGGATCACGCCGATGAAGACGAGCGGGATCGGCGCCATGATGATCACCGGGAGCAGGTAGGAGTTGAACCATCCCGCCAGCAGCGCATAGATCACCAGCAGTACCGCCAGGCCCGCGAGGCCCATGTCGCGATAAACCTGCTGCGTCATCTCCCACTCGCCGCCCCAGAACAGGGTGGTCTCGACGTCGCTGCGCGGCACGCCGAACCAGTTGACCGGAGGCATGCCCTCCTCCTCGCGTGCCAGCGCGGCCACCACGTCCCGCTGGACAGACAGCGGCTGGCTACGGTCGCGATGGACCTCTGCCGCCACATAGACCACCGGCAACTGGTTCTTGCGATATCGATTCGCCTGCCATCGGCCTTCGCTGATCTCGACGACATCGGCGAGTGGCACCATGCTGCCGTCCAGGCTGCGCACGTAAAGGCTCGCCAGGTCGTCCAGCCCCGCGCGCTCGGCGTCCCGCAGTTCCACGACCACGGGGACCGGGTGTCGTTCCCCCGGGAGGTCGAGCGCCGTGACCTCGCGCCCGGCCAGGGCCGTCTGCAGCGCCGCCACAGCCCGCGCGGGAGGCACGCCGCGCGCCGCGCTGCGCTGGGGCGCAACCCTGATCCGTGTCTCCGGACCCAAGGCCGCGGGAAACCGCTCGAGGTTGCCGGCCGCATCATGTGCATCCAGAGCCTGCGCCACACGATCAGCCAACGCGAACCGTGCATCGGCAGCGGGCCCGAAGATCTCCGCCTGGACGGCATTGTCCGCCGCTGGCCCGGAGGGAATGCGCCGAATCCATGCCAGCCCCGCGAAGGGCTCCAGCGTCGGGCCGAGCAGGTCGAACAGTTCGCGGTCCAGCTCGTAGCTGAGCCGCTCGCGCTCGTGTTCCGGGGGCAGCTGCACATAGAGCGCTGCCCGGTGCGATGCGCCGACGCCGATATCCGGCGGGCCCGACCGCGGCATCAGCATCGGGCCGTCGACGCCGGCAAAGGTGGTGTACGCCTCGACTTCGGGGAAGGCGCGCAGCGTGCGCCCCAGGGCGGCGCTGGCCTCGAGCGTGCGCTCCAGGGTGCTGCCCGGCGGCAGCTCGAGCTCCACCACGAAAGCCTCGCGGTCGAGGAACGGCACCAGCGTCAGCTGGACCACGCGGGTCACCACCAGGCCGGCGCTGCCGGCCAGCAGAAGCACGAGCACCCCGTAGAAAGACCATCTCAGCCAGGCATGGTCGAACAGCGGTTCGAGCAACGCCCGGTAGGCGCTCGCCAGCCGGCCGGCGGGACGCTCGGGCTGCGACTGCCCCGCGCCCTCGCCTGGCGCGCCCTCGCCTGGCGCGCCGTCCGCCGGGTCGCGCTGGCCCGAAGATCCTGCCCGCAGCAGGCGGAAGGCGAGATACGGCGTCGCCGTCAGGGCGACGGTGAGGGAGAACAACAGCGCCCACGACGCGCCCACGGGAATGACGCGGGTGTACTGCCCCATCTCGCCGCTGATGAACGCGGTCGGCAACAGCGTGATGATGATCAGGACCACCGCGAGGATGGTCGGGTTCCCCACCTCGTCGACGGCTTTCACCGTGAGCTCGCGGCTGCGCTCGCCGGCGTCGCGGAAGTAGCGCCCGATGTTCTCCATGATGATGACGTTGTCATCGGCAATCAGGCCGATGGCCAGGATCATGGCCGCGATGGAGATCGGGTTGAGCGTGAAGTCCGTCAGCCAGTAGGCGAAGGGCACGATAGCCATGCTGGCCGGAATCAGGATGAACACGCCGAGCGCGGCCCGCCAGCCGAGCCCGAGCAGGATGATGACCACCACCACGGCCATGGCAGTGGCGAAGTTCCGGAGCACGCTGCGCACCGTTTCGGTTGCGGCGCGGCCCGCATCGTAAGCCACCCGCAGGTCGATCCCGGCGGGGATGAGGGTGCCCTGCGCGCTCTCGATCAGCGCCATGGCTCGATCGGTGACATCACTGACGTTGTAATGCGGGACCGTAGTGATCGCCAGGCTGACCGCCGGGGCTTCACGATCGGCGCCCCGCTGCCAGTGCAGCGCCTGCGAGCGGGCCGGGCCCGGACCGTCGACCACCTCGGCCACGTCCCGGAGCTCCACCACCCCGGCCGTACCGGCGCCCACCTGGATTTCCAGCAGCGCTTCGGGCGATGCGGGCAGGCTTCCTGCCCTGACCTGGCGCACCGGATCAGCCCACAATGCGTCGGCGGGCACGCGCACACTGGCGCCCTCGATCGCGTCGACCAGCTGGGAAAAGTCGACGCCGTGCGCCGCGAGGTCCGCGGGCCGGGGCAGGACACGAACCTGCCGCGACTCGCCGCCATGCACGATGACGTCGCGCACGCCCTCGATGGCGCCAACCCGGCTCGCGAGTTCAATGGCGATGCGCCGCAACTCGAAGCCATCGAGCTTTTCGCTATACATCGTGACCATCAGGCTGGTGAGCAGGTCGTCGCCGAGCGTGCGGATCGTCTCCGCGCCGACGCCGCGTGGAAGCCGGTGACGGTGACTGTCGAACAACTCTTTCAGTTCACCGTACGCCTGGGCATCGCTGACGCCGGTCGCGAACTCGACCTCCAGCAGCGTGGCATCGGCCGATGCCACGCTGCGCACCTCCACGACATGTTCGAGCTGGCCGGCCCACGCGGCCACGGGACGCGCCACCAGTTCATCCACCCGCTCGGCGCCACCGCCGGGGAACGGCACGACGACCTGGGCGGTGGGCACCTCGACGTCAGGCCGGTCCTGCTGGGGCGTCAACAACAGGCCTGCGGCGCCGAAGATGAGCGACGCTGCGAGCAGCAGCGGCACGAGCGCAGAGTCGATCAGGCGATCGGCGAGACGGCCGGCGAGCCCGAGCCTGGCCATCAGTCCCTCGGCACGACGACCTGGTCGTCCGCCAGGTCGCTCACGATGCTGCCGACAACGACCTGCTCGCCCGGGCGAAGCCCGCGCCTGACCCGCGCCGTTGCATCGTCGCTGGCCGCCACATCCAGGGTGACCCAGCGCAGGCGCGCACGCTGGGCGCCTTGCGCATCCTCTGCTACCACGAACACGCCGCTGAGTTGACCTCTCCGCAGCAGGGCCTCGGCCGGAATACTCACCCCCGCCGTCGCGCCCCGTGGTGACGGCAGGAGCACTTCGGCGGTCATGCCGGGCATGAGCCCGGCCGGCGGCGCCTCGATCTCCATGCGCAGGCGCATTCCGGCACCGTTCTGACCGAGCGCCGGCAGCAGGGCCTGCACTCGACCGGCGATGGGCTCCGCAATCCCGTGGACCCGGATCGACAGGCGCGTGCCTGTTTCGAGGGCGGCGATGCCGTCCTGTTGCACGCCGGCTTCGACTTCCAGGCGTGTACGGTCTTCGAGCATCAGCAGGGGCCGTCCCGGCGAAGCGAAGGCGCCTTCCTCGGTGATGATCTCGCTGACGACGCCGGCGAAGGGCGCGCGCAGGCGCGTGTACTCGAGGTTCATCTCGACGGCGGCAAGCTCGGCCTCGGCCCGCTCAAGACGCCCTGCGGCCTGCTCGGCCTGCAGCTCGGCCTCTTCGAACCGGACCTTCGCCACCAGGTCTTGCTGGTACAGGCGGGCGAACCGGTCGCGGTTGCGCACGGCCTGCGTCCAGGCCTCGCGGGCCGCATCCCGCTGGCTGGCCGCGGCGCTGCGCATCGCCACGAGGTCGCGGGCATCGATCCGCAGGAGCTCTTGCCCCATCGCCACCCGTTCGCCGGCCACCACCAGGACGGCTTCGACCGTGCCTGCCTGGCGGGTGCTCAATTGCGCGCGAGTGGCCGGGCGCACGACGCCCGCGACCCGGATCACGCCGCTCTGCGACACGGCTGCGGCCGTCGCGACATGCACTTCCACTGGACGGTCGGCATCAGGCCCGGACGTGGCCTGTTGCTCGCCACAGGCCGCGAGCACCGCGGCCAGCGCACAGGCGGCGAGAAAACCCGCAGCCCGATTTCTCGTCACACGGCGTGTTGCATCACTCAAGGTGTCAACCTCCCTGCGTCCTGCGCACCGATGGCGAGCAGGTACCGTTGTGCGGCGACCACGGCCTTGTACCGGGCTTGCAACGCCCGGGTCCTTGCCCCGAGCGCGCTGGCCTGTGCCTGCAGCACTTCGGTCATGTCGTTCAGCCCCTCGGCGTAGCGGCGCTCCGCCAGCGCCTGGGCCTCCTCTGCGCCCGTGATGCTGCGTGTGGCGCTTTGCCATGCCTGCAGCTCCGCCTGCCACCAGGCCCGTGTGTCGCTGGCTTCGCTCTGCACACGCCGTTGCCGGGCGCTGAGTTCGATGCGCCGTCGCCATGCGTCCGCCTGCGCTTCGTCGACTGCGCCCGCGACCCCGAAACCCGAAAACAGCGTCCAGCCGAGAGTCACGCCGACGATCCAGTCGGTCTCGTCGTAATCGAGCGGATTGTTGAGATCGACGCGCTGGTAGCGCGCAAACAGGTTCACGTCCGGGAGGTGCCCGGCCTGCGCCCGCTTCACGCCCGCCTCGGCCGCGGCGACGGCCTGCTGCAGTGCGCGCACGTCTGCCCTCTGCAGCAGTCGCTCTTCGCCCGCCGCCAGGCGCAGCGGCGGGTCCGGGACGGGGTCAGTGAGTTCGATGGACACGTCGTCGTCGATGCCTAGCGTTTCCTGCAGGGCCGACTCGGCCGCAATCACGCGTGCTTCGGCGCTGCCGAGCCGCGCCTCCATCTCGGCCACCCGGGTACGGGCATTGAGCACGTCGAGGCGCGATACGAGCCCCTCGCGATGCGCAGCCTCGGCCTGTGCCAGCGCGCGCCGCGCCGCGGCAAGCGCCCCGGCCTCGGCCTCCACCTGCGCGGCGGCAGTGACCGCAGCGAAATAGGCCTCGATCGTTGTCACCGCGACCTCGGCCGAGATTCTCCCCAACCCGGTGCGCGCGGCCTCGACCTGGAGCTGCGCCTGCTCCCGCGCGTGCCACGCGCCCACATTTACGAGCGGCTGCACCAGCTGCACCCCGAGGATGGTGCCTTCGAAGGGATCGAGGCTCACCCCGCCGGCGAGGGGAAGAGTGCCGGGGATTTCGGGCAAGGGCGCCTCGAGCAGCCCGAGGTCTGCGTGCAAGTAAGTTGCATCCGCCGTGACGGTCGGCAGTACCCCGCGCTGTGTTTGCAGGCGCGCCGCCTCGGCCCGGGCCTGCCGGACCCGACCCAGGAGCACCTCCGGGTTCTGCGCCTGCGCCAGTTCCAGCGCCTGTTGCAGCGACAGCGTCTCGACCCGCTGCCGCGGCGCTGCGCTGGCCGCCGCGGGCAGGGTTAAAGCCAGCAGCAGAAGCGGGAGAATGGCGCGCACGACATACTGCATGGGCTCAGCCCTCCTGCCCGTGGTGTCCGGACGCAGCCGTTTCCCGCGGGTCGTGCATGCCGGACTTCACGCCCCAGCGGATCAGCAGCACGTTGACGGGCCACGCGGCGATAAGCCCGCAGGACAAGGAAACTATCATCCCGTTCCAGAACAGCGGCTGCCCGATGGTGGCGTCGCCCGCAATCAGCATGTCCACGCCGATGGCCACGATCTCCATGAAGAAAATCGAGGCGCTCTCGGAAGTGAAGGCATCCCACAGGGCGGCGCGCAGTCCGACGCCTTCCTGCAGCAGCGGCCCGACGGTCATCGCGTAGCCGAACACGTAAGCCAGCGTGAAGGTCGCGATTGCTGCCGGCCAGGCGGCCCAAGCGAGCAGGCCAATGGTCACCACCACGCCGATCACTTCGCCAGCGCCGCAACCGGAATAGCAATGGCTCACGGAGCGCCAGCCGCGGCGCCAGATCGAGTCGCGGCGAATCTGCCTGCGTCCCGAGAACCAGTAGACGCCGAGTCCGATGGGGCCGGAATAAAGGACGGTCAGGAACCACACGGCGCGCATCAGGCTCATCGTCTGCGGATTGCGCCGGCGCAAGTCGAATACCAGCACCGCCAGGCAGGCAGCCACGATCGCGGCCCAGACGATGGTGATGGTCCAGTTATTCAGAAATTCTGCGAGTTCCGCAATCAAGCATCCTCCTTAAAAACGAAGGGTCCCGGCAGACGCGCCGCCGGGACCCCTTGTTGTTGCACAAGCAGCCTCAGCCGGCGTGGAACTGCTCTTCCTCCGTGGATCCCGCCAAAGCGCTGAGAGACGACTGGCCTGCCGTCACCACCTGGGTCACGGCGTCGAAATACCCGGCACCGACTTCGCGCTGGTGCTTGGTGGCCGTGTAGCCGTCCTTCTCGCTGGCGAACTCGGCTTCCTGCAGCTCCACGTAAGCCTTCATCTGGCTTTCCTTGTAGCCCTTGGCCAGCGTGAACATGCTGTAGTTGAGGGCATGGAAGCCGGCCAGCGTGATGAACTGGAACTTGTAGCCCATGGCGCCGAGTTCCTTCTGGAACTTGGCGATGGTGGCGTCGTCCAGGTGGCGCTTCCAGTTGAAGGACGGGGAGCAGTTGTAGGCCAGCATCTGGTCGGGGAATTCCTTGTGCATGGCCTCGGCAAACTTCTTCGCCATGCCGAGATCCGGCACGGAAGTCTCGCACCACACCAGGTCGGCCAGCGGCGCATAGGCCAGGCCGCGTGAAATGGCCTGGTCGATACCCGCGTTCACACGGAAGAAACCCTCGGACGTGCGCTCGCCGGTGATGAAGGGACGGTCCCGCTCGTCGATGTCAGAGGTCAGCAGGTTGGCCGCATCGGCATCCGTGCGCGCCACCAGCAGGGTGGGGACGCCACAGACGTCGGCCGCAAGGCGCGCGGCGGCCAGCTTGCTGACAGCCTCCGCGGTGGGGACGAGCACCTTGCCGCCCATGTGGCCGCACTTCTTCGCCGAGGACAGCTGGTCCTCGAAATGCACGCCCGCGGCGCCGGCGTCGATCATGTCCTTCATCAGCTCGAAGGCGTTGAGCACGCCGCCGAAGCCGGCCTCGGCGTCCGCCACGATGGGCTGCATCCAGTCGATGCTGTCGTTGCCTTCGGCGTGGTGCAACTGGTCGGCGCGCAGCAGGGTGCGGTTGATCCTGCGCACCACCGCGGGCACCGAGTTGGCCGGGTACAGCGACTGGTCGGGGTACATCTCGCCGGCGAGGTTGGCATCGCCCGCCACCTGCCAGCCGGAAAGATAGATCGCGTTCAACCCGGCCTTCACCTGCTGCATGGCCTGGTTGCCGGTCAGCGCGCCGAGCGCGTTGACGAACGGCTTCTCGTGGAGGTACTTCCAAAGCTTCTCGGCGCCCTGGCGCGCGAGCGAATACTCGATGTCCACGGTGCCGCGGAGCCTTGCGACATCCTCGGCGCTATAGGGCCGCGTAACGCCCTTCCAGCGCGGATTCTCTTCCCAGTCCTTCTTCAGTGCATCTGCCGACAGGCGTGTCATCGCGTGTTCCTCTGTGTGATGTCCCCGGTGTCCCCTCAGTCGATGGCCTCGTAGGCCACCAGCGTCAGGAAGTCCATGCAATGCTTCTCGGCCGTGATCCGGTCGAGCAGCTTGGCCGCCTCTGTGTAGTGACCCGAGGAGAATGCGTCCCCGCCCACTTCTTCCCTGATCTTGGCCAATTCTTCGTCTCGAATCTGTTCGTACAAGGCGTAAGTAACCTTGCGTCCGTCGTCCAGCACGCCCTGCGGATGCCGGATCCACTGCCATATCTGCGCCCGGGCGATCTCGGCCGTGGCGGCGTCCTCCATCAGGTTGTACAGCGGCACGCAGCCGTTGCCGCCGAGCCATGCGGCCATGTACTGGATGCCCACGGACACGTTGCTGCGCAGGCCGGTCTCGGTGATATCGCCTTCCGGCATCTGCAGCAGGTCCGCCGCCGAGACCTCGACGTCCTCGCGCAGGCGGTCGAGCTGGTTCGGATTCGGCATGTGCTGGTCGAAAATCTCCATCGCGACCGGGACCAGGCCGGGGTGCGCCACCCAGGTGCCGTCGTGGCCGTCGCCGGCCTCGCGCTCCTTGTCGGCACGCACCTTGGCGAGCGCGGCCTCGTTGGCCTCGGGATCGCCCTTGATCGGGATCTGCGCCGCCATGCCGCCGATCGCCAGCGCGCCGCGGCGGTGGCAGGTCTTGATCACCAGCTGCGAGTAGGAGCGCAGGAAGTGCGTGGCCATGGTGACCTGGTGCCGGTCTGGAAGTGTAAACTCAGGATAGTTCTGGAACTTCTTGATAAAGCTGAAGATGTAGTCCCACCGACCGCAATTCAGGCCGACGATGTGCTCACGCAGCTCGTACAGGATCTCGTCGATCTCGAAGGCCGCGAGAATGGTCTCGATCAGCACCGTGCACTTGATGGTGCCGCGCTCGAGCCCGAGGGCATCCTCGGCATAGCGGAACACTTCGGCCCACAGCCGGGCCTCGACGTGGCTCTCCAGCTTCGGCAGGTAGAAGTACGGGCCCGAGCCGATCTCTTTGGTGGCCTGGGCGTTGTGGAACAGGTACAGCCCGAAGTCGAACAGTCCGCCGGGCACCTGGCGTCCATCGACTTCGACGTGCTTCTCGAACAGGTGCCAGCCCCGCGGCCGCACGAACAGCGTCGCCACCTGGTCCTTGAGCTGGTACTGCTTGCCTTCCGGCGAGGTGAAGCTGATGGTGCGCGCCACCGCGTCGCGCAATGCGAGCTGGCCCGGCAGCAGGTTGTCCCAGGCCGGCGTCATCGAGTCCTCGAAATCCGCCATGAACACCTTGGCGCCGGAGTTGAGCGCATTGATGATCATCTTGCGATCGACCGGCCCGGTGATCTCCACGCGGCGGTCCTGCAGGTCGGCCGGGATCTCGCCAACACGCCAGTCACCGGCGCGGATATCCGCAGTCTCGGGCAGGAAATCCGGCATCGTCCCGGCATCGATGTCCGCCTGGCGGACCTTGCGCCGCTCCAGCAACTCGTCGACCCGGGGCCCGAAGCGGCGCGCGAGGTCCGCAAGGAAATTCATCGCTTCGGTGGTGAGAATTTCCTCGTAGCCGGGGCGCATGGGGCCGAGGATCCGGTAACCAGTGTCGGACGGTGCGTGGGTCATGGCTGTCCTTCTCGATCGGGAGCGGGATGGCACAGAACCGGGCGGGTAAAAACGCCTGGTGGCGAGAGCGCAGCGACCCTCGCCGAATGATTTCTGCACTGCGTCATATTAGTGCCCCGGCACGGTCAATGCAAAGCGCCATGCGGCGCCCAGGGGTGTCCGGGGGCTCGAGAAGAGGGCTCAGCTGCCGCGGGATGCGAGCTCCCGGCGCACGAACTCGAGCTGGCCCTGGTAGGTCCCGAGGCTCGGGTTGTCGGGCGCCGCCTGGCCGACGGCCGCCGCGAAGGCCCGCTCCGCTTCTTCGAGCCGTCCCATGCGTCGCAACAGCCGCCCGTGAGCGGAGTAGAACCGCGCGGCCTGCTCCGGAAACTCCGTGATCGCGGCCCGCGCACGCGCCTCCGCCGCCGGCAGCAGGGTCCGGGTCGGTTCACGGAATGCGAGGTAGAGATATTGCGCCACGGTCTCGGCATCCCCGCTCCCCGCATAGACCTCGTCGATGTAGGCCGCGGCCGCGTCGAGCTGGCCCGTGGCCAGCAGGGCCCAGGCCTTGGCGTACATGAAATCCTGCCTGCTGCGACCCTCCGGATAACGCCCGGCCCATTCCTCTAGCTCCTCGAGCGTACGCGCGTGGTCGTTCTCGACACGCTGGGTGGGCTGCAGGATGCCGCGCAGGGCAATGTCGCGCCGTTGCTCTGCCGTCAGCTCCTCGCGCAGCAGCAGGCTGCGAAACACGCGGCGGGCAGGCTCGGCCCGGCCGGCCGCCAGGTAGGCCTGGGCCAGGCCTTCCAGCGCCGCGACGTCGTTGCGCTCGCGCACCGCGGCCTGCGCCACCACGATGGCGTCGTAGCCCTCGGCGGCCTGGCGCAGCCGGGCCTCGTAGTCCTCCGGATATCCCACGATCGCAGCCACCTGGCGCGCATCACCCAGCCGCTGGTCGCCCTGCTGCGGACGCAGCAGCAAGGTAGTGGGGGTACCGAGAAAGCCCAGTCCCTGCTCCGCCAGGAAGGTGGCGTCAGGTTCGTCATAGCCCAGCACTTCCAGCACCTGCCAGTCGGCGGTCAGCGCGGCAATGCCCTCTGCCTGCGGGTTGCGCAGCAACTCGCGGTCCAGCTGGATGCAGCCCGGACACCAGTCCGGCTGCGTGATGACCACCATCACGTAGCCGTCCCGCGTCGCGGCCGTTTCCATCACCGCGCCGATCGTTGCGGGCGTCCAGTCCGCAAAGCGAACCGCGGCACCGGCCGGCGCCGCGGACAGGGTGAGCAGGAAGAAAGCAGCCAGGGTGCGCAACACGGTGTTTCCTTTCCGGGCATGGATCGAGTTCATAACGGCACAGACCTTGCCGCAGGCGTGACAGTTCCGCAATGGCCACTGCATCATGCCCCGATGAGCGGGCCCCGCCTCCTACTCTTCAACAAGCCGTTTCACGTGCTGAGCCAGTTCAGCGCCAGCGGCGCGCGCGCCACCCTCGCCGCCTACATCGACGTGCCCGGCGTATACCCGGCGGGGCGGCTCGACTTCGATAGCGAGGGCCTGCTGCTGCTCACGGATGACGGCCGGCTCCAGGCCCTGCTGAGCCAGCCGCGCCACCGCACCTGGAAGACGTACTGGGCGCAGGTCGAGGGGATTCCCGACGCGGCGGCACTGCGCGCCCTGCGCGCCGGGGTCGAGCTGAAAGACGGGCTTACCCTGCCGGCGCAGGCCCGGTGCATGCCGGCGCCGGAGTTGTGGCCGCGGGATCCGCCGATACGCGTGCGGCGCGAAATCCCGGACAGCTGGCTGGAGTTGCGCATCCGCGAGGGCCGCAATCGCCAGGTCAGGCGCATGACCGCCGCGGTCGGCTACCCGACCCTGCGGCTGGTGCGCACCGGGGTGGGGCCGTTCAGCCTCGCGGGACTGCAGCCGGGGGAATGGCGCGAGGTGGAAGTCCCGCCGGACTGGCTCAGCGCCCGCGCAGCTCCGCGATCCGCATCGCCAGCTCGAGGGCCTGCTCGTAGTTCAGCCGCGGGTCCACCTGGGAAAGGTAGGCGCGCTCGAGGTCGGCCTCGGTAAGCCCGCGCGCCCCGCCGATGCACTCGGTGACGTCGTCGCCGGTGAGCTCGAAATGCACGCCGCCGAGGTAACTGCCCATTTCCTCGTGGATACGGAAAGCCTGCTCCACCTCGGAGAGGATGCGATCGAAACTGCGTGTCTTGATGCCGCTCGAGGTGGTCTCGGTGTTGCCGTGCATGGGGTCACACACCCACAGCACGGTGGCCCCCTTGGCGCGCACGGCGTCGATCATGGCCGGGAGGTGCTCGGCGATCTTGCCGGAGCCGAAGCGGTGAATCAGCGTCAGGCGGCCGGGCTCGTTGCCGGGATTGAGCACGTCGAGCAGGCCTTCCAGCCACTCGACGCTCATGCCCGAGCCGACCTTCACCGCGACCGGGTTCGCGATACCGCGGAAATACTCCACGTGGGCCCCATCGAGCTGCGCCGTGCGCATGCCGATCCAGGGGTAATGCGTGGAGAGGTTGTACCAGCGGCCCCAGCGCTCGATCAGGCGCGTCTGCGCCTGCTCGTACAGCAGGTGCAGGCCCTCGTGCGAGGCGTAGAAGTCGATGCGCCGGGTGCGGTGCACGGGCTGCCCGGAGATGAACTCGAAGAAATCCATCGAGTCCGTGATGCTCTTGACGATGCGCTTGTAGGCCTGCTCGAAGGGCGTCGACTTGGCGAAGCCGATGTCCCAGTACTCCGGGTGGTGCAGGTCGGCGAAGCCGCCCTCCGCCAGCGCACGCACGAAGTTGAGCGTCAGCGCCGCGCGATGGTAACCCTCGAGCATGAGCTCGGGGTCCGGCGCCCTGTCCTGCGGCGTGAAGGCGTTGCGGTTCACCAGGTCGCCGCGGTAGCTCGGCAGCGTCACGCCGTCGCGCGTCTCGGTGTCTGCCGAGCGCGGCTTGGCGTACTGACCCGCCATGCGCCCGACGCGGATCACGGGTTTCTTCAGGCTGTGCAGCAGTACCACGCTCACCTGCAGCAGGATCTTCAGCTTGCGCGCGATCTGGTCGGAGTTGCAGTCGGAGAAATTCTCGGCGCAGTCGCCGCCCTGCAGGAGGAAAGCCTCGCCGCGCTGGGCGCGCGCGATCTGCTTTTTCAACGCCTCGACTTCCCACGAGACCACCAGCGGGGGCAACCGCGACAGGCGCTCCACCACGACGTTCAGCGCCGCTGCGTCCGGGTACGCAGGTTGCTGGAGGGCGGGCCGGGCCTGCCAGCTGCCCGGATGCCACTCGATTCTTGCGGGATCTGCACTCATGGGCGCATCGTAACCATTAATGCCGCAGTGCAAAAGCCCGGGGCGCGGCAGTCCGGCTGGCGCGCATGCGGCTGAGCCGCGATAATTGGCGCACACGCGAGCCGGGTCGTCCGACCGGGCTCTTTGAACACCGGGGTCGGCACGGGGCCGGCCCAGCCTGGGGAGCACCACATGCATCGAGTTCTCGTTCTCGGGGCCGGCAAGATCGGGGCCCTGATTTCCGGCCTGCTGGCCGAATCCGGCGATTACCACGTGGCCCTGGCCGACGTGGACGCGGTGGCCGCGGCCGCCGTGGCCAAGGCGCACGGCCTGCCCAACGTCCAGGCCTTCGGCTTCGACGCCACCGATCGCGGCGCGCTGGACGCCCACCTCGACGCCCATCCGGCGGACGCCGTCATCTCGGGCCTGCCCTACTTCTGCAACGTGCCGGTGGCAGAGGCCTGCCGTCAGCGCGGCATGCACTACTTCGACCTCACCGAGGACGTCGCGGTCACCGAGCAGGTCCGCACCATCGCCGCCGGCGCGGATACGGCCTTTGCGCCGCAGTGCGGCCTGGCGCCCGGCTTCGTCAGTATCGCCGCCAACGAACTGGCGCAACATTTCGACGACCTGCGCACGGTGAAGCTGCGTGTCGGCGCCCTGCCCCAGCATCCCAACAACGTGCTGAAGTACTCGCTGACCTGGTCCACCGACGGCCTGATCAACGAGTACGGCAACATGTGCGAGGCCGTGCAGGACGGCGAAGTGATCAAGGTGCTGCCGCTCGAAGGCCTGGAGGAGATCGAGATCGACGGCACCAAGTACGAGGCATTCAACACCTCGGGCGGCCTTGGCTCCCTCGCCGACTCCTGGCGCGGCCGCGTGAGCAAGATGAACTACAAGACCATGCGCTACCCCGGGCACTGCAACCAGATGCGCCTGCTCATGAACGGGCTCAAGCTCAACCACGACCGCGACACCCTGAAGCGCGTCCTCGAGAACGCCGTGCCGCGGACCCTGCAGGACGTGGTCATCGTCTACGTGTCGGTCGTCGGCAAGCAGGACGGCGAGCTGCGCGAAGAGAACTACGTCAACAAGATTTATCCGCAGGTCATCGCCGGTCGGCTGTGGTCTGCCATCCAGGTGACGACGGCCGCCGGCGTGTGCGCCGTCACCGACCTGGTGCTGGCCAACCCGGGGCAACACCGGGGGTTCGTGACGCAGGAGAGTTTTCACCTCAGGGACGTGCTCGATAACCGCTTCGGGCGCTACTACGCACACGGGGGCACCTACGAGGTGTCGGCCCGCATGATCGCCACTGGCGCCGTGGGGCACCAGCGCGCAAAGGGAGACTGACATGCACGAGATCCTGAAGAGCCTTGGCCTGGAGGACGAGAACTCCGGCGCCTGGGCCGGCGGCCGGGAACTGCCTGGCCGCGGTCGCAAGATCGATTCGTTCAACCCGGCCACGGGAGAGCGCATCGCGAGCATCCGCACCGCCTCGCCGGACGAGTACGAAGAGATCGTCGGCAGCGCGAAAGAAGCGTTCCACCTCTGGCGCGCGATGCCCGCGCCGCAGCGCGGCGAAGCCGTGCGCCTGTGCGCCGAGGCGTTGCGCCGGCACAAGGACGCGCTGGGCAGCCTGGTCAGCCTGGAGATGGGCAAGATCAAGGCGGAAGGCGACGGCGAAGTGCAGGAAATGATCGACATCGCCGATTTCGCCGTCGGCCAGTCGCGCATGCTCTACGGCCGCACCATGCACTCGGAGCGCCCGGGCCATCGCATGTACGAGCAATGGCACCCGCTCGGCGTGGTCGGGATCATCAGCGCCTTCAATTTCCCGGTCGCGGTATGGAGCTGGAACGCGTTCATCGCCGCGGTGTGCGGGGACGTGTGTATCTGGAAGCCGTCGCCGAAGACGCCGCTGTGCGCGCTCGCCGTGCAGAAGATCTGCAACGAAGCGCTGGCCGGACACGACTATCCGCCGATTTTCAACCTCTTCATCGAAGGCGACGTCGCCATGGCCGAGGCCTTCGTCGACGACCCCCGCGTGGACCTCGTCTCCTTCACCGGCTCGACGCCGGTCGGACGCAAGGTGGGCGAACGCGTGGCCGCCCGCATGGGACGATCGCTGCTCGAGCTCGGCGGCAACAACGCCATCATCGTGGACGAGAAAGCCAACCTCGAGCTGGCGGTGCCTGCCATCGTGTTCGGCGCCGTGGGCACGGCGGGGCAGCGCTGCACCACGACGCGGCGCGTGCTGGTGCACGAGAAACTGTTCGACGAGCTGGCGCATCGCCTGATGCATGCCTACCAGCAGGTCAAGGTGGGCGACCCGCTGGACGCCGGGACCCTGATGGGCCCGCTGATCGACGGCGACGCCGTGCTGCGCTACGAAGCGGCGATCGAAAAGGTCATCGTGCGCGGCGGTCGCGTGCTGACCGGCGGCCACGTCATCGAGGGCAAGGGCCATTTCGTGCAGCCGACCATCGTCAAGGCCAGCAACGAGTGGGACGTGGTGCAGGAGGAAACCTTCGCGCCGATCCTGTACCTGATCCCGTTCCACCACTTCGACGAGGCCATCGCCCTCAACAATGCCGTGCGCCAGGGGCTGTCCTCCGCCATTTTCACTGACGACCTGCAGGCCGCGGAGCGCTTCCTCTCGGCCACCGGCAGCGACTGCGGCATCGCCAACGTCAACATCGGCACTTCGGGCGCCGAAATCGGTGGCGCCTTCGGCGGTGAGAAGGAGACGGGCGGCGGGCGCGAGGCCGGCTCAGATGCGTGGAAGGCCTACATGCGGCGCCAGACCAACACCATCAACTTCAGCCACGAGCTGCCGCTTGCGCAGGGCATCAAGTTCGAGCTGGACTGATCAACCGTCGAGGCGTTCGAAGCGGTTGAGCCCGCGGTTCTTGCGCACGTGGTCCCAGGGGAAGACCTGCCCGCTCATGGCGATCCAGACGCCGGGCGGGCAGGTCTGCACCGCCGCGACCGCCATGCCGATGTTGAACACCGCGTCGGAAGCCTGGAAACGCGCCGGGCTGAGCGCACCGGTCATGACAATGGTCTTGCCCGGTATGCCTGCCAGAACCTTCGCGGTCTCCACCATGGTGTCCGTGCCGTGCGTCACTATGACCCGTGACTCGTCACGCACCTCCACGGCGGCACGGATTGCAGCGCGGTCCCGGTCGCTGATCTGCAGGCTGTCCTTGCGCATCAAGGGCACGACCTCGAAGTCATAAGTCACGCCACCGTCGCGCAGGATCTTGGCGACCACGGTCTCGCCCACCTCGAAGCGGCTGGCCTCGTCGAAATAGACCTTGTCGATGGTGCCGCCGGTGCTGAGAAAAACGATACGGTTGGATGCCATTTCCGCGCCTGCCGCCGCCTGGGGCCGCAAGTATATCGCCGCCGCGGAAGGCGTGTGGCACCGGCCACGCGCTGTGGTTAACATGGGCCCATGAACACGCTGCGCGCCCTCCTCGTATCGGTGCTCTGCCTGGTCGCCGTCGCGGCTCTCAGCCAGCAGGCGGCTGCACCGCCCGACGGGGCCGGCACGGGGCGCGCAGTGCTGCTGGAAATCAACGGTCCGCTGGGACCCGCCACCAGCGATTACGTGGTCCGCGGCATCCAAGAGGCCGCAGCGCAACGGGCGCAGCTCATCATCATCCAGATGGACACGCCCGGCGGGCTCGACAGCGCCATGCGCGACATCATCAAGGCCATCTTGAGCTCGCCGGTCCCGGTCGTGACCTGGGTGGCGCCCGGCGGCTCACGCGCGGCCAGCGCCGGCACCTACATCCTTTATGCCAGCCACGTCGCGGCCATGGCCCCGGCGACGAACCTCGGTGCCGCGACCCCGGTGCCCGTGGGTGGCGGCCAGCAGCCCGCGCCCGGGGAGCCCCCGGCCGACCCCGGCGACGACGCCTCCGGCCAGGGCGAGAGCGAGGGCGTGGGCGCGGACGACACCGAGCCCGCCCCTATGAAGGGCGGCCCCGAAGCCAAGGCGGTGAACGACGCCGTCGCCTATATTCGCAGTCTTGCGGAGCAACGGGGTCGGAATGCCGACTGGGCGGAGCGCGCGGTGCGCGAGTCGGCGAGCATGACCGCCGAGCGCGCGGTGGAGGAAAACGTCATCGACCTGGTCGCCGCCGACATGGGCGAGCTGCTGCGCGCCATTGATGGCCGCACGGTGTCCACCGAAGCCGGCGACGTGGTGATCCAGACCCAGGGTCTCGCCGTGGAGAGCGTTCAGCCCGACTGGCGCACCGAGTTGCTGTCCGTGATCACCAGCCCCACCGTCGCTTACATGCTGCTGCTTGCGGGCATCTACGGTCTCATTTTCGAAGGTTACAACCCCGGCGCGATCGTGCCCGGCGTGGTCGGCGCCATCTGCCTGCTGCTGGCCTTGTACGCCTTCCAGATCCTGCCCGTGAACTACGCCGGCCTGGCCCTGATCGTCCTTGGGGTCCTGATGATGATCGGGGAGATTTTCGTGCCGAGCTTCGGCGCGCTGGGGATAGGCGGCATCATCGCCTTCGTGGTCGGGTCGGTGATCCTGATGGACACCGACGTGCCGGGCTTCGGCGTGCCGCTGGCGTTGATCGGTTCCATCGCCCTGCTCGGCGGCAGCGCGGTGATGGCCATCGTCTGGTTCGCCGTACGGGCCCGCAACCGACCGATCGTGAGCGGGCGCGAGGACATGCTCGGCGCCGAGGCGGTGGCGCTGGACGACTTTTCCGGCACCGGGCTGGTGCGCGTGCACGGCGAGCTGTGGAACGCCCATGCCGGCGCACCGGTGAGCCAGGGACAGATCCTGCGGGTCAAGGCGATGCACGGCCTGACCCTGGAAGTGGAAGCGGACGAATCCAAGGAGAACTGACATGTTTAGCTACTTCACCACGCTGCTCCTGGCCGGCGTCCTGCTGCTGCTCATCAGCGCGATCAAGATTCTCAAGGAGTACGAGCGGGGCGTGATCTTCCAGCTCGGTCGCTTCTACAAGGTGAAAGGCCCGGGACTGATCATCGTCATCCCGGTCATCCAGCAGATGGTCAAGACCGACCTGCGCATCGTGGTCATGGACGTGCCGACCCAGGACGTGATCTCCAAGGACAACGTCTCGGTCAAGGTCAACGCCGTGGTCTATTTCCGCATCGTCGATCCCGAGCGCGCCATCATCCAGGTGGAGAATGTCTACGAGGCCACCAGCCAGGTCGCGCAGACGACCCTGCGCTCCGTGCTCGGGCAGCACGACCTCGACGAAATGCTTTCCGAGCGGGACAAACTCAACTCGGACATCCAGGGCATCCTGGACCAGCAGACCGACAACTGGGGCATCAAGGTCACCAACGTGGAGATCAAGCACGTCGACCTCGAACAGAGCATGATCCGGGCCATCGCCCAGCAGGCCGAGGCCGAGCGCTCCAGGCGCGCCAAGGTCATCCATGCGGAGGGCGAAAAGCAGGCCTCGCAGATGTTGCTCGAGGCGGCGCAGATGCTGGCCCGCGAACCCCAGGCGATGCAGCTGCGCTACCTGCAGACGCTGAGCCAGGTGGCCAGCGAGAAGACCAACACCATCGTGTTCCCGCTGCCGCTCGACCTGGTCGCACCGCTGCTCGACCGGCTGCCGTCTCGCCCCGGCGACAAGGCGCCGGAGCAAGCGCCGCGGGCTTGAACCCCGGGCGCTACTCGGACGCTTCGAGCCACCCTATGGAAAAAGCGCCCGGTCCGAGCCGGGCGCCCGCTCCGGCGCCCATCACCGCAAGGTGCATGTCCAGTTGTGCGCTGACCGCGGCCGCCTCCAGTTCCTGGTAGGCCTCCATCTTCCGGATGACCCGCGGGTCGCCGCCGAAGCTCAGCACCAGTGCGGGCGTACCCAGGCCGCGCGCGATCGCCTTGCGGGCCTCATCCATGGCCTGGGCGCACGCCGCCGCGTAGCCGCGCGGGCGCGCCACCACCTGCTGCACGCCGCGGGAAAGCTCGATGATCGGACGCACCCCGGCGAGTTCGGCGAGCAGGTACTCGCCGCGCCCGATACCCTTGCCGCGACCATCCATCCCCCGCCGCCGCAAGTACCACGGGTCCCCGGGCACAAACAGGCACCGGACGCGCTCCAGCTCGTCCCGCACGGTGAGCCGGATCTTCTCGAAGCCTTGCCTGCCGTCCTCGAGCAGTTCCAGGGCACGACAGAGCACAACCCCTTCGCCGGCGCCGAGGCTGCGGCTGTCCAGCACGCGCAAGGCGAAGCTTCCGGCGCGGTCCGCTGCGTCGCGGCGCTCGCGGTAGGCCTGCAGGATGGCGTAAGACGCTTCCGTCGCGTGGGCGTGCATGTCACTGAATTCAGCCGCGGCGCTGATGACCAGCACGCGGTCATAGTCAAGCACCAGTTCCTGCAGGAAGATGTCACGGATCTCGGCCGTGCTGGCAGCGTTCACTCTCGCCTCGACCGAGCGATCCGCAATGAAGCGCCGATACAGCATCATGGTCTGCTCGGGATCGCGCTCGTCGATCCAGGTGCGGCTGCCGAGTTCGAGCACATGCGGCAGGATGCGCACGCCGTGGCGCTCCAGGCATGCGTCGGGCAAATCGCAGCTTGCATCGACGACGAATCCGACACGCATGGTCAGTCTCTGGGCTCGGACATGCCGGGATTGTCCGTGCGGCGCACCGCGTGCGTCAATTCGCGGGCCGCAACCCGGCCTGCAGCTCCCGACACTTCTGCCACTGGGCCTCGAGCCGGGCGTGCGAAACTTTCTCGCGCACGCCCAGCGCCTGGGCGAACAGCTGCACCCGATACTCTTCCAGCATCCAGCGGTACTGCCTGAACGCAGCGGCCGCGGCCGGATTGCTCCAGCGTGCCGCGGCGCTTTCCGCCAGCCGCTCGCGATGGGGCCGCAGCTCCAGCACCTGGCGTGCTTCGCCCTTGCCCAGCGCCAGCCTTTCCATGCGGGCCAGGACGGCCTTCAGGTAGCGCGGCAGGTCGTCGAGTCGCTCCGGCGGCGTACTCGCCAGGAAACCGGGGTACACGAGCTCGCGCAGCTGCCCGTCGATGTCTGCGGCCGCCTCGGCCGCCCCCGGGCCGACCAGGCCGCGTTCCAGCCTCGACCTGCATTCGTCGTGGAGCTCCAGCACCTGCACCGCCGTAGCCAGCAGCTGCTCGGCGTCCGGCATGATCCGGGCCCGGCCGGCGTCAAGACACGCCTGCAATCCGGCTTCGTCCCGTGGCAGCTCGGCATCGGCACCAAGGAATACGCGCGCGAAAGCCGCAGTCACGAGGTCCTCGGCCAGGTCCCGGGCCTGCGCCAGGCCGCGTCCGCGCAGCAGCAGGGCGTGCTCGCCACGCGCTCGCTGCAGCAATGCACGCTGCTGCTGGGGCAACGCCAGCAGCAACAGGCGCAACACGCCGTGGCGATGGTTCTCCGCGGCCTCCGCGGCAGTCGGGAATAACCGGCAGGACACCGCGCCGCCGTCATCCTGCAGCGCGGGGAACAGGCGCTGCACGGTGCGGCCGCGTCGCACTTCGACTTGCTGCGGCATCAGCCCGCAGCTCCAGCGGCGCAGGCCCTGGCCGGACCACTCCGCGACGGCTCCCTCGGTCACAGCCCCGGCCGCCGGCGCGAAGGCCCGCTTCAGTCCGTCGAGGTCGCGCGACGCACCCAGTACTTTGCCGTCGCCGTCGGTCACCTCGACGCGAAAACGCAGCCAGGGCTCGAACTCGAGGCCGCTCCAGGTCTCGGGCGGCACCTCGAGGCCGGCGTCGCGGCGCAAAGCCTCGGCCAGCGCTGCACGCAGCAGGCCCTGCCCTGGCTGCAGCATGGCGAGGCAGGCACGCGCATGATCCGGGATCGGGACGATGCGGCGCCGGGCCGACTTGGGCAAGGCCCGCAGCATGGCGACGACTTTCTCTTCCAGCCAGCCCGGCACCAGCCAGTCCAGCCGGTCTTCACTGAGCAGCGGCAGGAGATGACGCGGCACCTGCACGGTCACGCCGTCGTCCTCGGCGGCGGGATCGAAGCGATAGCGCAGCGGCAAACGGTTGCCGTCGCACTCCAGCACGTCGGGGAAGTCCTCCCCGCGCGGCAGCGGCGCGCCGCTCAGCAGGTCGTCCAGGGACATGTACAAGAGCCGCGGCGCATCACGCTCGGCACGCTTGCGCCAGCGCTCGAACGCCGCGGTTGAGCAGATCTCTTCAGGAACACGGGCCGCGTAGAACGCCGCGATGGCCGCATCGCCTGCCAGCAGCTCGCGCCGGCGCAGCTTCGCCTCGAGCGCCTGTACCGTCCGCACCAGGGCGCGGTTGTGCGCCAGGAAAGCGCCCCTGGTGCGCAGGCGCCCGGCCGCGAGGGCGTCACGCAGGAACACTTCCCGCGCCCCGGCCCGGTCCACGCGCGCGAAATCCACCCGCCGGTCGGTCGCCAGCACCAGCCCGAACAGCGCCGCCTGCGCGCGCGCCGCGACGAAACCGCGCGACTCCTGCCAGTGCGGGTCCGACCAGCTGCGCCGCACCAGGTCACCCCCCGCAGCCTCGATCCATGCCGGTTCGACCGCCGCGGCCATGCGCCCCCAGACGCGGGCGGTCTCCACCAGCGCAGCCACCACCACCCAGCGGGGCGGCTTTGCCGCCAGGGCGGAGTCCGGAAACAGGCGGAAGCGCAAATTGCGCGCGCCCTGGTACTCCCCCTTCTCGTCGAGCCGGCCGATGTGCGACAGCATGCCGCTGAGAATGGCCCGATGCACGGCGGCGTAATCGGCCGCCACCTCGTTGCGGCGCATGCCCATCTGCGCGGTGAGCTCGAGCAACTGGCGGTGCACGTCCTGCCACTCCCGCAGGCGCATGAAAGACAGGAAATGCTCACGGGCCCAGCGCCGCTGCGCGCTGCCGGAGTCGTGCCGCCGCCGCTCCTGCCAGGCCTCCCACAGCCGCAACAGGCCGAGAAAGTCCGACTGCTTGTCGCGGAACAAGGCGTGCTTCTCGTCCGCCTGCGCCGCGGTCTCCGCCGGACGCTCGCGCGGGTCCTGGATGGACAGGCCGGCGGCGATGACCAGCAGCTCCGCGACGCAGCCCAGCCGACCGGCCTCGAGCAGCATGCGCCCGAGACGCGGATCGACCGGCAGCCGCGCCAGGCGGCGTCCCAATGCGGTGACGCCGCGGCGCTCGTCCACGGCGCCCAGCTCGCGCAGCAACCGGTAACCGTCGTTGATGAAACGCCGGTCCGGCGGATCCATGAACGGGAACTCGCCGATCTCGCCCAGCCCGAGCGTCTCCATCTGCAGGATGACGCTGGCGAGGTTGGTGCGCCGGATCTCGGGATCGGTGTACTCCGGCCGCGCGTCGTGATCGCTCTCCTCGTAGAGGCGGATGCAGACGCCTGCAGCTTCGCGTCCGCACCGGCCGCGACGCTGCCACGCGCTGGCCTGGGAGATCGGCTCCACCTGCAGGCGCTGGATCTTGGAGCGATAGCTGTAGCGACTGATCCGGGCCAGCCCGGAGTCGACCACGCAGCGAATACCCGGCACGGTGAGCGAGGTCTCCGCGACGTTGGTGGCGAGCACGATCCGGCGCCGTCCGTGCGGCTGAAAAATCCTGTCCTGTTCGCCCGCCGAGAGCCTGCCGTACAACGGCAGCACCTCGGTGTTGGCCGGGTGGTGCTTGCGCAGTGCTTCCGCGGTCTCGCGAATCTCCCGCTCCCCGGGCAGGAATACCAGGATATCGCCGGGCAGGCCGCCGGACTCTGCCGGGCCGCGCAGTTCGTCCACCGCCGCCAGGACGCCGTCCTGCAGTCGGGCCTCATCAGGGTCCGCAGGCGGACGATAACGCACCTCCACGGGGTACGAAGTGCCGCCCACCTCGATCACCGGTGCGCCGTCGAAGTGCGCGGCGAAGCGCGCCGGCTCGATGGTGGCGGAGGTGACGATGAGCTTGAGCTCCGGCCGACGCGGCAACAGCTGCTTCAGGTAGCCGAGCAGGAAGTCGATGTTGAGGCTGCGCTCGTGGGCCTCGTCGATGATGATGGTGTCGTAGCGCCGCAGCAGCGGGTCGCTGCGTATCTCGGCCAGCAGGATCCCGTCGGTCATGAGCTTGAGACGACAGTCCGGCCCGGTACGATCGTTGAACCGCACCTTCCAGCCCACCAGCCGGTCTCCAGCCGGCCCGAGCTCCGTGGCGACCCGCGCCGCCACGGCGCGCGCCGCGATGCGACGCGGCTGGGTATGACCGATCATGCCGTCGCGGCCGCGACCCGCAAGCAGGCAGATCTTCGGCAACTGGGTGGTCTTGCCGGAGCCTGTGGCGCCGCACACCACGACGACCTGGCTTTCCTCGAGCGCTGCGGCGATCCGCTCGCGTTCGACCGAGACCGGCAGCTCGGCTGGGAATTCCAGGCGCGGCGCCAGGTCCGGCGCGGGGGTCTCAGCGCCCAGCTTCCGACTCCTTGACCTCGTTCCAGAGGCGTTCCAGCGTGGCGGCGTCGACCTCCTCCGGCGTCTTCCCGTCGGCTGCGAGCCGCTCCTCTATGCGGCGAAAGCGCCGCTCGAATTTCAACGCCGCACGGCGCAGCGCGCTTTCGGCGTCAACGTCGAGGTGCCGGGCCAGGTTGACCATGGTGAACAGCAGGTCGCCGAATTCCTCCTCCACGGCTTCCGGTGCGTCGCGGCGTTGCGCGATGGCCACGGCCAGCTCGGTCCGCTCTTCGTCGAGCTTCTCGAGCACCGCCGGGGCATGCGGCCAGTCGAATCCCACCCGGGCCGCCCGCCGCCCCAGCTTCTGAGCGCGCGCCAGCGCCGGCAGGTTCACCGGGACGTCGTCCAGCGCGCCCTGGCGCCTGGCGGCGCGCTCACGGGCCTTGTGGGCCTCCCAGGCCTCGGTCTGTGCGGCGGCGTCGGCCACCTCGGCTTCACCGAACACATGCGGATGGCGGCGGCGCATCTTTTCGGCGAGCTCGCCCGCGACGCGGGCGAAGTCGAAGGCGCCCTGCTCCTCCGCCATGCGCGCATGGAACACCACCTGGAACAGCAGGTCGCCCAATTCCTCGCGCAACGCCACCAGGTCGTTGCGCTCGATGGCGTCGGCGACCTCGTACGCTTCCTCGATGGTGTAGGGCGCGATGCTGGCGAAATCCTGCGCCACGTCCCAGGGACACCCGTGCGCGGGATCGCGCAGGCGGGCCATGACCTCGAGCAGTTCTTCCATCTGCTTCATTCGCCGTACCCCCGCAGGATGTCGCGGAAATTCACCAGCATGGCCGCGGTCGCGCCCCAGATGAGGTGCTCTCCCCAAGGCATCTCGAAGAACGGCAGCTTCACGCCCATGAAACGCTTGTGACGGAGCTGCATGCTGCCGGGATCGAGCAGCACCTCGAGCGGCACCTCGAAAGCCTCGCTGACCTCCGTGGTGTCCGGGTGCGGCTGGAACTCGCCTGCGACGAAACCCACCACCGGCGTGACGGAGAAGCCGGTGATGGTCATGTAGTTGGGCAGGTAGCCGGCCACCTCGACCAGCTCCCCGGACAGTCCTACTTCCTCGCGAGCCTCGCGCAAAGCGGCCTGCAGGGGACCCGTGTCCGTGGGGTCCAGCCTGCCGCCGGGGAAGCTCACCTGCCCGGCGTGGTGCCGCAAGCCGGGCGCCCGCACGGTCAACAGCACCGTCAGCCCCTGCGGCCGCTCGATGAGCGGCACCAGCACTGCCGCCGGGACGAGGCGCGCAGGCCGCAATCGCTCCAGCGCCGGCGGCAGGTCGCCGGGCACCCCGGGAATGCGGTAACGCTCCGGGGGCGCCGGGCTGGTGCCGGCAAAGCACCGCGCGATCAGCTGCCTCACTTGCGGATGCCGCCCTCCGTCAGCCCGGCCGGATCCAGCAGGCGCGCCAGCTCGTCCTCGCCGAGGTCCGTCATCTCCAGCGCGACCTCGCGAATCGGCCGTCCTTGGGCGTACGCCTTCTTCGCCGTCGCCGCACCGAGCTCGTAGCCGATCACGGGGTTGAGCGCCGTCACCAGGATCGGGTTGCGCTCCAGTGCCGCGCGCAGGTTGTCCTCGTTCACGGTGAACCCGGCGATCGCCTGGTCCGCCAGCACGCGCGCCACGGCAGCCAGCACCCGCAGGCTGTCGAGCAGCCGATCGGCGACCAGGGGCAGCATCACGTTGAGCTGGAAACTGCCGGACTGGCCTGCCACCGTGATGGCCGCATCGTTACCGATCACCTGGGCAGCCACCATCGCCGTAGCCTCGGGGATCACGGGATTGACCTTGCCCGGCATGATGCTGGAACCGGGCTGCAGCGCCGGGAGCGCGATCTCGCCGAGCCCCGCGAGCGGGCCGCTGTTCATCCAGCGCAGGTCGTTGGCGATCTTCATCAGGCTCACCGCCACGGTCTTCAGCTGGCCCGAAAGCTCGACCGCGGTGTCCTGGCAGCTCAGGCTCTCGAAGTAATCCTCGCTCGGCCGGAATTCGACACCGGTGCGGCCGGCCAGCTGCGCGGCGAACCGCGCGCCGAAGTCGGGGTGAGCGTTGATGCCGGTGCCGACTGCTGTCCCGCCCTGTGCCAGGCGGCATAGCCGCGGCAGGGTGCCCCGCACCCGGGCGATGCCGGAGCGCACCTGGGTCGCCCAGGCGCCGAGTTCCTGGTCCAGGCGCACCGGCATGGCATCCATCAGGTGCGTGCGGCCGGTCTTGACGATGTCGCGGCAGGCGACCGCCTTCTTCTCGATGACGCCGGCGAGGTGGTCGAGCGCGGGCAGCAACTCGCCTTCGACCGCAAGGGCCGCGCTGACGTGGATCGCGGTGGGAATGACGTCATTGCTGCTCTGGCCCATGTTGACGTGGTCGTTCGGGTGCACCGTTGCGCCCGCGATCCGGCTGGCCAGGGTGGCGATGACCTCGTTCGCATTCATGTTGGTGCTGGTGCCGGACCCGGTCTGGAACACGTCCACCGGAAACTGGTCGTCGTGCCGGCCTGCAGCGACCGCCGCCGCGGCCTCGCGGATCGCAGCCGCCACTGCGGGCTCAAGCAGCCCGAGTTCCTCGTTCGCCCCGGCCGCCGCCCACTTCACCAGCCCGACCGCCGCGATGAACCCCGGAGGCATGGCACGCCCGCTGACCGGGAAGTTCTGCACGGCGCGCTGGGTCTGCGCACCCCAGAGCGCGTCTGCCGGCACCTTCAGCTCCCCCATGCTGTCTTTCTCGATGCGATATTCCTGCGCGCTCATGCGCTTCCTCCAAGCTCATAATTGGTAAGAAGACAATCGTTCAACTATTTGAAATACAGCTTATTTATTAAGACGAAACCATGTCGCGGCCGGACCTGTTCAGGACGCGGCAAGCCTTGCGGTATGATGGCGCAATCCTAACACCTTCGGCTTGAATCCAATGCAGACGCATCCTCTCACGGCGGTCTCGCCTGTCGACGGGCGTTACACGGGCCGCGTGGCCCCGCTGCGGCCGGTCTTCAGCGAGTATGGACTGATCCGCTACCGGGTTGCGGTCGAGGCGCGCTGGCTGTTGGCGCTTTCCCGGGAGTCCGGCATCGTCGAACTGGCCCCGATCGAGGGCAAGGCGCTTGAGGTGCTGGAATCGCTCTCGAACGGCCTGGCGCTGGAGCAGGCGGTGACGGTGAAAACCATCGAGGGCACCACCAACCACGACGTCAAGGCGGTGGAATATTTCCTCAAGGAGCAGCTCGCGCCCGTCGACCCGGGCGGGCGTCTGCGTGAGTTCGTGCATTTCGCCTGCACCTCGGAAGACATCAACAACCTGGCCTACGCCCTGATGTTGCGCGACGCCCGCGACCAGGTGCTCGAACCCGAAATGCGCCACCTGGTTTTCCGCCTGGGCGAGATGGCAGAGCGCTATGCCGACCTGCCCATGCTCTCGCGCACCCACGGCCAGTCCGCGTCGCCCACCACCCTGGGCAAGGAGGTCGCCAACCTGGCATGGCGCCTCAAGCGCCTCAAGCAGGCTTTCCTCGCGGTCGAGGCGCTGGGCAAGATCAACGGCGCCGTGGGCAACTACAACGCGCACCTCGCCGCCTATCCGGACGTGGACTGGCCGAACGTGGCGCGTGATTTCGTCGAATCGCTGGGCCTCGGGTTCAACCCCTTCACCACCCAGATCGAGCCGCACGACTGGATTGCCGAGTACTGCCACGCGCTGGCGCGCTTCAACACCGCCCTGCTCGACCTGTGCCGCGACTTCTGGGGCTATATCTCGCTGGGTTATTTCCGCCAGAAAGCGGTCGCCGGCGAAGTGGGCTCATCGACCATGCCGCACAAGGTCAACCCCATCGACTTCGAGAACGCCGAGGGCAACCTGGGCATCGCCAACGCCCTGCTGGAGCACTTCGCGGCGAAGCTGCCGATTTCCCGCTGGCAGCGCGACCTGACCGACTCCACCGTGCTGCGCAACATCGGCGTGGCCCTGGCCCATACGCTGATCGCCTGCGCGTCGGTCATGAAGGGCCTGGAGCGCGTCGAGGCCGACCCGGAGCGGATGGCCGCGGACCTGGACCAGAACTGGGAGGTCCTCGGTGAAGCCATCCAGACCGCGATGCGGCGTCACGGCCTGCCCAACCCCTATGAGCAGCTCAAGGCGCTCACGCGCGGGCGCAGGATCACCCCCGAGCAACTCCGGGAATTCGTCGCCGGGCTCGAGTTGCCCGAGGACACGCGGCGCCGGCTGCTGGCCATGACCCCCGGCGCTTACACGGGCCTCGCAGCCCGCCTGGCCCGGGACCTGTAACGACCCATGTCGTCTGCCGCAGACCTCTCCGGCCTGACCATCCGGGTCGCTGACTGGGACGGCGACCAGGCCGGACTGCGCGCCGTGCGCACGCGCGTCTTCGTCGAGGAGCAGGCCGTCAGCGAGGAAGAAGAATGGGACGGCCTCGACCCGGAGTGCCGCCACGTCGTGGCTGAGGCGACGGAAGAAGGCATCGTCGGCACGGGCCGGCTGCATCCCTCGGGCAAGGTCGGACGCATGGCGGTGCTGCCGCACTGGCGCGGCCGCGGGGTCGGCGCCATGCTCCTGCTCCGGCTCATCGAAGAGGCGCGGGCGCAGGGCCTCGAGTCACTCTACCTCCACGCCCAGGTCCCGGTGCTGGGTTTCTACGGCCGCTACGGCTTCGTCGCCGAGGGCGAGGAATTCGAGGAAGCCGGTATTCCGCATCGCCTGATGCGGCTGTCCCTGCGGCCTGAGAAGTCAACGCGCCCGGAGACGAGCGCGACCGCAGCCGGCACGCGCCGGGTCATCAGCGGCAAGGAAGAGTTTGCGCAGGCCGTCGCCGAGGTGGCCGCCATGGCACAGCGCTCCCTCGCCATCTTCACGCCCGACCTCGAGCACGGCGTATACGACACCCGCCCCTTCCTCGACGCTATCAAGCGGCTGGTGCTGTCGCGCAGCCACGCCCGCATCCGCGTGCTCATCAGCGACCCCGGTCGCATCCAGCACAGCGTCAACCGCTTCCTCTACGTCGGAAGGCGCCTGTCCACCTTCATCGAGTTCCGCCACCTGCCCGAGACCTTCCAGGGCCGCGGCGACGCATTCATGATCGCGGACCGTTCCGCCCTGGTGTACCGCGCGCGTGCCGAACGCTGGCAGGGCATTGCCGACACCTGCGAGCCTCGCATGGCGCGGCGCTACCTGGCGGAGTTCGACGAGATGTGGCAGCGCAGCGAGAACGCCGCCGAGTTGCGGGAACTCGGCATCTGAGGCACGACGCCGCGACGCACGCGCCTGGCGACGGCCGGGTAGAATAAGCGGCCATGCAGCGGCGCAACATCATCATCGGGATGTCGGGCGGGGTCGATTCCTCGGTCGCCGCGCTGCGGCTGCTGGAAGCGGGCCACGCCGTCCAGGGGCTGTTCATGCAGAACTGGGCCGAAGACGAGGAAGGCTATTGCCAGGCGGCCGAGGACTTCCAGGACGCGCGCGCCGTGTGCGAAATCCTCGGCATTCCGCTGCACCGGGTTGATTTCTCGCGCGAGTACCGCGAGCGCGTGTTCGCTGCGTTTCTCGATGGCTACCGCCGCGGGGTGACGCCGAACCCCGACGTGCTGTGCAACCGGGAGATCAAGTTCGGCAGCTTCCTCGCCCACGCGCGCCGGCTGGGCGCCGAGGCCATCGCCACCGGCCACTACGCACGCAGCGACGGCAGCGGCCGCCTGCTGCGCGCCGCCGACACAGGCAAGGACCAGACCTATTTCCTGCATGCCGTGCCGCGCGAAGCGCTACGCCATGCGGTGTTTCCGCTCGGCGACCTGCTCAAGAGCGAGGTCCGCGCCATCGCCAAGGCCAACGGGCTGCCCAACCACGACCGCAAGGACAGCACCGGCATCTGCTTCATCGGCGAGCGCCCCTTCGCCGACTTCCTCGGCCGCTACCTGCCCGACCGGCACGGCGATATCGTCGGCCCCGACGGCACGCTGCTCGGCCGCCACCAGGGGCTGAGCCGTTACACGCTCGGACAGCGCCAGGGCCTGGGTATCGGCGGCATCCAGGGGCAGGCCGACGCTCCGTGGTACGTCGCCGGCAAAGACCCGGGGCGCAACACGCTGCTCGTGGTGCAGGGACACGACCACCCGGCGCTGCTGCACCGCCGGCTGCTGGCCGTCGATCCGCACTGGATCTGCAACGCCCCGGACGCATGGCCCCTGCGCTGCACCGCGCGCACGCGCCACCGCCAGCCCGACCGGCCCTGCGCTGTCATGCCCGGGCCCGACGGCACCCTTGAGGTCCTGTTCGACGCGCCGCAAAGGGCGCTCACGCCGGGACAGTTCGTCGTCTTCTACGACGGGCCGCTGTGCCTGGGCGGCGCCACCATCGAGCGCGTGGGCGGCGACCCGGGCGCGAGCCGGCCCGAGGCGACGGCCAGGCACGGCGCCCCGCTCTCCGCCTGAGCCATCCGCTATAATCAACGGCTGTCTCCGCCCGGCAGCAGCTGCTCGGGTCGGTACGCCCTCGATCGGTCTCGGAGGAATCATGAAGGACACGGTGGACGCGCGTTCAGCGCTCAAGGTCAATGGCAAGGAATACCAGCTCTGGTCGCTCGACAGCCTCGGCAAGGACCGGGTAGCGCGGCTGCCCTATTCGTTGCGGATCCTGCTCGAGAACCTGTTGCGGCACGAGGACGGGGTCAACGTCACCCGCAAGGACATCGACGCCCTGCTGGAATGGAACCCTAAGGCTGAGCCGGACACCGAGATCGCCTTCACCCCGGCGCGCGTCATCCTGCAGGACTTCACCGGTGTCCCGGCCGTCGTGGACCTCGCCGCCATGCGCGATGCAGTGGTGAAGCTGGGCGGTCGCGCCGAGGCCATCAACCCACTGTCTCCCGCCGAGCTGGTCATCGATCACTCGGTGCAGGTGGATTCCTTCGGCGCCGCGGACTCGCTGGCGAAGAACAACGAGATCGAGTTCGGCCGCAACCAGGAGCGCTACAGCTTCCTGCGCTGGGGCCAGAACGCCTTCGACAACTTCAAGGTCGTGCCGCCCAACACCGGCATCGTGCACCAGGTGAACCTGGAATACCTCGCGCGCGTGGTGTTCGACACCGAGAAGGACGGCACGCTCATCGCCTACCCGGACACCCTGGTGGGCACCGACTCGCACACCACCATGATCAACGGCCTCGGCGTGCTCGGCTGGGGCGTGGGCGGCATCGAGGCCGAGGCGGCCATGCTCGGCCAGCCGGTGACCATGCTGATCCCGCAGGTCATCGGTTTCCGCCTCACCGGCAGCCTGGCCGAAGGCGCCACGGCCACCGACCTGGTGCTCACGGTCACCGAGATGCTGCGCAAGAAGGGCGTGGTCGGGAAGTTCGTCGAGTTCTTCGGCGACGGCCTGTCCAACCTCCCGCTCGCGGACCGCGCCACGCTGGGCAACATGTCGCCCGAGTTCGGCAGCACCTGCGCCATCTTCCCCATCGACGCCGAGACGGTGCATTACCTCAAGCTGTCCGGCCGTGACCCGGAGCGCATCGCGCTGGTCGAGGCCTACGCCAGGGCCCAGGGCCTGTGGCGCGAGGACGGCCAGGCGGAAGCCGAGTACACCGACATCCTCGAGCTGGACATGGGCGACGTGAAGCCCAGCATCGCCGGCCCGAAGCGCCCGCAGGACCGCATCCTGCTGGCCGACGCCAAGGCGGCCTTCCTCAAGCAGCTGCAGCCCATCGAGGCGGCCCGCGCCGACAGCAAGGGCGTCGCCGAGTCGCGGTTCGTGAGCGAGGGCGGCGACGGCTCTGTCGGCAACCCGGCCACGGCGCCGGCACCCGGCCTGGCGCGCGTCGCGCGGGGCGACGAGGAATTCGTGGTGCGCGACGGCGCGGTGCTCATCGCCGCGATCACCAGCTGCACCAACACGTCGAACCCGGCGGTGATGCTGGCCGCGGGCCTGCTCGCCCGCAACGCCGCGGCGAAGGGCCTGAAGGTCAAGCCCTGGGTGAAGACCAGCCTCGCCCCCGGCTCGCGCGTGGTGACGGAGTACCTGAAGAAAGCCGAGCTGCTGGACGATCTCGAGACGCTGGGATTCAACGTGGTCGGCTACGGCTGCACCACCTGCATCGGCAACTCCGGACCACTGCCCGAGGACATCGCGGAGGCCGTCACCCAGCACGACATCGTCGGCACCTCGGTGCTCTCGGGCAACCGCAACTTCGAGGGCCGCATCCATCCGCTGGTGCGCATGAACTACCTGGCCTCGCCGCCGCTGGTGGTGGCCTACGCGCTTGCCGGCAACCTCGACGTGGACCTGCTGAACGAGCCGCTGGGCGAAGGCGCCGACGGCCCGGTGTACCTGAAAGACGTGTGGCCGAGCGCGCACGAAGTCCACGACGTGATCCTCTCGAGCCTGGACTCCAGCATGTTCCAGGGCAGCTACGGCCACGTGTTCGACGGCGATGCGAACTGGCGCGGCCTGTCGGTGCCGGAGGGCGAGATCTACGACTGGCCCGAGGCCTCGACCTACGTGCGCAACCCGCCCTACTTCGTCGGCATGGGCATGACCCCGGAGCCGGTGCAGCCGATCAAGGGCGCGCGTGCGCTGGCCGTGCTCGGCGACTCCGTGACCACCGACCATATTTCCCCGGCGGGCAGCATCGCCTCCAACAGCCCGGCGGCGAAGTACCTGGTCGGCAAGGGCGTGGACCCGAACGACTTCAATTCCTACGGTTCGCGCCGCGGCAACCACGAAGTCATGATGCGCGGCACCTTTGCCAACATCCGCCTGCGTAACGCGCTGGCCGGCGGCGTCGAGGGCGGCTGGACCCGGTACCTGCCCAGCGGCGAGATCATGGCGATCTATGATGCCGCCATGCGCTACCAGCAGGACGGCACGCCGCTGGTGATCCTCGCCGGCAAGGAATACGGGTCGGGCTCCTCGCGCGACTGGGCCGCCAAGGGCACCAAGCTGCTCGGCGTGCGCGCGGTGATCGCGGAGAGCTACGAGCGCATCCACCGTTCCAACCTGATCGGCATGGGCGTGCTGCCGCTGCAGTTCAACGAGGGCGACAGCGCCGCCTCGCTCGGCCTCGACGGGACCGAGACCTTCACCATCGACGGCCTGGGTGACGGCAGTGCCCGGGAGGTCACGGTCACGGCGACGCGCGAGGGCGGCAAGGACATCGTCTTCACTGCCCGCGTGCGCATCGACACGCCGAAGGAGCGCGAGTACTACCAGAACGGCGGCATCCTGCACTACGTGCTGCGCCAGCTAGCCTCAGCCGACCAGGCCGCCTGAGCACAGGGCGCCCGTGGCGTCCGCGACATTGCCGGCCGGCCTGCTGGATGCTCTCCGGCAGGCCGGCCGGGTCGTTTTCCTGACCGGCTCCGGAGTGTCGGCCGAGAGCGGCGTGCCGACATTTCGCGATGCGCTGACCGGCCTTTGGTCCCGCTTCCGGCCGGAGGAACTCGCCACGCCGGAGGCGTTCCGGCGCGACCCGCAGCTGGTGTGGGACTGGTACCGCGAACGCCGCCGCCAGGTGGCCGCGGTCATGCCGAATCCGGCGCATCACGCGATCGCCGCGCTCCAGGCCTGGCTCCCCGAGACGCTGCTGGTGACCCAGAACGTCGACGGCCTGCACCAGCGCGCGGGCAGCGCCGATACCGTCGAGTTCCATGGCAACCTGTTCTCCAACCGCTGCCGCGCCTGCGGCCACGAGGCGCCCCAGCTCGATCCGGAAATCGCCGCGCCCCCGCCCTGCCCGGACTGCGGCGAGCTGATGGGGCCGGGCGTGGTGTGGTTCGGTGAGGCCATCCCCGGTGAAGCCCTGCAACGGGCGTGGCGCGGCGCCGCCGAGGCCGACGTGCTGCTGGCCGTAGGCACCTCCGGCCTCGTCACGCCCGCGGCAGCCCTGCCCGAAGTGGCGCGCCAGGCCGGCGCTCGGGTCGCCGAGATCAACCTGCACCCTACGCCCCTGAGCGCACAGGCAGATTTCGTCGTGACCGGCCCGGCCGCTCTCAGCCTCCCCGCCATGGTCGCCGCCCTGATCAAGAAATCACCTTAGCTTTGAAGTTTATATTACTGTTTTATCACTAATACATATGGCGCCCCACAATCCCTCCCGAGCCGCTCCGGCCTTGCGCAAGGTGCTCGGCCCCGGCCTGCTGATGGCCGGCGCTGCGGTCGGCGTCTCCCACCTGGTGCAGTCGACACGTGCCGGCGCCGAGTACGGCCTGCTGCTCCTACCGGTCGTGCTTTTGGCCTGCCTGCTGAAGTACCCGTTCCTGGAATTCGGCCCCCGCTATGCGGCGGCCACCGGCGAGAATCTGCTGGTGGGATACCGGCGGCTGGGGCAGTGGGCGCTGTGGCTCTTCGGCCTCGTCACCGTGGGCACCATGTTCATCGTGCTGGCCGTGGTCACGTTGGTCACCGCCGGCCTGGCGGGACTGCTGCTGGGCATCGAAGCCCCACCGCTGCAGCTCTCCGCCGGCGTGCTCGCGCTCTGCATCTTGCTGCTCGCGGTGGGGAATTACCGCGGCCTCGACCTGGCCATGAAGCTGCTCATGGCGGTGCTGACCGTGTCGACGCTGCTCGCGCTGGCGCTGACCCTCGTCAGCACTCCGGACTGGAGCGGCCTCAGCGGCCTGGACCGCCTGCCCGCGCTCGGCACCGCGACCGGCATCGCCTTCCTCCTCGCGCTGGTCGGCTGGATGCCGATCCCGGTGGAGGTGGCCGCCTGGCATTCGCTCTGGACGCGCGAGCGCGCCGCCCAGACGGGGCATGCACCGACCCTGGCCGAGGCGCTTACCGACTTTCGCCTGGGTTACGCCGGCGCAGTGGTGCTGGCAGCCGCGTTCGTCCTGCTCGGCGCCCTGCTCATGCATGCCAGCGGGCTCAGGTTTGCCGATTCAGCCGTGGGCTTTTCCGGCCAGCTGGTCGAGTTGTACACGCAGAACCTCGGCGCATGGAGCCGGCCCCTGATCACCATTGCCGCGCTGAGCACGATGTTCAGCACCACCCTGGCCGTCGCCGACGCCTACCCGCGCGTGCTTGCGGCCATCCTGGACGCCGCGGCGGCGCGCGTCGATGACGCCGGCGACGCACGCCCGCCGCGGCGCGGCCCCTACCTGGCCGGCGTCGGGGTGGTCAGCGGCGGCGCGCTGCTGGTGCTGGTGTTTGCGGGCGAGGGATTCACCCGTCTTATCGACTTCGCCACCACCCTCTCCTTCGTGGCCGCGCCCTTGATCGCCTGGATCACGCTCCGCGCCGTCACCGCCCCGCATGTGCCGCAGGAGGCACGGCCGGGGCCGGCGCTGCGGACGCTGGCGTGGGTCGGGCTGGTTTCGGGGGCGCTGTTCTCGCTGGCCTGGATAGCCTGGCGGCTCATGAGTTGACGCGTCGCCAGCGATAGCCCGTGCGGCTCGCTGTCAGTGAATCCGTTCCATCAGCGCCTGGAAACGGCCATCTTCGCGCAGCGAGTCGAGGTCAGGGTCGGTCTCCAGCCAGGCCTTGTCGCCCCAGCCGTTATCCACGGCGCGTTCCAACAGCTCCATGGCGCGGTCCGTGTCGCCTTTCATGGCGTAGAAACACGCCACGTTGTAGAGCACCACGGGCTCCCCCTGGTCGCGCCCCAGGGCCCGGTCGGCCAGCTCCTGGGCCTTGGCGAACTCGCCGACGTTGGCGAACTGGTTGGCGCCGACATAAAGCGCGCGCGTGTCGTGGGGGTTCATGTCGAGGTGCCGCTGGATTTGTTCCAGCGAGGCCAGCCGGGCTTTCATCTCGTCATGCTTGCGCCCCAGGGACGCGTAGCTCTGGGCTATGAAGATCGGCGCCTGGTAGTCCGCAGGGTTCACTTCCATCGCTTTCTTGTACATCTCGATGGCTTTCTCGAACTCACCCTTGGACGACCAGGCAAGCCCGAAATAATAGTACGGCTCCCACAGGTTGGGGTTCAGCTCGATCGCCCGGCTGAACTCGCGTTCGGCCGCCTCGTAGTCGTCGCTGATGAACATGGCAAGGCCGTGCGAGGCCCGCGCTTCAGCAGAGTCCGGATCCAGCGCGACCGCCTTCTCGCTCGCCTCCACCGCCTTGCGCACGTTCTCCTGCGTAGCCTCGGCATAGCGGTACAGGTGGGAATACGCATCGCCGATCCCCGCATAGGCCAGCGCATACTTGTCGTCGAGCAGGATCGCCTGCTCGAACATCCGGATGGCGCACTCGTAGTCCCGGCGCGTCATGGTGTACATGTAGCTGCGGCCGCGCAGGTAGTAATCGTAGGCCTTGGCGTCCGAGGTCGACACCACCTGGATGGCGCGCCGTTCCTTCGGCGTCAACGTCATCTGCAGGGCGTCGACGATGCTCTTGGCGATGTCGTCCTCGATCTGGAACACGTCTTTCAATTCGCGGTCGTAGGTCTCCGACCAAAAGTGCGAGTCCGTGTCGGCGTCGATGAGCTGCGCCGTGATGCGCACGCGGTCGCCGGCCCGGCGCACGCTGCCCTCGAGCACCGTGCTGACGCCCAGCTTGGCCGCCACCTCCGGGATGCCCGCCGACTTGCCCTTGAAAATGAACGACGAGGTGCGCGAAGCGACGCGCAGCTGCGGCAGCTTGACCAGGAGATTCAGGATCTCCTCGGCGATGCCGTCGCTGAAGTATTCGTTCTCTGCGTCGCCGCTCATGTTGACGAAGGGCAGGACGGCGATGGACTTGCGGGTATCCGCCGGCTTCGCGACAGGAGCGGGCTCGGGCGGTGCCGCGGGCGGTGGCGGCGCCGGCTGGGGCGGCGGCGGCACGGGCTCCGCAGCGCCCCGCGGCGGCGTGCGCTCTATGCCGCCAGGACCGAGGTCGAAGGCCCACGCCAGTGACACCGCGAGGAGGAAACCGAGCCCGACCAGCGCCGTCACCAGGGTGACCGACCAGTCCGGAAGATTGAGGTTGGGCAGGACCGTGGATGCGACCTCGATGACGATCCAGCCGCCGATCGCATACAGCACGACCACCCGGATGACGCGACGCCGCTTCAGCTCCGCGAACAGCCCGCCGCCACCGGATCCTTCGCCGTCACTACTCATCGCTCACGCCCCCCAAGCGCAGCACACGAGGCATCATACAGAGTTTGCGGGGGCTGAGTTACATCGGATCGTGATTGACCCAGGCCGGGACGCTGCGCCAGGCGGCGCGCAGTTCGCGCTCTGCTGCCTCGAAGTCGGGCGCCAGGCGACCCACCAGCCGCCAGAAAGCCGGGCCGTGATTCAGGTGGCGCGTGTGCGCGAGTTCATGCACCAGCACGTGGCGCACCAGCGCCGGCTCGAGAAACAGCAGCGCGCAGTTGAGACTGATGTCGTGGCGCGCCGAGCAGCTGCCCCAGCGCGAACGCTGCCTTCGCACCGTCACGCCGCGGTAGGCCAGCCCGGTCTCGAACGCCACCTGCGCCAGCCATGGTTCGAGGACGGCGCGGCCGCGCTGCTGCAGCCAGCGGCGCAACTGCTGCACCCGCCACACCGGGTCCGCCGGGCCGGTCAGCCGGATAGAGCCGCCGTCCGCACCAGGGACCGCACGCAGTCTTCGCGTGCCCTCCCCGTAAGCCACCACCCACGCCTCGCCCACCGCTGCGAGGCCGATCTCGGCGGGCGGATCGACCATGCGCGCCTGCGGGGAGGCGCCGAACTCGCGCCTTGCCCGCTGGATCCAGGCCTGGTGGTCGCTGACGAAACGATAGATGCTGCGCTCGGCGGCGCGCTGGGGCGCCACCACCTCGACCAGGCCATGGGGGAAAACGCGCAGCGAAAGCCTGCGCGCGCGTGCGCTCCGCCGCACGACGACGGCCGCCTCGGCGCCGAACAGCGCCAGCTGGTCCGGCGTGTCCGCTGCACTCACAGCGCTGCGGCGAGCCGCGTGGCCTGGTCGATCGCGCGCTTGGCGTCCAGCTCGGCCGCTTCCAGCGCCCCGCCCACCAGGTCGGCACGCACGCCGCGCGACTCGAGCTCGGTGGCCAGCACGCTCAGCGACTCCTGGCCGGCGCAGACCACGATGCTGTCCACCTCGAGCAGCTGCTCCGCCTCCTTGATGCGCACGCGCAATCCCGCCGGCTCGACGCCGAGGTAAGTGACCCCGGGGATCATGTGCACGCCGCGGCGCTGCAGGCCGAGCCGGTGCGCCCACCCGGTGGTCTTGCCCAGGCCGCGACCCGGCTTGCCCTGCTTGCGCTGCAACAGCCAGATCTCGCGTCCCGTGCCGTCTGGACGGGGCTCGACGCCTTCGACGCCGGCGCGTGCGGCGGGATCGATGCCCCATTCCTGGTTGTACTCGGCCACCGGCTCCGCGCCCGCGTGCGGATGAGACAGGAACGTGGCGACGTCGAACCCGATACCGCCGGCACCGATGATGGCGACGCGGCGCCCGACCTCGCGCCGTCCCAGCAGGACGTCGATGTACGACAGCACCTGCGGGCCGTCGATGCCCGGGATCGCGGGCGTGCGCGGCACCACTCCGGTCGCCACGATGACACGGTCGAAACCGGCCGCGGCCAACCCCTCGGCAGTCGCGTGCTGGCCGAGCCGCAGCTCGACGCCGGTCACCTCGAGGCGCCTGCGGAAGTAGCGCAATGTCTCGGAGAATTCTTCCTTGCCGGGAATGCGTCGCGCCATCTGGAACTGGCCGCCGATTTCCCGCGCCGCCTCGAACAGCGTCACCGCATGCCCGCGCTCCGCTGCAGTCGTCGCCGCAGCCAACCCGGCCGGCCCGCCGCCGACCACGGCGACCTTCAACGGCCGTTCGGCGGGGCGGATCACCAGCTCGGTCTCGTGGCAGGCACGCGGGTTCACCAGGCAACTGGAACGCTTGCCGGCGAAGGTGTGGTCGAGGCAGGCCTGGTTGCAGGCGATGCAGGTGTTGATCTCGTCCGCCCGGCCCTCGGCCGCCTTGCGCACGAACTCGGCGTCCGCGAGGAAGGGGCGCGCCAGGCTCACCATGTCGGCCTCGCCGCGCGCCAGGATGCCCTCCGCCACCTCCGGCGTGTTGATGCGGTTGGTCGCCACCACAGGTACGTCCAGCGCCTCGCGCAGGCGCGACGTGACCCAGGCGAAGGCGGCGCGGGGCACCAGCGTGGCGATGGTCGGGATCCGCGCCTCGTGCCAGCCGATGCCGGTGTTGATGATCGTCGCCCCGGCCGCCTGCACCTTGTGTCCGAGGGCGAGCACCTCCTCCCAGTCGCTGCCGCCTTCCACCAGGTCGAGCGCAGAGAGGCGGTAAATGATGATGAAGTCGGGCCCGACGGCCTCGCGCACCCGGCGCACGATCTCGACTGGAAAGCGGATGCGGCGCTCGAAGTCGCCGCCCCAGGCATCTTCGCGGCGATTGGTGCGCGCGGCGATGAACTCGTTGATGAGGTAGCCCTCGGAACCCATGATCTCGACGCCGTCGTAGCCCGCCTCGCGCGCCAGCGCAGCACAGCGGGCGAAGGCCCGGATCTGCGCTTCCACGCCGCGGGCGCTCAGGCCGCGCGGCTTGAATGGGGTAATGGGCGACTTCAGCGGGGACGGCGCCACCGACAAGGGGTGATAGGCGTAACGGCCCGCATGCAGGATCTGCATGCACACCCGCCCGCCCGCCTCATGCACGGCCTGCGTGACTTGCCGGTGGCGCGGCACTTCCCGGCGCGCCGACAGCTTGCCGGCGAAGGGCGCCACCCAGCCCGCGACGTTGGGCGCGATACCGCCGGTCACGATCAGCCCGGCGCCGCCCGCGGCGCGCTCGGCGAGATATGCCGCCAGCTTCGGGTAGTTTGCAGCGCGGTCTTCCAGACCGGTATGCATCGAGCCCATGAGCACGCGGTTTGGCAGCGTGGTGAAACCGAGATCGAGCGGCGCGAGCAGATGCGGGTAATGGTTCATGACGGCCTGCCGGGGGAAATCCGCGCCGACTATAACCGGCACGCCAGCCGCAACCAAAGCCGCGGCCAAAGCCGGGGCATGTCGCGATGCCAAGGGCGCTGCCGCATGTTGTACCATTTGCGCCACGACGGAGCCCCCGATGAGCCGGATATCCATCACCGACTACGCCTTCCTGTTGACCGAGACGGCCGACAGTCCGCGCCACGTGGGCTCGCTGCAGATCTTTCGGCCGCCGGACGATTACCAGGGCGACTTCGTCGGCGACCTGATCGACGCGCTGCGCCGCCACAAGGTGGACAAGCCGTTCAACCAGCGGCTCAAGGTGTCGCTCACCGGCATGCCACAGTGGGTGCCGGACCGGAACTTCGAGCTCGACTTCCACGTGCGGCGCTCAGCACTCCCCGCGCCCGGCACCCGCCGCCAGCTGGCCGACCTGGCCTCCAGGCTGCATGCCTACATGCTGGACCGCGAACACCCGCTGTGGGAGCTGCACTTCGTGGAGGGCCTGGACGACGGCTGCTTCGCCATCTACACCAAGATCCATCACGCCTATTGCGACGGCGCGACCCTGGTGCGCCTGGCGAATGCCTCGCTCACCGAGGACCCGGACGATCCCACGGTCCGGGCCTTCTGGCAGATGGCCGGGGGCTCGCGGCGCGAGCACCCCCACCGTGACATCCGCGCCGCGATGGGAGAGATCGGCGGCAACCTGAAGAGCCTGTTCACCATGGGCAAGGAGTTGTCCGGCGTGGCCGGCAAGATGGCGCTGGACCGGCTCGGGCTCGCGAAGTCGGGGCTGGACGTGCCGTTCACGGCGCCACGCACCGCGTTGAACGGCCACATCACGCGCGCGCGCCGCATCGCCGGCGGCAGCATAGAGATCGAGCGACTCAAGGCGCTGGCCCGCTCCACCGGCACGACGCTCAACGACGTCATCGTCACGCTGTGCGACATCTCCCTGCGGCGCTACCTGGCGCGCTACGCGGAACTGCCGCGCACGCCGCTGGTGGCGCAGCTGCCGGTGAACCTGCGTCGCCCGGGAGAAAACTCGTCCACCAACATCCTCGGCATCATCCCCGTGCGCCTCGCCGGCGTGAGCCGCAACCCGCTCAAGCGCCTGCGCGAAATCCACCGCTCGACCGCGGAGATGAAAGATGCGTTGATGGCGCTGTCGCGCGAGACAGTGATGGCTTATACGCTGCTCATCCAGGGCGCGGCCATCGCGGTCGACATTCTGCATGTCTCGGCGATGGTGCCGCCGGCGGGCAACATCCTGATCTCCAACCTGCCCGGCTCGCCGGTGAAGCTGCACCTCAAGGGGGCGCGGCTCGAGGAAGTGTTCCCGATCTCGACCATTCCGCCGGACATGGTGATGAACATCACGGTGTACAGCTACGCCGGACGCATGTTCTTCGGCATGATCGCAGGCTACGAGGCGATGCCGCACCTGCCCGAGATGCGCGGTTACCTGTACGACGCCATGGAAGCGCTCGAAGAGGAAGTACGCGCGGTCCTGGAGGCGCCTGCGGAGCGCGATCCGCAAGCGGAATCCGGTCCCGGCGGCGTGCTGGCTGGCAGCGGCGCAACGCCGGCGGCTGCACCCGCCCGCAAAACGCCCGCCGCCAGGTCCCGCAAGGCGGCAGCCAAGAAACCCCCCGCCCGGCGCAAGCGCAGCGCCAGGAAGCCTGCCGCGCCCAAGACATGAATCTCGTCGACATCGGGGTCAACCTGGCGCACGACAGCTTCGACGCCGACCGCGCGGCGGTCATCGAGCGCGCGCACGCGCTCGGCGTGACGCGCATAATCATCACCGGCAGCACGCTCGAGTCCAGCGCGGCAGCAATCCGCCTGGCCGGGACCGCCGCCGGGCTCTATGCCACCGTCGGCGTGCACCCGCACCACGCGTCGGAGCTGGCCGAGACCGACCTGCCGCGGCTGCGTGAGCTGCTGGCGCAACCTTGTGCCGTCGCGGTGGGCGAATGCGGCCTCGATTTCTGCCGCGACTTTTCGCCGCGCGACAGGCAAGAGGCGGCCTTCCGCCTGCAGCTCGGGCTGGCCATGGAGACCGGCTTGCCGGTGTTCCTGCATCAGCGCGACGCGCACCAGCGCTTCGTCGCCATCCTCGACGAGTGTGGCGCGCGCATGCCCGCCGGCGTGGCGCATTGCTTCACCGGGGGGCCGGAGGAGATGCGCGCTTACCTCGACCGCGGCCTGTACATCGGCATCACCGGCTGGATCTGCGACGAGCGCCGCGGTGACGCCCTGCGCGCCGCGGCGCGTTTCCTGCCGCTGGACCGCGTCATGATCGAGACCGATGCGCCCTACCTCCTGCCCCGCGACCTCGACCCGAAGCCGCGCACACGGCGCAACGAGCCGATGCACCTGCCGCACGTGCTGCATGCCCTCGCCGGACTGATGGGCATCGATGCCGAGCGGCTCGCCGCGGCCACCACGGCCAATGCCGAGACGCTGTTCGCTCTCTAGTACAATCACCGGCTGACATGCCTGACGAGATGGAGCCAGACAATGGATAACGCCAAGGTCCTCGAGTTCACCCACCGGATCTGGGATGAAAGCATCGTCCCCACCCTGTGTGACTACGTCAGGATTCCCAACAAGTCCCCCAATTTCGACCCGGACTGGGACAGCCACGGGTACATGGACCAGGCCGCGGAGCTCATGGCCGACTGGTGCCGCAAGCAGCCCGTCAAGGGCATGCAGGTCGAGATCGTGCGCCTGGAAGGCCGTACCCCACTGCTGTTCATCGAGATCGACGGGGACAACGACGACACGGTGCTGCTCTACGGCCATCTCGACAAGCAGCCGGAATTTGACGGCTGGAGCGACGGCCTGACCCCGTGGGAGCCGGTGATTCGCGACGGCAAGCTCTACGGCCGCGGCGGCGCCGACGACGGCTACGCGGTGTTCGGCTCCCTGGCCGCCATCCGCGCCCTGCAGGAGCAGGGCCTGCCGCATGCCCGCTGCGTCGTCCTGATCGAGGGCTGCGAGGAGAGCGGCAGCTTCGACCTGCCCTACTACATCGACCACCTGGAAGCGCGCATCGGCACGCCCAGCCTCGTGGTCTGCCTCGACGCCGAGTGCGGCAACTACGAGCAGCTCTGGACCACCACCTCGCTGCGCGGCAACCTGGTCGGCACCCTGAAGGCCGCCGTCCTCAAGGAGGGCGTGCACTCCGGCGGCGCCAGCGGCATCGTGCCCTCGAGCTTCCGCGTGCTGCGCCTGCTGCTCGACCGGCTGGAAGACCCGGAAACCGGCGCGAGCCGCGTGCCGGAACTCGAGGGCAACGTGCCGGCGGCGCGCCTCGAGCAGGCCAGGGCCGCAGCCGCAGTGCTGGGCGACAACGTGCACCAGCGCTTCCCCTGGGCCGGCGGCACGCGCCCGGTGGCGCAGGAACCGGTCGAACTGATCCTCAACAACACCTGGCGGCCGACCCTCTCGGTGACCGGTGCCGCCGGGATGCCCACGCCGGGCGCGGCCGGCAACACGTTGCGGCCCTGGACCTCCCTCAAGCTCTCCTTCCGACTGCCCCCCACCGCCGATCCCGCCCGGGCGGCCGCCGCGGTAAAGAAGGTGCTGGAAACGGACCCGCCCCTGGGCGCCGAGGTCGAGTTCGACGTCGAGTCGTCGATGGGCGGCTGGAACGCGCCGCCGGTCGCGCCCTGGCTCGAGGCTTCCATGCAGGCCGCGTCCGAGGCCTTCTTCGGCAAGCCGGCGTTGTACATGGGTACGGGCGGCAGCATCCCGTTCATGGGCATGCTGGGCGAGAAATTCCCGGGCGTGCAGTTCCTCGTCACCGGCGTGCTCGGCCCCAACTCCAACGCGCATGGGCCGAACGAGTTCCTGCACATCGAGACCGGCAAGCGCATCACGGCCTGCGTAGCGCGCGTGCTTGCGGACCATTACCGCCGCGCGGACGTCGCCCAGGCGGCCTGAGCGGCGCGGCCGGACTCAGGCGGACGAGGCCAGGGGGCGGGCCTGGGCGGACAATTCCGCCCAGGCGGACTGCAGCGCCTCGGGCACGGGCTTGCGGCCGTGCGGCGGGAACTCGGCGAGAAGTTGCTCAGCCGTGACCACGCCGGGCGGCGTCGCGCCGGAGATGGACACTGTGCCGAGCAGCAGGACACGGCCGCTGACCGGAACGCGCGGCGCCAGCGCATGCACCGCATGGCGCTTCGCCAGCAGCCCTGGCAAGGGGTTACGGATCTGGCTGCGGCGCCGGCCGTCGAGCAGGGCCCAGTATTCGAGCTGGTCGCCCCAGAACAGTGTGCCCGTCGCCCGCCGCACCTCCAGCACGAGTATGCCCTTGGCCGTGAGCAGCACCAGGTCGAGGTGAATCTCGCCATCGACGTCATCCGGGACCACCACGTCCGTCAGCCGCTTCCAGGCGATCTTGCGCAGCATCAGGTCCAGCCGGTCGCGCCGCCGGTACCAGCTCCACAGCCCCGCCACGGCCATGAGCCCGAGCAACGCGCCCCCCGCCGGCAGGTACCAGGATGAGACGGGCAGCGTCACGCACCGGCCTCGCGCGCCGCACGTTTCAGGCGTGCGCGGGTGCGCAGGCTGTCGAGGCTGAAGACCGCGAGCGCACTCCAGATGAGGATGAACGTGATGGCCCAGGCCAAGGTAAACACCTCCCCGTACACCAGCGTGGCCAGCAGGAAAGTCAGGGTGGGTCCAAGGTACTGAAAGAAACCGATGGTGACCAGCGGCAGCCGCCGCGCGGCCTCGGCGAACCACAGCAGGGGCAGGAGCGTCACCGGCCCGGCCAGCACCAGGAGCAGGCTGGTGGAGAGGTCCGTGCCGAAAGCCCCTTGACCGTCGCGATGAAACCAGGCCAGCGCGACCAGGGCCAGCGGCGCCACCAGCAAGGTCTCGACGAACAAGGCGGCGATGCCCGGCAGTCCCAGCCGCTTGCGGATGAGCCCGTAGAAGCCAAAGCTGAAAGCCAGGGTGAGGGACACCCAGGGCAGGCTGCCGACGTCGATGGCCAGGCTGGTCGTGCCGACGACTGCGAGCGCCACGGCCACGGCCCGCGCCCGGTTCAATTTCTCCCCCAGGAACAGCATGCCCAGCAGGACATTCACCAGCGGATTGATGTAATAGCCGAGGCTGGTCGACATGACCTGGTCGTTGGCGATGGCCCAGATGTAGACCAGCCAGTTGGTGCTGACGAGCGCGGCCGTCAGCGCCAGGGCCCGCAGGATACGCCATTCCCCGAGGCTTGCCCGCACCGCAGGCCAGCTGCGCGAGAGCGCCACGAACAGCGCGCCGAACACCACGCTCCAGACCACGCGGTGAGCCAGGATCTCGGCAGGCGGGACGTGCGGCAACAGCTTGTAGTAGATCGGGGTCAGGCCCCAGAACATGAAAGCGGCGGTCGCGTAGATCGACCCGGTGCGCGCTGTGTCCGGCACAGCGCTCAGCCGCCCGATACCACGCGCGCGCCCGGGGCGTCCGGCGTAGAAATCCAGGTCTCGCAGGGAATGCCGGTCGCGGCGAAGCTGTGGCTCAGCGCCGTCGCAACCTCAGCCGCCTTGTCTTGCGGCGTCCAGGCGAACACGGACGGTCCGCTGCCGGACAAGGAGCCACCGATGGCGCCGGCCGCGCGCGCCGCTTCCAGCGCGGCGGCAGCGCCCGGAACCAGGCGCGCACGCTGGGGCCAGATCACCTCGTCCTGCAGGCACCGCGCCACCTGCGCCAGGTCGTCGCGCAGGCAGCCGGCGACGAAGCCCGCCAGCCAGGCCGACTGGCGCACCCACAGCTCGCGCGGCACCGTGGCCGCCAGGATGCTGCGCGCGTCGCGGGTCCTGACCTCCAGGTCCGGGTGGCACAGCACGCATGCGATGCCGCTGGGAACAGGCAGGCGGGTGCAGCACAACGGCGGCCCCGGCTCGGTGAGCACCAGTCCGCCGTAGAGAGAGGCCGCGGCGTTATCCGGGTGCGCCGCGCCGCTGGCGGCGCCTTCACCTTCCAGCGCGTACTCGAGCAGGTGATTCATCGGCAGGCCCAGGCCCCACAGCGCATCCGCCGCCACCACGGCCGCCACGGCCGACGCCGCCGAGCCGCCCATGCCCGATCCCAGCGGAATCCCCTTGTGCAGCTCGATCTCGAGCCCGCCCTCGACGCCGTGCTCCTGCGCCATGCGCAGTAACGGCCGCGTCGCCGAGTTCTGCTCGACATCGCGCGGCAATTCGGTGATGACGCCGCTGATCTGGGTGAGGACCATCCCCGGCCCGGGCGAGCGGCGCAAAGTCACCGTGTCACCGACGCCCTCTATGGCGTGGCCGAGCACATCGAATCCGACGCCGACGTTGCCGACGGAAGCAGGGGCAAATACTGTGACCGTGCGCATCGGGGCTCCCGAACCCTGGCCCGTTGGGTGCAATTTAGCAGTTCCGGCCATGGCTGAGAAAAAAAGAACCCGCCACGAGGGCGGGGTCAAGTCGCGGCGGCATCTTGCTTGTTGATCTGCGCCGCCGGCGAATACGAATAAAGTTACTCCTCGGGACAAGGCATTGCAATCCGTGTGTCCGGCCACGCTTTTGTAACCCGGCTTGTATAAGATGGCAACGATATGCAGGGAGCCCGTCCATGACACAGATTGCAGCAGCCCCCGACACCACCGCCGGCGCCGGCGCCGGCGTGGACCTCTCGGATCCGGCCTGGTACCTCAACCGCGAACTCACCTGGCTGGCATTCAATCGGCGCGTCCTCAACGAGGCCGAAGACGAGCGCACGCCCCTGCTCGAACGCGTCAAGTTCCTCGCCATCGTCAGCTCCAATCTGGACGAGTTCTTCATGAAGCGCATCGGCGGCCTGAAGCAGCAGGTGGGCGCCGGCGTGCACGAACTGTCCGTGGACGGCCGCACTCCGGAACAGCAGCTGCGCGAGTGCCAGGCGGAGGTGGTGGCGATCAAGGAGCGCAAGGACGAACTCTTCCCGCGCCTCGTGAGCGAGTTGCGCGAGGCCGGCATCATGCTGAGCCGCTACTGGGAACTCGATGCCGAGCAACAGGCCGGGCTGCGCGCCTGGTACCTGGAAAACATCTATCCCCTGCTCACGCCCATCGGCATGGACCCGGCGCATCCCTTCCCGTTCATCTCCAACCTGTCGCTGAACCTGCTGGTGAGCATCAACCGCGCCGCCGGCCAGCCCGGCCCGCGCATGGTGCGGATCAAGGTGCCTGTCGGCGAAGGTATACCTCGCTTCGTGCGGGTCGGTGAGCAGAGCCACTTCGTGCCGCTGGAAGACGTGATTGCACACAACCTGGACCAGCTCCTGCCCGAACTCGACATCGAGCGCTGGGACTTGTTCCGCGTCACGCGCAACGCCATCGTCGAACGCTACGAGGAGCAGGCCAATGACCTGCTGCAGGTCATCGAGGCCGAGTTGCGCGACCGCAAGTTCGCGCCCACCGTGCGGCTGGAAGTGAGCACCGACATGCCGCCTGTCCATCGCGGCATGCTGGCCGCCGAGCTGGGACTGGACGAGGGCATGGACGTCTTCGAGGTCGACGGCCTGATGCAGCGTCGCGACCTGATGGAGCTGATCGGGCTGGACCGGCCCGAGCTGAAGGACCCGCCGCACCACCCGATCGAACACCCCAAGCTGGTGGACGCGCCGAACATCTTCCACCTCATCCGCAACAGCGGACCGATCCTGCTGCAGCACCCTTACGAGTCTTTCACCACCTCGGTGGAGCGCTTCCTGCGCGAAGCCAGCCAGGACCCGAAAGTGCTGGCCATCAAGATGACGCTCTACCGCACCGCCCGCAAGTCAAAGATCATCGAGTACCTCATCGACGCGGCCGAGAACGGCAAGCAGGTGGCGGTAGCGGTGGAGCTGAAGGCCCGCTTCGACGAGGAAGCCAATGTGCGCTGGGCCAACTCGCTCGAAGAAGCCGGCATCCACGTCTCCTACGGGGTGCTCGGGCTCAAGACCCATGCCAAGGTCATCTTCGTGCTGCGTCGTGACTATGACGGCCTGCGGCGCTATGCACACCTCGGTACCGGCAATTACCATTCCGGCACGGCCCGTCTCTACAGCGATCTCGGCCTGCTCACCTGCGACCCGGTGCTCGGCAGCGACCTGACCGAGTTGTTCAATTTCCTCACCACCGGCTACGTCGCCAAGCGTCGCTACGACAAGCTGCTGCCCGCGCCGACCCACCTGAAACGCGCGTTGCTGGCGCGGATCGAGCGCGAGATCGAGCTGCAGGCGGCCGGCGAGCTGGGGCACATCCAGTTCAAGACCAACGCACTCGAGGATGCGGATATCGTGCGCGCGCTCTACCGCGCCTCCCAGGCCGGCGTCGCGGTAGACCTCATCATTCGCGACACCTGCCGCGTACGGCCGGGCGTGCCGGACCTGTCCGAGAACATCCGCGTCATCAGCATCGTCGGCAGATTCCTCGAGCACACTCGCATCTATTTCTTCCGAAACGGCGGCGCCGAAGAATATTTCATCGGTTCGGCCGACTGCATGAAGCGCAACCTGGAATCCCGCGTCGAAACGGTCGTGCCGGTGGAGGACCCGGACTGCCAGCGCGCACTGCGCGAAATACTGGAGGTCCAGCTCAACGACCGGCGCAGCGCCTGGGACATGCAGCCTGACGGCAGCTACGTGCAGCGCATCCCGGCCGGCGAAGAAGAACAACGTGGCGCCCAGGAACAGTTGATCGCGCTGGCGCAGAAGCGCGCGCGTGCCGTCGGCCGCAAGAAGCTGCACGGACGCAACAAGCGCCGCGTCCGCGCCTGAGCGTCAGCGGCGCGCGACGCGGCGGTAACGGCGCGCCGCCGCCGCGCTGATCACGTCCATTAGCGCGGGACTGAGGCGGTCGAGCCACCACAGGGCGCGGATTTCCCAGGGGAACACCACGCGCGCGCGATTGCGTTGCACACCGCGCAGTATGGTCCGCACGGCCTTGTCAGGGTCCAGGAAGCGGAACGGCACCGCCGCCTCGGCGCTGGCGCGATCGACTCCGTCCATCAGCGCGTTGTCCAGGATTCGCGTGCGGATGAAACCGGGGCACAACGCGGTCACGCCGATCCCGAGGTCCCTGCCCTCGGCCCGAAGCGAGCGGGACAGGCCGACGACGCCGTGCTTGGTCGCGCTGTAGGCCGCGTAAAGCGGCCCGGGCAGCAGGCCGAACGCAGAGGCCGTGTTCACGATCTGCCCGCCGCCCGCCGCCGCCATGCGCGGCCAGGCGGCATGGCAGCCGTGGATCACGCCCATCAGGTTGATCTCCACCACCTGCCTCCAGGTGGCCACATCGACGTCCCGCGCATCGCCTGCGGCGCCGATGCCGGCGTTGTTGAACAGCAGGTGCACCCTGCCGTGACGGGCCCAGGCAGCGTCGAAACAGGCCGAGAACGCTTCGCCGTCGCGCACGTCCAGCACGGTGGACTCGACCGTGAACCCGGATGCGCGCAAGCTTGCCGCGGCCTGCTCACAGGCCGCTGCGTCCACGTCGGTCATGACGACGGTCGCCCCGCTACGCGCCAGCACGGTGGCGATGCCCAGCCCCAGCCCGGAACCGGCCCCGGTGACGAGGGCGGTGCGACCGCGAAATCCCTCCATGGCGCTGCTCATCCCGTCCTCCCCGGGTAACCCGACACCCACCGCATCATGGTGCGCTTCACGCCCGCGGGCAGAGGCTCGCTCAGCGCCCGCAGGGCGCGGTAACGCCATCCCACATGCCAGGTCAGCCGTCGTCCGTGCGCCGCCTTCCAGATGACCTCGGCAACGTCTTCCGGGCGCAACTGCACCCCCAGCCGGTCCATGGCGTTGCTGCGCCAGCCCTCGATCATCGGCGTGCTGACGAAGGCAGGCATGATGCAGGCTACACGGATGCCGTGACGGCGCCACTCGATGTCGAGCGCCTCGCTGAGACCGCGCACGAACATCTTGCTGGCCGAGTACGTGGCGTAGTCCGGCGAGCCGTAGCATGCGGACGCCGAGGAGAGGTTCACCACCGCGCCGCGCGCCCGGGCCAGGGCCGGGAAAGCGGCAAGCAGCACCTCGACGACGCCGCGGGCGTTCACCTCGATGAGCTCCCTGTGGGCGGCCGGCGGCATTTCCTCGAACGGGCCGATATGCAGCAAGCCCGCGTTGTTGACCAGCAGCTCCAGTGCGCCGCCAGGGCCGCAGAACTGGTCCAGTGTGCGCTGCAGTGAGGCCGGATTCGTGACGTCGCAAGGGCAGGCCATGGCGCGCTCCTCGCCGAGCTCGGCGGCGAGCGCCGCGACGCCCTCGGCATCCCGGTCCGCCAGCCCGACGCGCCAGCCACGCTGCGCGAACAACTGTGCCGTGGCGCGCCCGATTCCGGAAGCCGCACCGGTGATGAAAGCGTTCGATGGCATTGCCGTACCTCCCCGCGGCAGCTTAAGGCGGCGCGCGGGCGAGGTGAAGCACCCGGTCAGTCGTCGCGCCCCCCGTCACCCACCGGCAGGTGCGTGAATCCCTCGGGAGAACCCAGGCCCAGCCGGTCGCGGCGCGCCGTCGGCGGACTCTGCACGTAGAGGCCGAGCAGGTCTGCCAGTGCCTGCAGCGCACGCAGATGGCAGCGCTCGTAACCGTGCGTGGCGTCCGTGCCGAAGCACACCAGGGCGGTGCGGATGTCGTTGCCCGCTTCGATGGCCGAGGCACTGTCGCAACGATAGTGCCGGAACACGTCGCGCTGGTGGCGGATGCCGTAGTCGCTGCACAGCTCGAGCAGCTTGTGCGTGAGGTGATAGTCGAACGGCCCGGCGGAGTCCTTCATGCAGATGGTGACTCCGAACTCGTCGCCGGCCTGGATGGGCGCCACGGGCCCCGTATCCACCGTGACCATCTCCGCGACGTCGCCATGCAGGACGGCCGAGGCGCCGGAGCCGACTTCCTCGCTGATGGTGAACAGCAGGTGACAGTCCACGGGCAGGCGCGTCTTGCTCTCCACCAGGGCCTTGGCCACGGCAAGGACGGTGGCGACACCGCCCTTGTCGTCCAGGTGCCTGGAGTTGATGAAGCCCGAAGGCGTGATCTCCGGCAGCGCGTCCACCGCCACGAAGTCGCCCCGGTTGAGCCCGAGACGGACCAGGTCCGCGCGTGTGCAGCACTCCTCGTCGAGACGCAGCTCGACGCAGTCCCAGCTGACCGGGAGGGTATCGATCTCCAGGTTGTAGGCATGGCCCGACGCCTTGATGGGGAGGATCGTGCCCCGGTAGCTGCCGTCATCGGTGTACACGGTCACGCGCGCGCCCTCGGCGAACCGGCTCGACCACGTGCCGATGGGCAGGAGCTCCAGCCGTCCGTTGTCCTTCAGGTCCGCCACGATCGCCCCCAGGGTGTCGAGGTGGGTGACGATGGCGCGATCCGGGCTCTGCTGTGCACCTTTCAGGTCGGCCCGAATGGCGCCGCGACGCGTGATCTCCGCGGGAATGCCGAGATCCTCGAGGCGCGCCAGGGTGTAGCGGACTGCCTCGTCGGTGAAGCCGGCCGGACTGGGGATGCGCAGCAGTTCCACCAGCACCTGCTGCAGGTAATCGAGGTCAATTTGCAGGGGTCGCATCGCTCACCTGTACAGTCTGCGGGAAGAGGAAGTCGACGAAGCGCTCAGCCGTGGGCTGCGGCTCATGGTTGGCCAGTCCCGGCCGCTCGTTGGCCTCGATGAAGACATAGTCGTCCCCGGCCGGGTCCGTCACCAGCAGGTCCAGGCCGACGACCGGAATCTTCAGCGTGCGCGCCGCCGTCTCGCACACCTTGCGCAGCTGCGGCGACAGGCGCTCCGTCACGTCGTGCAAGGTCCCGCCGGTGTGCAGATTGGCCGTGGCGCGCACGCGCAGTGTCTCGCCCGGCGGCAGCACCTCGTCGAGAGCGTGACCCTTGCGGCTCACGCAGCGTTCGGTCTCCTCGTCCAGCGGGATCCGGCTCTCGCCACCCGTCGCCGCGGCACGGCGGCGGCTCTGCTTTTCGATCAGCGTGCGGATGTCGTGCCGTCCGTCGCCGGTGATCTCGGCGGGCTTGCGCAAGGCGGCGGCGACCACGCGGTAGTCGATGACGATGACGCGCAGGTCATCGCCGCGCGCACAGGACTCGAGGATGACGCGATCAGAGACGCGCCCGGCCGCCGCGATCGCCGCGGACATTTCATCTGCATCCGTGATGTCCACCGCAACGCCCCGGCCCTGCTCCCCGCGCGCGGGCTTGACCACCACGGCGCCATGCTCAGCCAGGAAAGCCCGATCGGAGTCCGCGTCGCCCGCCACCTGCTGGGCCGGCACGCTCAGGCCCGCCTCGGCGAGCAATTTGCGCGTGATGCGCTTGTCGTCGCAGCGGCTCATGGCGACGGCGTTGGTCAGCTCGGAGAGCGATTCACGGCACAGGATGCTGCGTCCGCCCAGGGTGAGCGCGAAATATCCTTCCTCGGCGTCGACCAGCTCCACGCCGATGCCGCGCCGGCGTGCCTCGTCGACGATGATGCGCGCATATGGGTTCAGCGCGTCGTAGTTCTCCGGGCCGACGAACAGGGGCTCGTTGATGGCGTTCTTCCGTTTCAGGGCGAACACCGGTACGCGCTCGAAGCCCATCTTCTCGTACAGGCGGATGACGGCCTCGTTGTCGTGCATCACCGACAAGTCCATGAATGCACGTCCGCGGGCCGCGTAGTGGTCGGCCACCCATGCCACCAGGGCGCGGCCGATGCCAGGCTGCGCCGCCTGCGGATCCACTGCGAGGCACCACATGCTGGAGCCCTTTTCCGGGTCGCCGAAGGCATGGACGTGGTCGACCCCCGTCACGGTACCGATGATCCTGCCGCTGTCCTCGTCCTCGGCGATGAAGAACGACAACGCGCGCGACTTGAGCCGCTCGAGCACGAACTCGGGGCTGGGCGGCACCATCCGGCGGCTGCTGAGCAGGCGGTACATGGCATCGGCGTCCTCGCGGCTGCGCAGTCGGCGCACGCGGAAACCGCGCGGCTGCACCCGTGCCGGGCGGTAATTGAAAAACCACAAGCGGTAGGTGTGCGAAGGGTCGAGGAACAGGTCCTGCGGCGCCATGGCGAGAACGACGTGCGGGTCGCGCAGGTAGATCGCGATGTCGCGTTGCCCTTCCTTCTCCTGCAGCAGGGTGCGCGCCAGCTCGGCGTTGTCGCTGAAAGTGTGGGCGAAGACCAGCCGGCCCCAGCCGCAGTCCAGCGTCGCGTTGGGTTTCAGCGGGGTGCCCTTGTGCTGCGGATCCTCCTCGACGAAGCCGCGCAGCGTGGCAGAGCCCTGGCGTTCGAGCCGGTGACGCGAGCGGTCGGAGGCCGGGTGTCCGCCCTTCGACGCACCACGCTCGCCGCCTGAGACTTTCTTTCCGCTCATGACCTCAGATCCCGTGTGTCTGCATCCACAGTTCGAACACCGCCAGCTGCCAGAGCTTGGAGCCGCGCAGCGGCGTCAGGTGCTCCTCGGGCGCCTGCAGCAGGCGCTCGACGTAGGCGGGGTTGAAGACGCCGCGCTCTCGTGCGGCGCGCCCGGTCAGGGCGTCGCGCACCATCTCCAGGCTCTCGCCACGCAGGTACTTCAGTGCCGGCACCGGGAAGTAGCCCTTGGGACGGTCGATCACGCCGTCCGGGATCACTCGCCGCGCGGCTTCTTTCAGCACGCCCTTGCCCTCCTGCGCCAGCTTCAGCGGCGCGGGACAACGCGCGGCGAGCTCCACCACCTCGTGGTCCAGGAACGGCGTCCGCGCCTCCAGGCCCCAGGCCATGGTCATGTTGTCGACCCGCTTCACGGGGTCGTCCACCAGCATGACGTTGGTGTCGATGTGCAAGGCCTTGTCCACCGGCGCCGTCGCCGCCGCCGAGTCGAACCAGTCCGCCACGAATTCGCGGCTGAAGTCGCGCTCCACGAGGTCCGGATGCACGGCTTCGGCAAACTCGGCATGGTCGCGGTCGAAGAACACCCGGGCGTAGTCCGCCACCGGGTCACGGCTCTCGAGCAGCGGCGGATACCAGTGGTAACCGCCGAAGACCTCGTCGGCGCCCTGCCCGCTCTGCACCACCTTGACGTGCTTGGAGACCTCGCGCGACAGCAGGTAGAAGCCGATGTTGTCGTGGCTCACCATGGGCTCCGCCATGGCGGAGAAACAGCCCGGCAGGTGCTTGAGCAGCGTACTGGAGTCGATGAACACCTGGTGGTGCTCGGTGCCGAAGGTCTGGGCGACGAGGTCCGAGTAGCGAAACTCGTTGCCCTCTTCCTTGCCGACGTCCTCGAACCCGACCGTGAAGGTGTTCAGGTGCGGTACGCCCTCGCGCGCCAGCAGCCCGGTGATAAGGCTGGAATCGAGCCCGCCCGACAGCAGCACGCCCACCGGCACATCGCCGGTGAGGCGACGACGCACGGCCTGGCGCATGGACTCCAGCACCGCATCTTCCCATTCCTCCGCGCCCTGCGGATCGCCCTCCCGGGCGCCGAACTCCAGCGACCAGTAGCGCTCTTCGCGGATGGTGCCGTCGGTCTCGATACGCATGCGGCAGCCCGGGGCCAGCTTGCGGATCGACTGCAGCAGCGTGCGCGGCGCCGGCACCACGGAATGGAAGCTCATGTAGTGATGCAGTGCGACCGGATCGAGCGCCTTGCTCGCCAGGCCGTCGCGCAGCAGCGCCGGCAAGGCCGAGGCGAAGCGGAACACGCCGGCCTCGTGGCTGTAATACAGCGGCTTGATGCCGAGACGATCGCGCGCCAGGAACAGCCGCCCGCTGTCGTGCTCGCGCAGGCAGAAGGCGAACATGCCCTTGAACTCCTCGACGCAACGCTCGCCCCAGGCGTGGTAGGCCTTGAGAATCACTTCGGTGTCGCTGCGGGAGAAAAAGCGGTAACCCTTGCCGGAGAGGCGACGGCGCAACTCGTCGTGGTTGTAGATGCAGCCGTTGAAGACGATCGTCAGGCCGAGCTCCTGGTCGCGCATCGGCTGTGCACCGCGCTCCGACAGGTCGACGATCGCGAGGCGCCGGTGGCCCAGGGCGACCGGCCCCTGTGCCACCAGCCCGTCGTCGTCGGGCCCGCGCGCGCTCATCAGGTCAAGCATCCGTTGCACGCGCCCGGTGTCGGCCGCAGCGCCGTCGAAGCGAATCTCGCCGGCGATTCCACACATGAAAAAACTCCTTGCGACCCTGGCGTTCGGCACCGGGGCCTGTATTGTCTTAGTGCGAGTGATTGACGTCCGCGCTGTACCTGTCGCCCAGGGCAACGGCGGCGGCGAAACCCCCGGTGATCCGGGCAAGCCTGCGGTCTGGTCCGGCACGCATCATCGGCTAGGCGCCGCGCGAGCAGCGGTCTCCAGGTCGTCACGTCGAGTCAAGGCAGGGTAACATGTCGCGCAGTCCCATTTCAAATCAATAGCTTACGAACATGTCCGAGCCCATCGACCAGACCTCGCCACGGACCGTCGAAAGCACCCGCCAGGGGCACGTCACCGTGATCTCGCTTGCCCGGCCGGGCGTGCGCAACGCCGTAGACCCGGCTACCGCCTTGCAGCTCTACCACGCGATGCTGGCTTTCGAAGCCGATGCCGACGCCGCGGTCGCCGTGCTGACCGGGAGCGGCGACAGCTTTTGTGCCGGCTTCGACCTCAAGACCCTGGCCGCCGGGCAGGCCGATGCCTGGCTGGCGCAATTGCATTTCGGCGAGCGCGGCGAGCCGCCCCTCGGCCCGATGGGACCGACGCGATTGCGCTTGAGCAAGCCGGTGATCGCGGCGATCGCCGGACCCGCGGTCGCCGGCGGCATGGAACTGGCGTTGTGGTGCGACCTGCGGGTGATGGAGCGCAGCGCCTGGATGGGCGTGCTGTGCCGGCGCTGGGGCGTACCGCTGATCGACGGCGGCACTGTCCGGCTGCCGCGCATCGTCGGCCTGGGCCGCGCCCTGGACCTGGTGCTCAGCGGGCGGCGGATCGATGCCGAGGAATGCCTCGCCATCGGCCTGTGCGACCGCGTCGTCGAACACGGCGCCGCGCTTTCTGCCGCCCTCGCGCTTGCCGCTGCGCTGGCTGAGGCGCCACAGGCCTGCCTGCGCAGCGACCGCGACGCCCTGCGCTACGGGGTGTTTCCCGACGAGATGGCGGCGCTGCAGGCCGAGTTTGCCGCCGGGCTGGACGCCCTGCGCACTGAAGCCCGTGACGGTGCAGCGGCTTTCAGCGCCGGCCAGGGACGCCACGGCGCACCGCCGCGATAGGCTGCGTGCAGGAGTGAATGGTGGGCCGCCTGGGACTCGAACCCAGAACCAACGGGTTAAAAGCCCGCTGCTCTACCGATTGAGCTAACGGCCCTTACGGGCGGGACACGCGCGGGCAGGTCCCGCGGGCGCGACAGTTTAGCCCATCACTCCGGGCTGCGGTATCGGGTCGGGTCGGGCACGCCGGCCGCCGCGAAGCCCTCGCGACGCAGGCGACACGCATCGCAGCGGCCGCAGGCGGTCCCGTCCGCGTCGGCCTGGTAGCAGGATACGGTGAGCGCATAGTCCACGCCGAGTGCGACGCCCCAACGAATGATGTCCGCCTTGCTGAGCTCGATCAGCGGCGCCTGGATGCACAGCGGCCTGCCCTCCACCGCGCGACGCGTCGCCAGCGCGGCCACGCGCGTAAAGGCCGCGATGAACTCGGGGCGGCAATCCGGATATCCGGAATAGTCCACGGCGTTCACGCCGATGTGCAGTTCGTCGGCCTCCAGCACCTCGGCGAGGCCCATCCCGAGAGCCAGGAAAACGCTGTTGCGCGCCGGCACGTAGGTCACCGGGATGCCCGCGGACGGCGCCTCGGGAACCGCGATATCCGGATCGGTCAGCGCCGAGCCGCCGACCGTGCCCAGGTCGATGCCGATGACGCGGTGCGAAGCCGCCCCCAGGGCGGTGGAGATGCGCGCTGCCGCGACCAGCTCCGCGTCGTGGCGCTGGCCGTAACGGAAGCTCAGCGTGTGGCACTCGAGTCCCGCGTGCACCGCGGCGGCGAGGACGGTGGCCGAGTCCAGGCCGCCGGACAGCAGCACGACCGCACGTGCGGCCGACGTATCACCGTCCCGGGACATCGCCCCACAGGACCTTGTGCAGCTGCAACTGGAAACGGACCGGGAGCCGGTCCGCAAGGATCCACTCCGCCAGCGCTGCCGGCGCCACCCGGCCCCAGCACGGCGAGAACAGCACCTCGCAGCGCGTCGCCAGGCCGTGTTCACTGACGAACTGCCGCGCCCAATCGTAATCGGCGCGGTCGCAGACGACGAACTTGGCGCAGTCCTGGCGGCGCAACGCGTCCAGGTTGGTGGGAAGGTTGCGGGCGGATTCTCCCGAGGCCGGCGTCTTGACGTCCATCACGCGCTGCGCACGCGGATCCAGGCCGCCGATATCCAGCGCGCCGCTGGTTTCCACCGACACGGCGTATCCGGCGTCGCACAGGCGCGTCACCAGGTCGAGGCAGGCGCGCTGCGCCAGCGGCTCACCGCCGGTGACGCAGACGTGGCGCACGCCGTGGCCGGCGACACGGGCCAGTATCTCGTCCAGTGACAGCCGCTCGCCGCCGTGGAATGCGTAGGCCGTGTCGCAATAAGTGCAGCGCAGGGGACAACCGGTCAGGCGCACGAACACCGTCGGCCAGCCGACGCTGCTCGCCTCGCCCTGCACCGAAAGGAATATCTCGGTGATCCGCAGCGCCGCCTCGGCGCGCACGGCCTCCTCGCTCGCCGCGCTCATCTGCCGTTAACGCTGCTCGGAGCGGATGCGTTCGAGCCGCTGCGTCGCCAGCCGCGCCGCCGTCGAGTCGGGATATTGTTCCATCACGGCCTGTAGCGTTGCCTGCGCCTCGTCGAAGCGCTGCAACTCGTACTCGCAGAAGCCCGCCTTCAAGAGTGCATCCGGCGCCTTGCGCGAGTTCGGATGCTTCTCGAGCACCTGGCGGAAGGTGGCAAGGGCCGTCTCGAAGTCCCGGTTGACGTAATGGGTCTCGGCCAGCCAGTACAAGCCGTTATCGACCAGGTCGCTGTCGGGGAAATCCGCCAGGAACTGGCGGAACGCCTCCTCGGCCTGGGCATAACGTCCCTGGCGCAGCAGCTCCAGCGCCGCCTGGTAGGCGGCCTGGCCGTTGCCGGCCGACACGTTTCCGGCCGACCCGTTCGCGGCCGGCGCCGGCGTCACCGGCACAGGCACGGCCAACGCACCGCCCCCCGGCAGCCCCTCGACTGCGTCTTCAGGCTGCCCCCCGCGCGTACGGCGTTCCAGCGACTGCAGGCGCTGGTCGAGGTCGAGGTACTGGTCGCGCTGCCGCGTGGCGGCATTCTCCGCCTCGTACTGCAGCGCCTCGGAAGCGCCGCGCAGGCCACGCACTTCCTCGCGCAGCACCTCGAGCTCGGTGGCGATCTGCAACAGGCTCTCGTTGCGTACCACGCGCTCGATCGCGCCGACGCGACGGTCGAGTTCCTCGAGCTTGATCAGCACGGGATCTTCCTCGGGGGGCAGCAGGCAGCCGCCAAGCAAGGCGGCACTTGCCAGTACCAGCCAGGTCTTGCGCATGTTCATTGCGGGTACACGATCTCGACGCGGCGGTTCATGGCCCAGGCCTCCTCGTCGCTCCCCGTCACGGCCGGCTGCTCTTCACCGTAGCTCACCGTGGTCAGCTGCGCGGCGGGCACGCCCTGGAGCATGAGCGCACGGCGCACCGCCTGTGCACGGCGCTCACCCAGGCCGATGTTGTACTCGCGTGAACCGCGCTCGTCGGTGTGTCCCTCGAGGCGGACCGTCAGGGCGGGATTGCCCACCAGCTCGTCGGCGTGCGCCGCCAGCGTCTCGGTGTACTCGGCGCGGATCGCGGCGGAGTCGAAGTCGAAATAAATGATGGACCGGCCCAACAGCGCCTCGGCGCCTTCCCCGGCGCCGAAGCCGCCTTCCACCGGGCGGCCATTGACGTAGCTGCCGTCGTCGGGCAACGGCTGGGTGACGAAGCCGTCCTCCGGCTCCACGGCGGAGCCGGAAACCGGTTCCTCGGGCTCGGTCGTCCGGGTGCAGGCGGCGAGCACGAGCGCGCTGGCGAGCACGATGAAAATCTTGCGCATGGACATGGCGTTTTGTTCCTCTTGGCCTTGCCGCGCCGCAGGTGGCGTGGCGATAAGTTGCACTATGTTAACTGTTCGCACTAGCGGGGGTAAGGCGACCACACCGGCTCGCGCACTTCTCCCTCGGTGGTCGCGATGCGCTGCTTCACGCGCCCGTCGGTGGATGTCGCCGCCAGCACGCCGCGGCCGCCATCACGCGTGGCGTAGATGACCATGCTGCCGTTGGGGGCGAAACTCGGCGACTCGTCCTGGCGCCCTTCGGACAACACCCGCAGCGAGCCGCGCGCCAGGTCGAACAGCGCGATACGGAAATTCCCCCGGTCGTTGTGCACCACGGCCAGCTGCGAGCCGTCCGGCGAAATGCGCGGCCGCGCGTTGTACACGCCTTCGAAGGTCACGCGTCGCGGGGTGTCGCCGTCCAGGCCCACGCGATACACCTGCGGCCGGCCGGCCCGGTCCGAAGTGAAATACAGGCTGCGGCCATCCGGTGCCCAGTCGGGCTCGGTGTCGATGGCGGGGTGTCGCGTGACCTGCTGCAGCCGGCCCGAGTCCAGCGAGAGCACGTGGATGTCGAGATTGCCGTCCACGCCGCCGAGGACGAGCGCAAGCTTGCGGCCGTCGGGCGACCATGCGGGGGCGGAGTTGATACCCGGCTGGCCCGACACCACCTCACGCCGCCCCGTGGCCACTTCCTGCACGAAAATGCGCGACACGCCCGACTCGAAGGACACGTAGGCGATGCGCCGGCCGTCCGGCGCCCACGCGGGGGACATGATCGGCTGGGATGACTCGGCGATCGCGGTTTGCCGGGCGCCGTCCGCATCCGCGAGCCACAGCCGGTAGCGATTCCGCTCGCCGGACTTGTCGACGGTGACGTAGGCGATGCGGGTCGAGAAAATGCCGGGCACGCCGGTGAGCCGCTCGAAGATCATGTCGGCGATGCGGTGCGCCGCGCCGCGCAGGTTCGCAGCCGCCGCCGTGAGGCTGAAAGCCATCAGGGGCTCGCCACGAAAGACGTCGAAAACCTGGAACTCCACCGCGTAGCGGTCGCCGTCCAGCGGGCTGACCTGCCCGATCACCAGGATGTCGGTCTTCAGCAGGCGCCAGTCATCCAGCCGCACGTCCTCGGCGCGCGTCGGCCGCGCCACCATGTCACGTCGGTCCATGGGTGCAAAACGCCCGCTCGAGGCCAGGTCGCTGTCGATCACCGCAGCCAGGTCGAGCGCCGGCCTGCCCTCTCCTGTGTAGCCGAACGGCACCACGGCGATGGGTACCGCCTCGCTCACGCCCTGGGTGATCTCGATGCGCAGCTCGGCCTGCGCCGCAGGCACGAGCAGGAAAAGGAAGGCGAACAGGGCGGCGATGCGTTGGCTCATGGGTCGGTTCAATCCTCGGGCTTGAATATGAAGACAATACTGCGCTCGAAAAGTGCGGGATCGGAAGGGCGAGGCAACGGCGAGGCCCGTTCCACTGCCGCCAGGATGGAGCGGCGCACGGCATCGTCGCCGTTGCAGCTTACGATTTCCGCGCTGACGACTTCCATGCCCGGGATCAGCCCGACGCGGACTTCGCATTGCAGCCCGGGACGAGCCGATGGCGGCCGGTTCCAGTTGCGCTGGACCTGGGACTGGATCGCGCCCAGCCAGGCACCATACTCCTGCGACGTGCGCAGGCGCATGATGCGTTGTTCCTCCTCGATCTGCGCCGCCAGCTGCCGCTGGCGCTCCTCCTGCGCACGTTTTTCTGCGGCCAGGCGCTCTGCTTCGCGCCGTGCCGCTGCCTCGGCCGCCTTGCGCGCCTCCTCGGCACGCCGGGCTTCCTCCGCCTTGCGCGCCTCTTCCTTGCGCCTGGCCTCCTCCGCCTTGCGCGCCTCCTCGGCACGCTTCGCTTCCTCGGCCTTGCGCGCCGCCTCGGCCTGGCGGGCTTCCTCGACCTTGCGCGCTTCCTCTGCCTTGCGAGCCGCTTCCGCAGCCCGCTGCGCCTCGGCCTGGCGTTCGGCTTCGGCGCGCGCCTGCTGTTCGGCGGCCTCGCGCTCGCGCTGGATGCGCAGCTGCTCGAGGCGGCGCGCTTCCTCCGCCTCGCGCTGGCGGCGCAGCTCCGCCTGCCGGTCGGCCTCGCGTTGCTGCTCCACCGCGCGCAGGTCGGCCTCGCTGACCGCCACGGCCTGCACCGGCGGGCGCTCCACCGGCGGGGCGCCGACCTGGGTCACCGGCAGGCCGGGCAGGCCCAGCACCAGCACGGCGATCAGCGCCGCGTGCATCAAGCCCGCCAGCACCAGGGCCCGCGCGTGCTGCTGCAGGAAATCGAGCACGGCCTAGCGGCCTCCCGGAATGTTCAGTTCCTCGGGATCGGTCACCATGCCGATCTGTCCGGCGCCCGCGTCCTGCAATACCCGCATGGCGAGTGCGACGTCGCCGTAGCTGGCACGCGCGTCGGCGCGGACGAGCACCGGCCTGTCCGGTCCCCGGCTGAGCAACGCCCTGGCCTGCTCGGTCGCGTCTTCCACGCTGACGGGCGCAGTGCGCTCGCCGAAATTCAGGTAGAGGTTGCCCGCGGCATCGACCGAGAGCACCAGCGCCTCCTCGTCGAGGTAGTCCGCAGGATCCAGCGGCTGTGCGCCCACCTTGGGCAGTTCCACCTCGATGCCCTGCGTCAACAACGGGGCCGTCACCATGAAGATGATCAATAGCACCAGCATCACGTCGATGTACGGCACGACGTTGATCTCGCCCATGAGCCGGCGGCCGCGGCGACCGGGAGGCATGCTCAGGCCTCCGCCGCGCGCCGCGCGTGCCGCTGCAGGATGGTGGAGAACTCCTCCATGAAGGTGTCGTAGCGGCTTTCCAGGCGCGTCACGGTGTCGGCGTAGCGGTTATAGGCGATGACGGCCGGGATGGCCGCAAACAAGCCCATGGCCGTGGCGATGAGCGCTTCGGCGATGCCCGGCGCGACCATGGCCAGCGTGGCCTGCTGCACGTTACCCAGCGCGATGAAGGCGTTCATGATGCCCCACACGGTGCCGAACAGCCCGACGTAGGGACTGGTCGAGCCCACCGTGGCAAGAAAGGCCAGGTTCTGCTCCAGCCGGTCCGCCTCGCGCATCTGCGACACCAGCATGGCGCGCCGCGCCCCTTCCACCACCTGGCTGGCCTGCAGGTCCTCCTGCTTGCGCAACCGGCTGAACTCGCGAAAGCCGGCCTCGAAGATGCCCGCCATGCCGGTGGAGGCGCTCTCGCGTGCCGAGATGCGGCGATACAGGCCGTTGAGGTCGCCGCCGGACCAGAACTCCTTTTCGAAACCCTCGGCCTGCGAGCGGGCGCTGTTCAGGACCCGGTTCTTCTGGATGATCACCGCCCATGAGGCCACCGATGCGAGCAGCAGCAGCGCCATCACCAGCTGCACCACCAGGCTGGCTTCCAGGATGAGTCTCAGGATGGATAGGTCGTGTTGCATGCTGGCTCTACTCCTGGAAAAGATGCGGCGGGAGCGGCGCAGGTCGCATGTCCTGCGCGCGCAGGCACGCTGCTGTGACTTCCGCCGTGCACAACAGTTCCCCATCGGCCGTGTCGCGCCTGATGGACTGGCTGAAACTCATGCTGGCGCGGCGCATGCGCTCGAGCGCCACGGATACGACCAGCTCGTCCTCGAAGCGCGCCGGCCTGAGGTAACGGATGTTGACGGCCGTGATGGCGAACAGCAGGCCCGCCTCCGCCAGCAGGGCGGACTGGGACACGCCGAGGTGGCGCAGCCATTCGCTGCGGGCGCGCTCCAGGTACTTGAGGTAATTGGCGTAGTACACCACCCCGCCGAGGTCGGTGTCCTCGTAATACACGCGCACACGCCAGGCGAAGGGCGCCGCCAGCCGCGCGTCCATCATTCCGAACCCGGCGACGCCGACTCGCCCTGCTCGAACAGCGACAGGGTCTCGGGATCCAGCGCCCGCGAGGGGGCCGGGAGCCCGAAATGCAGGTAGGCCTGGCGCGTCGCCATGCGGCCGCGCGCCGTGCGCATCATCAGTCCCTGCTGGATGAGGAACGGCTCCAGCACGTCCTCGATGGTGCCGCGCTCCTCGCCGATCGCGGCGGCGAGGCTGTCGACCCCGACCGGCCCGCCGTCGAACTTCTCCATGATGGTCAGCAGCAGGCGCCGGTCCATCTGGTCGAAACCGCGCGGATCGACCTCGAGCATGTCCATGGCCGCCCGGGCCACGGCGGCGTCGATATGACCGCCGCCCTCGACCTGGGCGTAGTCCCGCACCCGGCGCAGGAGGCGGTTGGCGATGCGCGGCGTGCCGCGGGAGCGCCGCGCGATCTCGTGCGCGCCCTCAGGGTCCGCCGGCACGTCGAGGATCCCCGCCGAACGCGTCACGATGCGCGTCAGCTCCTGGTCGTCGTAGAACTCGAGCCGCTGCACGATGCCGAAGCGGTCCCTGAGCGGCGAGGTGAGTAGCCCGGCACGCGTGGTCGCACCCACCAGCGTGAAAGGCGGCAGGTCGATCTTGATCGAGCGCGCGCCCGGCCCCTCGCCGATGATGATGTCGAGCTGGAAATCTTCCATGGCCGGATAAAGGATTTCCTCGACCACGGGGCTGAGGCGGTGAATCTCGTCCACGAACAGCACGTCGCGCGGCTCGAGATTGGTCAGGATGGCCGCCAGGTCGCCGGCACGCTCCAGCACCGGGCCCGAGGTGTGGCGCAGGTGGACGCCGAGCTCGTTGGCCACGATATGCGCCAGCGTCGTCTTGCCCAGTCCGGGCGGACCGAAAATCAGCACGTGGTCCAGCGCTTCCTGGCGCTGCCGCGCGGCCTTGATGAAGATCTCCATCTGGCGGCGCACCGAGGACTGGCCGACATAGTCATCCAGCAGCCGCGGCCGAATGGCCCGGTCCAGCGCCTCGTCCTCGCTCCCCGCGGCCGCGGTCACCAGGCGATCGTGCTCGATCATGTGCTCACCTTGCTGCCGCCTGCAGCGCCGCGCGGATCATGGCCTCGGTCGAGTCCGCCTTGTCTTCCACCAGCTTCAGCAGGCGCTGCGCCTCGGCGGGGCGGTAACCGAGCGCCACCAGGGCGCCGAAAGCCTCGTCGGACGGCGAGCCGGTGGCGCCGGTCGAGATCGACTGCGCCACGCCGGCGCCGGTCTGCTTCAACCGGTCGCGCATCTCCACGATGAGACGCTCGGCGGTCTTGCGCCCCACCCCCGGGATCTTCGTCAGCGAGACCGCGTCCTCGGCCTGCACGCAGCGCGCGAAGGCCTCCACGCTGATGCCCGAGAGGATGGCGAGCGCAGTCCGCGCGCCCACGCCGCCGACCTTGATCAGGTTGCGAAACAGCTGCCGCTCCTGCTCCGTGGCGAAGCCGTAGAGCACGTGCGCGTCCTCGCGCACCAGCAGGTGGGTGAGCAGGTGCACGGGCTCGCCCGTCTCGGGCAACTGGTAAAAGGTGGACATGGGGGCATCGATCTCGTAGCCCACGCCGCCGACATCCACCAGCAGTTGCGGCGGATGCTTTGCTGCCAGGACGCCCTTGAGAAAACCGATCATGCGCGCCCTCCTGCCGTGAGCTGGGCCCTCAGGGCACGGCCACCGCGCAACTGGGCGTGGCAGATCGCCACGGCCAGCGCATCCGCCGCATCGGCCGCCAATGGCCCTTCCAGGGCGAGCAAGCGGCGCACCATGTGCGCGACCTGCGACTTCTCGGCGCCGCCGCTGCCGGTGACCGCCTGCTTCACTTCGCGGGCGGCATACTCGTGCACCGGGACGGGCCGGGTAAAAGTGCCGCACAGTGCCGCCGCGCGCGCGTGGCCCAGCTTCAGGGCACTGTCCGCGTTGCGGTGCATGAACACCCGCTCGATACAGATTTCGTCCGGGGCGTACTGTTCCACCAGGCGTGCAGCGCCCTCGAAGATGATGCGCAGTCGCGCGGCCATTTCGCCGCCGCCGGTACGGATGCAGCCGCTGGCCCGGTAGGCCAGCGTCGTCCCCCGGGCGGTGATGACGCCAAAGCCGGTCACCTGCGAACCGGGGTCGATGCCGAGGATGGTCAGTGACGCCGTCATCCGCCTCCGCCCGGGCCCCGTTCAGGCGCCCGCGAGCACTTCATCCGAAAGTTCTGCGTTGCTGTATACATCCTGCACGTCGTCCAGGTCTTCGAGCATCTCCAGCAGCTTGAGCACCTGGTCGGCATCGTCCCCATCCACCTCCACGCCGGTGGCGGCCCGCATGGTCACCTCGGCCTCTTCCGGCTCGAGCCCCGCAGCCACGAGCGCGTCGCGCACCTGCTCGAAATCGGACGGCGCCGCAAGCACGTCGAAGGAGCCGTCCTCGTTCGCCACCACATCCTCGGCGCCGGCCTCGAGCGCGGCGTTGAGCAGGCTTTCTTCGTGCGTGCCGGAGGGGTAACTGAGCACCCCGCAATGCTGGAAGAGATACGAGACGCTGCCGTCCGCGCCGAGGTTGCCGCCGCACTTGGTAAAGGCATGCCGCACCTCGCCGACGGTACGGTTGCGGTTGTCCGTCAGGCATTCCACCAGCACGGCGACGCCACCCGGCGCATAGCCCTCGTAGCGCACTTCCTGGTAATCCGCGCCGCCGTCTTCGCCTGCGCCGCGCTTCCAGGCACGCTCGATGGTGTCCTTGGGCACGCTCGCCGCCTTGGCCTTGTCGATGGCCAGGCGCAGGCGGGGATTCATGCCGGGATCCGGGTCACCGGCGCGCGCCGCGCTGGTGATCTCGCGAATCAGCTTGGTGAAGATCTTGCCGCGCTTCTTGTCCTGGGCGTCCTTGCGGTGCTTGATGTTCGCCCATTTACTGTGGCCAGCCATGGAGTTCCTGCAGGGTGAGTGAAATCGGGATTTTACCCTGTTCGAATGTCGTTCCGGAGGGCGGGCGGATCAGAACTTGAGCCGCAGGCCGACGTGCGCCCCGGTGTCGAAGGTCACTTCCGGGCTGTCTTCGAAGTCCGCCTTGATGCCGCGCACGCCGAGGTACACCTGCCCGGCGCGAAACACGTCGTACGCCGCCCAGGCATTGTATTCCCAGTACTTGCGCACGTCGCTGAAAGAAAGCACGTCCGGCGAGTAGTACATGCTGCCGCCCACGCTGAAACGGTCGTACCCCGGGATGCGGTAATTCATGAAGCCGCCCAGCGGCAGCGCGGTGCCCGAATCTCGCGCGCCGACGTCTGCGTCGATGCGGAACAGCCGGGCGCCCAGGCCAGCGCGCAGCGGATTGGGGCCACCGGTTGCGGCGCCAGTGGCATGGATGCCCACGCCGAAGACGTCGCCGCGGTCGTCATGGTGGTAGATACTTGCATCGAACACGATATCGCGGCGCAACTGGAGCTCCCCCGTGACCCGCACCGCCTTATCGTTTACGTTGAGATCGATCCCGTTCGCCGCAGCAGCGACGGTGGAAAAAGCGAGAATCGGCAACAGGGCCAGCCAGCGCGCCATGATAAGACCTCCAAATCGACTTTAAGAAAGAACTGTTAGGTTCGGTATTATAAACGGAATTTTTTCACACCTACATGCAGACCGACGCCCTGGATAACAGTTCCCCGGAATCCGTCCTTGCGGCCGCGACCGTCCAGGCCCGCGACCTTGCCGCCGCTGGCCATGAATCGGCTGCGGGCCGCGGGCTCGCGATTGCCGCCCTGCTCGAGGAAATCCGGGCGGAGCCGGAAATTCGCGCCGCAGCCGTACTCTACCCGCTGGTCGCCGCCGGAGCGATCACCGGCGAGGCGCTCGCCAGGCGATACGGGCCCGAGATGCGGCGACGGATCGATGAACTGCAGCGCCTCGGCTCTTTCGGCCTGCCCGAGAACTGGAGTTCCGGCACACCCCTCCCCGGCCCGCAGGCGGAGACCCTGCGCAAGATGCTGCTGGCCATCGTGGCGGACGTCCGCCTGGTGCTGGTGCGCCTGGCGGACCAGCTCGACCGCCTGCAGCACGCCCGGGACGTTGAGCCGGAGTCGCGTGAGCGCATCGCGATGGAGACGCGCGAAATCTTCGCCCCGCTGGCGAACCGTCTCGGCATCTGGCATTTCAAGTGGCAGATGGAGGACCTGGCTTTCCGCTACCTGGAGCCGGCAACCTATCGCGGCATCGCCCAGTACCTGAAGCAGACGCGCGAGGGGCGCGAAGCCCGCATCGAGGAGGTGCTGCGCATCCTGCGCGCCGAGCTGGCCAAGGCCGGTATCCGCGGCGAAATCGACGGCCGTCCGAAGCATATCTACAGCATCTGGCGCAAGATGCAGCGCAAGCACGTGGGCATCGAGCAGGTGTTCGACATCAGCGCCGTGCGCGTGCTGGTCGACACCATCCCCGAGTGTTATGCAGTGCTCGGCCAGGTGCACAGCCTGTGGCCTTACATCGCCGGGGAGTTCGACGATTACATCGCCAACCCCAAGGGCAATTTCTACCGCTCGCTGCACACCGCCGTGCTCGGCCCGGGACAGGAACCGCTGGAAGTGCAGATCCGCACCCGGGAAATGCACGAGCATGCCGAGCTCGGCGTCGCTGCCCACTGGCGCTACAAGGAAGGCGGCCGCGGCGACCCGGCCTTCGAGCAGAAAATCAACTGGCTGCGCCAGCTGCTCGCGCCCGGAGAAGAAGGCGAAGCCGATCGCGACCTGCTGGAACAGCTGCGTACCGAGATCTTCGAGGACCGCGTCTACGCCTTCACGCCTGCAGGCGACGTGGTGGACATGCCGGCCGGGGCCACGCCGCTGGATTTCGCCTACCAGGTGCACACGAACATCGGGCACCACTGTCGCGGCGCGCGCGTGAACGGCCGCATGGTGCAGCTGACGCACCAGCTGAAGAACGGCGACAAGGTGGAGATCCTCACCGCCAAGAACGCCCGCCCCAGCCGCGACTGGCTGCTGCCGCAGGCCGGTTACCTGGCCTCGCCGCGCAGCCGCAGCAAGGTTCGCTCGTGGTTCCGCCAGCAGGACCAGGACCAGAACCGCCGCTCCGGGAAGCAGACCCTGGAAAAGGAACTCGCCCGGCTGGGACTCGAGGCCGACCTCGATCACGTCGCGGCGCGCTTCGGGCTGCACGGCGAGGAACAGCTCTGGCTGGCCGTGGGTGCCGGTGACCTCACGCTGCCGGCCGTGATCGCCGCCTGCGAACGCGAGGCCCCGGCGGCGCAACCGGCAGTCACCGAGGAAGTCCAGGTCAAGGCACGCCGGCCCGCCTACACCGAGGCCGCCGTATCCATCTCGGGTGTCGGCGACCTCATGACCAATTTCGCGCGCTGTTGCCGTCCCTTGCCGCCGGAACCGATTGCCGGCTACATCACCCAGGGCCGCGGCGTGTCCATCCACCGCGCCAACTGCAAGAACCTGCTGCGCTTGCAGGCGGAGCATCCGGAGCGGCTCATGTCGGTGGACTGGGGACGGCGCGAGCACGCCAGCTACCCGGTGGAAATCGAGGTCCAGGCGTGGGATCGCACCGGGCTCATACGCGACATCTCGGCGCTGCTCGCCGACGAAAAGATCGACATCAACGCCATGACCACGCGCACCGAGCGCTCGATCCACCAGGCCACGATCGACATCACCGCCGGCATCGGCAGCCTCGAGCACCTGAGCCGGTTGTTGCACCGGATCGGGCGCCTGCCGAACGTGACTTCGGTGCGGCGGAAAGCCTGAGTCTTCAGCCTGCCTCCAGCGCGGCGAGCAGGACCGCGGTCCGCTCCGGCATCCCCTGCTCGGTGTGGATGCGCTCGAGCATCGCGATTGTCGGCCTGGCGTTCGGGCCCAGGCCCCCGTTGGCCCGTCGCTCCTCGCGCAGCGCGTCCAGCAGCAGCGCCTCGGCATCCGCGTGCCGGCCCTGCGCCAGCAGCGTCTCGGCCAGCGCGCGTGCTGCCAGGCCGATATCCGGGTGACCCGGTTCCAGCATGCCCCTGAAGCCTGCCAGCACCCGGCGCTCGAGGGCCTCGGCCTCCGGCAGCCGCCCCTGCGCGCGGCGCAGCAGGGCCTCGTTGCTCAGCAGGCGGAACTCCGCCTTGTGGCCGGGCCCGAAGGCCGTCAGGACCTTGCCGCGCAAGGAATCGATCAGGGCCTCGGCCTCTTCGAAATTGCCTAGCGCGACCAGGACCGCGGCAAGCATCTGCTCGGCGGCGGCGGTGTCGATGTGATCGGCGCCCAGCGCCTCCCGGCGTCCCGCGATGACTTCCCGCAGCGCCTGTTCGGCCTCGGCCAGACGGCCTTGCGAGCGCAGCGCTGCCGCCAGCAAGGCCCCCGCTGCGAGTTCCTGTTCCACGGCGGCGGAGCCCGCCTCTCGCGCGCGCGCCAGCACCTCGGTGGCCAGCGCCTCGGCACGCGCACCTTCCCCGAGGCGGAACCAGATGCGCGCCAGCATCAGCTCCGCGTCCAGCGTGGCGGCGGCCGCCACCCCGTAGCGCTCCCGGTAAGCGTCGACCACGCGTTGCTGGAATGCCACGCCACGCTCGACGGGGCCGTAGCCCCAGTAGGCGAACGCAATACGCCGGGCCGTCTTGAGGGTGTCGGGATGCTCCCGACCGAGCAACCGCGATTGCGCCTCGTGGGCTCGCAGTAGCCAGGCGAAGCCACGCTCGGGCACCGACAGCTTGCTATAGACCTCGCCGACGGTCGAGGCGAGGTAAGCGGCCACCACGGGGTCGCGAATTTCCCCGGACTCCAGCCGGCGCGCGCCCGCCTCGACCAGCTCCAGGATGTTCACCGTGGCGCGGCCGCCGAGCGCGGGGTCGGCAGCGCTGAAAAGCCCGGTGAGGAACTCCACTGTCTGGCCGGCAGTCTCGGCTTCCTGGCGCGCGACCTGCTCGGCCTCGAGTGCGCGCAGCCAGCTTGCCAGGGCGGCCCCTGCCCCCACGATCACCGACAGCGCCAGGGCGACGCTGAGGCTCACCGCCAGTCGGTGCCGCCTGGCGAAGCGCGAAAGCAGGTAGCCCAGGGTCGGCGGCCGCGCCTGCACCGGCCGGGCGGTGAGGAAGCGCTCGAGGTCCGCGGCGAGCGCGCGCGGCGAGTCGTAACGGCGTTCCGGGTCCGGGTCGATCGCCTTGAGAATGATCCAGTCGAGATCGCCCCGGACGAGGCGCAGGAGGTCCTCCCCGGACGTAGCACGGGCATGGGCGACCGCGACCAGCGTGCCGGAGCGTGCCAGCAGCCTGCTGGGCTGGGTCGGGCCGAACACCGGCGCGGTGCGGCCAGTGGGACCGGCCGTGTCGCCCTGCGCCCGGGCATGTGGAAGGCAGCCGGTCAGCAGCTCGCAGAGCATGACCCCGAGGGAATAGACGTCGCTGCGGGTATCGACCACCTCGTCGCCTTGCCCCAGCTGCTCCGGGCTCATGTATTCCGGCGTGCCCACGGGCCGCCCGATTTCCGTCAGCCGCTCGCCCGGCTCCGGCGCGCCCGACAGCGCCTTGGCAATGCCGAAATCAATGATCTTGGGCTGCGGGCCGGACTCCTGGGTCGTGACCAGGATGTTCGAGGGCTTGAGGTCGCGGTGCACGATGGTCTTGTTGTGGGCGTGCTGGACGCCCTCGCAGACCCGCAGGAACAGCGCCAGGCGCGCCCGCGTGTCCAGCCGGTGCTCGTCGCAATACCGGTCCAGCGGCAGCCCGTCGACGTACTCCATGACGAAATACGGGCGACCGAGCGCGGTCTCCCCGGCATCCAGCACGGCTGCGACCGCGGGGTGCGACAGGGTCGCGAGCGCCTGGCGCTCGGCCTCGAAGCGCGCGATGACCCGGCGCGTGTCCATGCCGGCCTTGACCATCTTGACCGCGACGCGGCGGCGGATCGGCCTGGTTTGCTCGGCCAGCCAGACCTGGCCCATGCCGCCCTCGCCGAGCAGCGACTCGAGGCGATACACCCCGATCATGCGCCCGTCCTGGCCCGCCAGCGCGGCGGTGAGCGCGGATTCCACCGCGGCCAGCCGGCTCGGCTCCGCGTCGAGCAGGCGGCGAACTTCGGCTACGACCCGCGGCCGTGCCGCCGCCTCCGCCGCGAGCAGGCGCTCGCGAGCCTCCGGCGACAACTCCTCGACGCGATCGAACAAGGCGCGGATTTCGGCAAAGGTCTCGGGACTCACCGCGATCCCTCCGCGAGCGTCTCGGCCAGCCAGGCCCGCGCGAAACGCACGTCGCGCTCGATGGTGCGGGTGGACACCCCTAGCAGCGTCGCGACTTCTTCGAGCCCGCGGCCCCAGACGAAATGCAGGCGGGCCACCTCGGCCGAGCGGGGATCGAGCTGTTCCAGCAGGTCCAGCGCCGCGGCGAACTCCTCGATGCCGGTGTCGTCCGCGGCGACCAGGTCCGCGGCGACGCCGGTCAGCGTGACCCGGAGCTGGTCGCCGCCGCGCTTCTGCCGGCCCTTGCCGCGCTCGTAATCCGCCAGCACCCGCAGCATCTGGCGGCTGGCGATGGCGATGAAGTGGCTGCGGTTCTGGTAGCCGGAACGCTGGCGCAGCAGGCTCAGGTAAGTCTCGTTGACCAGGGCTGCGGGTTCCAGCGTGGCCCCGGGCAGGCCGGCGCCGTAGCGGTCCCGCAACAGGCGGTCGGCAGCGCCGTGAAGGTCCCGGTACATCAGGGTGACGGCCTCGTCGAGAGCGCCGGGCCGGCCGTTTTCGGCCTGCTCCAAAAGCCGCGTGATGCGTTCGCCGCTCACCGGCACGCACCCCTTGCGGCGCCGGCTGGCCCGGCGCGGCCCCTGGACCCGGTCATCTCCCAAGCCCCCCTTTGGCCCGGTGTCGGGATTTCGGTCGGAATGTCGCGTTTACAGGTAGGCGATTCTACCCGCCGCTAACCGACACTCAACACAAGAGGACAGTGAAATGAAAAAAACCACCTGGCTCGCCGCCCTGTGCGGCCTGCTGCTCAGTCTCGGCGCCATGCCCGTTCAGGCAGGCAACAACGCCAATGACCCCGTCGGCACCTGGCTGGTGGAGGTCAGTTTCCCCGCGCTTCCGCCAGGCGCGCCGCCCGAGACCCCGGAGCCCCCGCCGCCGTTCATGGAATTCCTCACTTTCCATCACAACGGCACGCTGGCGGAGACCAACGGATCGTTGCACGCCAACCCGGTTCCGCTGGCACCTCTCAACCTGACGGCCAGCGACGGCTTCGGCAGCTGGGAGCGCATCGGCGGTGGGAAGATCCGCTTCAGCTTCCTGAAGATGGTCTTTTGCGGGCCAGGCTTCGAACATTCAACGGACGAAGCGCTCGCCGGCCTTGGTTGCCTGTTCCCCGGCCAGCATCTCGGGTACCTTAGCGTGCGCGCCGAAGCGACGCTACGCGGGGACACATACTCCGGCGGCCAGTCGTCAATCGAGCTGCTCCTGAGCACGGATCTGAGTTCGCCGGCGATCCCGAGGGTATCCTTCGGCTCCGCCAATTCCGCGGGCAAGCGCATCCCGGTGCAGGCGCCCTGAGGCCTACTTGTTGATGCCGTGCAGGGCCTTGCCGTCGGCCGCCAGGGCGGCCTCGTGGATCGCCTCGGCCAGGGTCGGGTGCGCATGAATGGTGCGCTGGAGGTCCTCGATGCTGGCCTGGAACTCCATGGCCACGACGAGCTCGCTGATGAGCTCGCCGGCCATGGGGCCGATCACGTGGGCGCCGATGAGGGAGTCGTCGCGCTTGTTGGCGATGAGCTTCACCATGCCGGCGGCCTGCTCCATGGCCTTGGCGCGGCCGTTGGGGGCGAAGGGGAAGGTGCCGACCTTGTAGTCGATGCCGGCTTCCTTGGCCTGGGCCTCGGTCTTGCCGACCCAGGCGATCTCGGGCGCGGTGTAGATCACCGAGGGGATGACCTCGTAGTTCACCTCGGCGATCTTGCCGGCGATGAGATCCGCCACCATCACGCCTTCCTCGGTGGCCTTGTGCGCGAGCATCGGCCCGCGCACAAGGTCGCCGACGGCCCAGGTGTTCTGCACGCCAGTGCGGCACTCCTCGTCCACCTTGACGAAGCCGCGCTCGTCGGTCTCCACGCCGGTGCCCTCGGCGAGCAGCCCGGCTGAGCAGGGCTTGCGCCCCACGCAGACGATGACCTTGTCCACCTTGAGATCGTGGGTGCCGTCCTTGTCCTCGTAGCTCAGGGTGACGCCGCTCTTGCCGGTCTTCGCGCCCTGCACCTTGGCACCCAGGCGGATATCGAGGCCCTGCTTCTTGAACTGGCGCTGCGCGTCGCGCGCGATCTGCGCGTCGGCCATCGGCAGGAACGTGTCCATGGCCTCGAGGATCACCACCTCGGAGCCGAGCCGCTTCCACACGCTGCCGAGCTCCAGGCCGATGACGCCGGCGCCGATCACGCCGAGCTTCCCAGGCACGGTGTCGAACTCGAGCGCGCCCCAGGAGTCGACGACCTGCTTGCCGTCGAAGGGCACGCTCTTCAGCTCGATGGGCTGCGAGCCGGCGGCGAGGATCACGTGTTTCGCCTGCAGGGTCTGCTGCTTGCCGTCAGGGTCCGTGAACTCGACCTTGCCGTCGCCGAGGAACCGGCCGCGGCCCTGCATTCCCGAAACCTTGTTGGCCTTGAACAGCTGGCCGATGCCACCGGTGAGCTGCGTGACGATGCCGGCCTTGCGCTTCTGCATGGCGGCCAGGTCCAGCTCGACCCCGCCGGTCTTGATGCCGTGGACGCCGAACTCCTCGTGCGCGCGGTGAAACAACTCGGAGGACTCCAGCAGCGCCTTGGAGGGGATGCAGCCGGCGTTGAGGCAGGTGCCGCCGAAGCTGCGGCTGCCGTCGTAGTTCTGCCAGTCGTCGATACAGGCGACCTTGAGGCCGTGCTGCGCGGCACGGATGGCCGCGGGATAACCGGCGGGGCCGCCGCCGATGACGATGACGTCGTAGCTGTCGCTCATTCTTTTACCTTTATCAAAGCTGGATCAGCAGCCGCGCCGGATCCTCGAGGCTTTCCTTGATGCTGACCAGGGTCTGCACCGCCTCGCGTCCGTCGATGATGCGGTGATCGTAAGTCAGCGCGATGTACATCATCGGCCGGATCTTGATCTCGCCGTTCACCACCATGGGCCGGTCCTGGATCTTGTGCATGCCGAGGATGGCGCTCTGCGGCGGGTTGATGATGGGCGTCGACATCAGCGAGCCGAACACGCCGCCGTTGGTGATGGTGAAAGTGCCGCCGGTGAGCTCGTCGACACCGATCTTGCCCTCGCGCGCGCGCCCGGCGAAGTCACCGATGGCACGCTCGATGTCGGCGAAGCCCATCAGGTCGGCGTCGCGCAGCACCGGTACCAGCAGGCCGCGGTCGGTCGAGACCGCAACCCCGATGTCGTAGTAATCGTGGTAGATGATGTCGCCGCCTTCGACCGAGGCATTCACCACCGGGAACTTGCGCAGCGCCTCGATGGCGGCCTTGACGAAGAAGCTCATGAAGCCGAGCTTCACGCCGTGCTTTTTCTCGAAACTGTCGCGGTAGCGCTTGCGGATCTCCATCACCGCGCCGAGGTCCACCTCGTTGAAGGAGGTGAGCATGGCGGCGGTGGCCTGGGCGTCGACGAGGCGCTCGGCGATGCGGCTGCGCATGCGCGTCATCGGCACGCGCCGCTCTTCGCGCGCGCCACTTGGCGCCGCAGGGGCCGCAGGCGCCGGGGACGGCTTCGCGGCCGGTGCAGGCTTGCCGCCTTTGTCGCGCTGCTCGAGGAAGCTCATCACGTCGGCCTTGGAGATGCGGCCGTCGCGGCCGCTGCCCGGGATGGCCGCCGGATCCAGCCCGTGCTCTTCCACCAGCCGTCGCACCGAGGGGCTCAGCCTGCCTGAGGCCTTGCCGGGCTCCGCGGCACTCTCGTCTGCGTCCTCTTCCGGCTCGTCGTCGGCAGCGGCGGGCGCCTCGGCCGTGTCGGCCTTGGCCGCCGCCTGCCCGCCTTCTTCCAGGATCGCCAGGATCTCGCCCGCGGTCACGGTGGTGCCGTCGGAGATGCGGATTTCCTTGAGCACGCCGTCGGCAGGCGCCGGCACCTCGAGGACCACCTTGTCGGTTTCCAGGTCGGCCAGGTTCTCATCGCGGCTGACCGCGTCGCCGGGCGACTTGTGCCAGGCGACGAGCGTCGCGTCGGCCACCGACTCCGGCAGCTGGGGCACCTTGACTTCGATACTCATGCTTTCTTCCTGGTCGCTTTATTGCTGGTAGCTTTCTGGCGCGCCGTACGGCTGCCGCTGAGGGCCGTCTCGACGAGCGCCTGTTGTTGTTGCTGGTGCAAGCCGTAGTAACCCGCCGCCGGGGCCGCTGCGCCCTTGCGCCCGGCATAGAACAGCTGGTGCTTTGCATGCAGCGGCTCCTGCAGGCGGTGCCGGATCTGGTACCAGGCGCCCTGGTTCTGCGGCTCTTCCTGGCACCACACGACGTCCTCGAGCGCAGGGAATTCCTCGATGAGCGCTGCATAGCGGCGGATCGGGAAAGGATAGAGCTGCTCGACGCGCACGATGGCGACGTCGTCGATCCCCTGTTCGCGGCGCGCCTCGAGCAGGTCGTAGTAGACCTTGCCGCTGCACAGCACCAGGCGCGAGACCGCCTCGGGGGCGATGTCGTCGACCTCCGGGATAATGCGCAGGAAGCGGCCCTCGGAGAGCGTATCCAGCGGCGAGACCGAGAGCTTATGGCGCAGCAGGCTCTTCGGCGTCATGACCACCGTGGGCTTGCGGAAAGGCCGGACCATCTGGCGGCGGATGAGATGGAACATCTGCGCCGGGTTGGACGGCACCACGACCGACATGTTGTGCTCGGCGCACAGCTGCAGGAAGCGTTCGAGTCGCGCCGAGGAATGCTCCGGGCCCTGCCCCTCGTAGCCGTGCGGCAAGAACAGCATCAGGCCGCAGTAACGTCCCCACTTCGTTTCGCCCGAGCTGATGAACTGGTCGATGACCACCTGGGCCCCGTTGACGAAGTCGCCGAACTGGGCTTCCCAGATGACCAGCGTGTCCGGGTTGGTGGTGGCGTAGCCGTACTCGAAACCCAGCACGGCCTCCTCGGACAGCAGCGAGTCGATGACCGTGAAGCTCTTCTGGTCATCGGTCACGTGCTTGAGCGGGATCCACGGGTCGCGGCCCGCCTGGTCGTGCAGCACGGCGTGGCGATGGAAAAAGGTGCCACGACCGCTGTCCTGGCCGGTGATGCGCACGTCGTAGCCTTCCGTGACCAGGCTGGCATAGGCCATGGTCTCGGCAAAACCCCAGTCCATGGGAATCTCGCCCGCGGCCATGCGCCCGCGATCGGCCATGATGCGTTCCACGCGCGGATGCAGCTTGTGCCCCTCCGGCACATGCGTGATCGCCGTGGCAAAGTCCCTGACCTGCTGCGGCGTGATCCGGGTACGCACCGGCTGGCTGAAATTGACCTCGTCGAAGCGCGTCCAGTCGACCGTGAACTTGTTACCGACGAAGCCCACCGAGGCCGACACCACCCGCCCCTCGTCCAGGCCCTGGCGGTACGCGTCCACCATCTGCTGGGCCTCTTCTTCCTTGATCACCCCGTCTGCGGCGAGGCGGTCGGCGTAGAGCTTGCGGGTGGTCGGATGATTGCGCACCACGCTGTACATGGTCGGCTGCGTGGCCGCCGGCTCGTCAGCCTCGTTGTGGCCGTGGCGGCGATAACACACCAGGTCGATCACCACGTCCTTGCGGTACTTCATGCGGTAATCGAAGGCCAGCCGGCCGATCAGCCCCACCGCGTCCGGGTCGTCGCCGTTCACGTGGAAAATCGGCGCCTCGATCATCTTCGCCACGTCACTGCAATACGGCGTGGAGCGGGCGTCCTGCGGGTGGCTGGTGGTGAAGCCGACCTGGTTGTTGCAGATGACGTGCAGCGTCCCGCCGGTGGCAAAGCCGCGGGTCTGCGACATCTGCAGGGTTTCCATCACCACGCCCTGCCCGGCGAAGGCCGCGTCGCCGTGGATCAGGATCGGCAGCACGGTGGCACCGATGGGATCGCCACGCCGGTCCTGGCGGGCCCGCACCGAACCAGTGACGACCGGGTTGACGATTTCGAGGTGCGAAGGATTGAACGACAGCGCGACGTGGATATTGCCGCCCGGCGTGCTGATGTCCGAGGAGAAGCCGAGATGATATTTGACGTCGCCGGAACGGCGCTGCATCGGATCGTAGGCGCCCTCGAACTCGGAGAACAGGTCCTTCGGCGGCTTGCCCAGCACATTGACCAGCACGTTCAACCGGCCGCGATGGGCCATGCCGATGACGACCTCTTCCATGCCGCGCGCGCCCGCCTGCTGGATGACGTCGCCGAGCAGCGGGATCATGCTCTCGCCGCCCTCCAGCGAGAAGCGCTTCTGCCCGACATAACGGGTATGCAGGTAGCGCTCGATACCCTCGGCGCCGGTCAACCGCTCCAGCACGTGGCGACGCTCGGCCGCCTCAAGTCGCCCGCCGGCCGCCGCCGCCTCGAAGCGCCGTTGCAGCCAGAGCCGTTCCTCGGTGTCGGTGATGTGGCCGAGTTCGGCGGCGATGGTGCCGGTGTACACCTGTGCCAGTCGGGCCCGGATGTCACGGAACTTGAGCCGCTCAGCACCGCCGAAGCCGGCCGTGGCAAACACGGTGTCGTTGTCCGCATCGCCCAGGCCATGAAACGCCGGGTCGAGCTCGGGCAACGGCTGCGGCTCCACCAGCCCCAGTGGATCCAGCTTCGCCATGCGGTGCCCGCGCAGCCGGTACGCCTCGATGAGCCGCAGCACGGCGGCCTGCTTGTCCAGCACCTGGTCCGACACGCCGCTGCTCGCCGCCGCGCGGGGCTTAAGCGCGCGGGCGGCAAAGGCCTGCTCGATCGGCCCGCGCGGGATTTCTGTGCCACCGTCGGCGATGCCGTCGAACCAGCGACGCAGCCCGGGATCCACGGAATCGGGATCCTCCAGGTACTGCTCGTAGAGCGCCTCGACATAGGGCGCATTGCCACCGGAAAGAGGAGTTGTAGCGTAGCGTTCCTGAAGGGATTTGCTCATGGCGCGGAGCGTGGCACTCGTGGCGGGTCAGTAGATGTACGCATTCTAAGGCAACTGACCGGCCGTTGGAACGCGAGCAGGTCTCACTTGCCGAGGGCTGGAGCGGCTCTTAGCATGGCCGGCATGGCTTCCACCGCACGACGGGCAAAGATCATGACCCGGCCATGCCGCCTCGCCGGAGCCCTCTGCCTGCTGGCGTTTACGACCCTCGCACCGGCCCAGGACTACCTGCCGCGTGATCATGGCCTGAAATACACCGGTCGCGAGGGCATGCGGCCGGTCAAGGTCGAGATCACCCTGCGCGAACAGCCCGACGGCGTCCTCGAATACGTGGAATGGACCCTGCCGCAGGGCTGGGCGCGCTGGTTCACACGCTCCAGCGTGCGCCGCGCCCGCCTGGACTTTGCCGACGGCCGGCTGTCCGTGCTCGATTTCGATCCTGGCGACGGCCCGGTAGCGCCGCCCGCCGCGCACCCAGGCACCGCGCTGGACGAGTTTTCCGTGCGGTTGCGGGCCCGCGCCGATATCGCGCGCGGCCTGCGCAGCGCCGAGTACGCCGTCTGGCGTGCCGACGGCGCAATGGAAACCTGGCGCCTGGAGGTCGGGGAGCCCGGCACGGTAGAAACACCGGACGGCAGCTACCAGGCGTTGCCGTTTCGCCTTGGCACGGACTCCGAGTGGCTCGACGGGTGGTCGGCGCCATTGCTGGTGTTCCATTTCGTGCAGTTGGAACACTGGCGCGATGACCGCCAGATCGGCACGCTCCGGCTGGAGGACAAGCAGCTCTAGCCGCGGCCCGGCAGCTCCCCGAGCTCCAGCACGTCGCCGAGCTGCGGCACCCGCACCCTGGCCCCTGTGACCTGCTGCAGGCGCTGCGCCAGGGCCGCCCTGGCATCGTCCTCGCCGTGCACCAGCCACACTGGCGGCCGGTGGTGGAAGCCCCGGTACCAGTCCACCAGCCCCTCTTGGTCGGCGTGCGCCGAGAATCCCCCGATGGTGTGGACCTGGGCTTTCACGCGGATGGCCTCGCCCCACAGGGAGACGTAGGCGTTGCCGTCGACCAGCTGGCGCCCGGTGGTGCCACGCGCCTGGTAGCCGACGATCACCACGTGGCAGCGCGGCCGCCAGAGCTGGTTCTTCAGGTGGTGGCGGATGCGACCGCCTTCGCACATGCCGCTGGCGGCGACGATGACGAGGCCTGAACGCACCTTGTTCAAGGCGCGCGACTGCTGCGGCGTGCGAATGAATTCGAGCCGGCCGGCAAGGCCGTCACCCTGCCCGCGCCACAAGGCGACCGCGTCTGCGTCGTGGAGGCCCACGTGACTGGCGTAGACCTCGGTGGCGCGAATCGCCATGGGACTGTCCAGGCACACGCGCCAGTGCTTCAGCCCCCAGGCGTCGAAATGACGCATAAAAAGGTAAAGCAGTTCCTGGGTGCGGCCCACCGCGAAGGCGGGGATGAGGATGTTGCCGCCGTCCGCATGCGCGCGCGCAAAGATCTCACCCATCTCCTGCAGGCTTTCTTCCCGCGAACGATGCCGCCGATCGCCGTAGGTGGACTCGAGCAGTACGGCATCGGCCTCATGCACCAACTCCGGGTCGCGCAGGATCGGGGCGTCGCGCAAGCCCAGGTCGCCGGAGAACACCACCTTGCGCGTGGCGTCATCCTCGCTCACCCACAGCTCCACGATGGCCGAGCCCAGAATGTGGCCCGCATCCCGGAGCCGGAGCCGGATGCCGGGCGCCACTGCCACGATCTCGCCGTAGTCGAGGGACTCGAAATGCTGCAGCGTCTTTTCCGCGTCACGCGTGTCGTACAGCGGCGGCAGCGGCGGCAGCCCCTTGCGCGCGCGCTTGCGGTTCTCTGTCTCGGCGTCTTTTTCCTGCAGGTATGCTGCGTCCCGCAGCATGATGTCGCAGAGGTCCGTGGTGGCTCGTTGCGCGTAGATGCGTCCGCTGAATCCCTGCTGCACCAGCAGGGGCAGGCGCCCGGAGTGGTCGATGTGGGCATGGCTCAGGACGACCGCGTCCAGCGACTCGGCCGGCACCGGGAAGGGTGCGCGATTGAGTTGCTCGGCCTCGCGCCCGCCCTGCACCAGTCCGCATTCCAGCAGCACGCGGCGGCCGGCGCACTCCAGGAGGTAACAACTGCCTGTGACCCCGCCGACCGCCCCGTGGAAGCTCAACCGCATGCGGGACCCTATTCCTCCGCCAACGGGTAGGCCGCCGGGCCGGAATAGAACTCCGCAAGCGCGTCCAGCTCCTGTGCAGACATGCCCTTGATCAATTCTTCCATCGCTGCCAGCCCGAACACGCGCCGGCCCTGGTGCACGTCTTCGAGGGCGGTGCGCAGGTAAACCTTGCGTTGTCCGCGCAACATGCTCGCATCGTCGACGGGGTCCGAGCCCAGGTTGGTATGGCAGATTTCACAGTGCTCGTCGTGCAGCTTGCGACCGACGGCGGCCAGCTCGGGGTCGTACGGGTCCTGGTGCGCGGGGAAGGGTTGCTGGCCGTACCACTCCGCCAGCTCGTCCCGGACATCGTGATTCATGCCGGCAGCGATATCGCACATGGTCATGCCCGGGCACGCGCCGCTTTCGCTGCAGGCGGTGAGCCGGCACGGGCGCATCCCGCGGGCGTAGCTGAACAGCGCATTCTCGATCACGCCGTGCGGCAGTCCGTGAATGGTCGGGACGTCAGGGAACGGGCTCGGACCGGTCTCGCCGTGACACACAGCGCAGAAGCCGACCATGCCTGGCGCCTGTGCCGCGGCGTCCGCCTGAGCAGCAGCCTCCTCCGCGCCGGCGGCGGGCGAAGCGAGGACGAGGGCCAGCAACACGATTCTCTTGATCATGATTTCTCCCTCGGCGGCCAGTCGTGCCGGAGCATAACGGTCACTGCACCGGGCGCGCGTAGAACTCCACCAGGGCCGCGATATCCTCCTCGGACAGCTCGCGGATCATGGCGTCCATCTCCGCCACTGCGATACGACGATCGTGCCGGAAGTCGCGAATAGCGACATGCAGGTACGACTTTGGCTGCCCGCGCAGGATCGTGGCCTGGTTGTCCGGGCTCAGGCCGCCGCCGCTGTGACAGCTCTCGCAGTGGGCCGCATGCAGGGCCTGGCCGCGCGCTGCCAGTGCGGGATTCCAGTCCTGCGGCAGCGGCGCATAAGGTTGCGATGCATACCACGCCGCAAGGGCGGCAATTTCTTCGTCCGACAAGTCGCGGACGATGGCACAGAAATCCAGTTCAGGACACGACTGCCCCGGGCTGCATTCCGGCTTGCGGCAGGGCCGGATCGTCGCCCGGAAATCGTACAGGGCGTTTTCCAGCGCCGTAGCCGGCTGGCCGTGGATGGTGGGCACACCCGCGTAGGGACTCGGCGCTGCCTCGCCGTGACACGCGGCGCAAAGTGCGGCCTTGGGGGGTGGATCGGCCGCCGGGGCCGGCGGGCCATACAGCAGGACAGCGGCAACGATGGCCGCAACGGTTGCGCTCTTGTGCATGCGCGTCCTCCCTTCGTGTGCCAAAAAAATAGCACACGCGGGGGGGAGTTGGCGCCCCGGGCAGGAATCGAACCTGCGACCTACCGCTTAGGAGGCGGTCGCTCTATCCCCTGAGCTACCGGGGCGGGGCGACGTATTGTGCCAGCCCATGCATCGGGCTCACAAACCCCTTCCGGGCTCAGGCCGCAGTGGCGTCCGCGCCCAGGCGTTGGCGCCGGTAAATGCCAGGGGTGACGCCAAGCCGGCGCATGAAGACGCGCCGCAGCGTTTCGGAGCTGCCGAAGCCGCACAGCGCAGCGATTTTGCTCACTGGAGCAGCGGTGGAACCCAGCGCCTGGCAGGCCGCCTCGAAGCGGACGCCTTCGACAAACTGTGCCGGCGTAACGCCCATCTCTTTGCGGAAGCAACGGGCGAAGTGCCGCGGGCTCATCCCGCACCAGGACGCCAGCGTGTCCACCGACAATTTCGCTCCGGGCTGCTCCTGGACCCGCGTGGCCAGGTGGGCGAAGCGGCTCTCCAGCGCCCGGACCTGCACCTCGAGTGGCGGCCCGCGCTGCGCCGACCCGCCCGCTCGACTGATATACATCACCAGCTGCTGTGCCACCTCGAGCGCCAGCTTGCGCCCCCAGTCCTCGCCCACCATCGCCAACGCCATGTCCATGCCCGCAGTCACGCCGGCCGAAGTCCACAGGCGTCCGTCCCGCACAAACACGACGTCGCGGACCAGGCGCAGCGCCGGCTCGAGACGCTCGAGCTCATCGACGGCCGCCCAGTGAGTGGTTGCGCGACGCCCTTCGAGCAATCCGGCACGCGCCAGCAGCAGCGCGCCGGTGCATACCGAGCCGTACCGTCGCGCCCGGGGCGCCTGCACGCGAATCCACTGCACCAGCTCAGCGTCGTCGAGCGCCTCGGCGATCCCGCCGCCGCCGGCCACGAGCAAGGTGTCCACTGCATCCAGGTCCCGCCAGGACCGTGCTGCATGAATCCCAAGACCGGACGAACTGCGCACCAGGCCCGGCGCGGCAGCAAGCAGCTCCACGCGGTAAGGCTCCGGACCACGATATCCCTGCGCCCGCAGCAGGCGGGAAGCGGAACTGAAGACTTCCAGCGGACCCGTCACATCGAGCAGCTGAAAGCCATCGAATCCCACCATGGCGACCTGGCGGGTTGTACCTTCCGATGAATCCTGCATGATGTGCACAGAAGCGGGGGGATGGTGGAGCCGATCGGAATCGAACCGACGACCTCCTGGGTGCGATCCAGGCGCTCTCCCAACTGAGCTACGGCCCCACGCGAAGCCGGGAATTCTATTGCATGGACATACTCGTACGCAATGCCGAAGCCACCGACTGGGCGACCATCGCCGAGTTCAACCGGGCCCTGGCGGCCGAGACCGAGGACAAAGACCTCGACTGGGACACCCTGTGTGCCGGGGTGCGCCGCTTGCTCGAGGATGTGGGCAAGGGCCGCTATTTCATCGCCGAGGTGGATGGTCGCATCGTCGGCACCACCATGATCACTTATGAATGGAGCGACTGGCGCGACGGCTGGATCTGGTGGATCCAGAGCGTCTACGTGCATCCCGACTTCCGCGGCTGCGGCGTGTTCTCGCGCCTGTACCGCCACATCGAAGCGCTGGCCGCAACCGACGACGTCCGTGCCGTGCGCCTCTACGTGCTGAAGAGTAATGAACGCGCCCGCGCCACTTACCTGAAACTCGGCATGCACGAGAGCGGTTACACCGTGCTCGAGGCCGGCGCGGGAGACTGAGGATGCTGAAAGCCGGCGACAAGGCCCCTGATTTCACCCTGCCCGACCAGGACGGCAACCAAGTGTCTTTGCATGCCCTGCTCGGGGACGGACCCGTGGTGCTTTATTTCTATCCGGCCGATTTCACGCCCGGATGCACCAAGGAAGCCTGCTCCATTCGCGACATGCACGACGAGATCGCCGCGGCGGGGATGCGCGTGGTCGGCGTCAGCCCTCAGGACGCCGACAGCCACGCCCGCTTCCGCGACAAGCACGGCCTCCCCTTCACCCTGGTGGCCGACCCCGACAAGGTGGCGGTGCAGGCCTATGGCGTCGACGGCCCGCTCGGCATCGGCGTGCGCCGTGCCACCTTCCTCATCGACCCGGACGGCGTGATCCGGGACGCGGTCCTCGCGGACCTGCGCGTCGGCCGCCACGAGGAATTCATCCGCGCCGCGGTCGCGGCGGGGGGCAAGTCAGGCGGCTGACACCTCGAGGATCACGCCCGCCGCCACGGCGAGGCCGAGCACGGTGAGAAGACCCCAGCCGCGCCACGCCAGCAGGACCAGCGCGGCGAGCGCAAATACCAGCGCCCTTATATCCAGGCTCGCGGGATCCGGGAGCAACAGGCGCACCGGCCCAGCCTGCAGCGTATCGAGCCGCTGGAACAGGACGTGCAAGGCGAACCACACCGACAGGTTCAGCACGGCGCCGACGACGGCCGCCCCGATGCCGGCCATGGCGCCGGATACGCGCGGCTGGTGCAACAAGCGCTCGACCCATGGAGCGCCCGTGAAGACCCAGAGAAAGCACGGCACGAACGTGGCCCAGGTCGCGACGATGCTGGCGAACAAGCCGGCCAGCACGGGGCCGAAGGGCGCCGCATCGCGCCAGGCCGCGAGGAACGCCACGAACTGGAGCACCTGGATCAGCGGTCCCGGCGTGGTCTCCGCCAGCCCGAGCCCGTCCACCATTTCCACCGGGCTGAGCCAGCCCTGGGTCTCCACAGCGTGTTGTGCCACGTAGGCCAGCACGGCATAGGCGCCGCCGAAGCTGACCACCGCGACCTGGCTAAAGAACAGCCCGACCTGGCTCAGCACATGCGCCGGCCCGAGCCACAAGGCCAGGGCGCCGAGGGGCACCAGCCAGGCCGCCAGCCCGATCGCGGCCGTCACCAGGGTCCGCGCCCCTTGCGCGGGACCGGGGACCGGTCCGGCCGGCGCCCGCAGGTGTCGCGCCTGCCACAGCCCGAAGCCCGCGGCCGCCAGGATGACCAGCGGGAACGGCAGCTGGAAAAAGAACATCGCCACGAAGGCGGCCAGCGCCAGCACGAGCCTGGCGCGGTCACGCAGCACGCGCCGGCGCAGCTGGTTCAGCGCCACCAGCACCACGGCGAGCACGGCCGCCTTGAGTCCGAACAGCATGGCTGCGACAGCCGGCGTATCACCGAGCAGGACGTAGACATACGAAAGCGCGAGAATCGAGATGAATCCCGGCAGGACGAACAAAGTCCCGGCAACCAGGCCGCCGCGCACGCCGTGGGTCATCCAGCCGAGATAAGTGGCCAGTTGCATGGCCTCCGGCCCCGGCAGCAACATGCAGAAGTTGAGCGCGTTAAGGAAGCGGCGCTCGTCGACCCACCCCTTCTCTTCCACCAGCACGCGATGCATCACGGCGATCTGCGCCGCGGGCCCGCCAAAAGAAAGCAGCGCAATCCGCGCCCAGGCACCCAGCGCTGCGGCGAACGGCGGCGCCGCGTCACTCAACTCCCGAGCACCGTGACCGTGATCCGCCGCCGGTGCGGCGCTGTGCGGTGCTCGTACAGGTAGATACCCTGCCAGGTGCCGAGCGCCAGGCGCCCCGAGGTCACCGGGACCGACACGCTGGTGCAGGTGAGCATGGCGCGCACATGCGCCGGCATGTCGTCCGGCCCCTCGTCGTCATGCTCGAACGCCGGGTCGCCGTCGGGCGCCAGCCGCGCCAGCACGCGCTCCAGGTCGCGATGCACGGCTGGGTCGGCATTCTCCGTGATCACCAGCGAGGCGCTGGTGTGGTGAATGAACACGTGTGCGATGCCGGTCGCGATGCCCGACTGGCGCACGGCGTCTGCCACCTGCGTGGTGACGTCGAGCGTGCCGCGCCCGCGGGTGGCGACCTCGAAGCGGAGCTGTTGAACCACGACTGCTCCAGGGCTGGTGAAGAAGGACCAGAGTTTAGCGCCCGGCAGCCGCCACTTGGGAAAACCCGCATGGCGAGGTGCCTGCGGCCGGTGCAGGATGGGAGCGATACGACACCCTGGAGCAGCCGTCATGACATCCGTACTGGTGCTCTACATGAGCAAGGGCGGCCACACCGCCCGCATCTCCCGGCACATCTGCGAAAGCATCGAGACGGCCGGCGGCAAGGCCGACATGATGGGGCTCGTCGAGGCGAACAAGGAAGGCGTGGACTGGCGGCGCTACGACGTCGTCGTGCTCGGCGCGCCTGTGTACTACGGCACCTACGACAAGTCGGTGTACGACTTCATCACGGCCCACAAGACCGAGCTCGACCGCAAGCCCAACAGCTTCTTCAACGTATCAGTGGTCGCCCGCACGCCGGAGAAATCCACCGTCGAGGGCAACCGCTACATGCAGAAGTTCCTCGAGTTCTCGCCGTGGAAGCCGCAGGACCTGAAGGTCATCGCCGGCAAGGTCGATTACCCCTCGTGGGGCTGGCTGGACACGCTCATGATCCAGATGATCATGAAGTTCACCCACGGCCCCACCGACCGCAGCACGGTGATCGATTACACCGACTGGGACGACGTGGCGAGCTACGGTCGGCATCTGCTGGCCCTGGCTGAAAAGGCCCCGGCTCAGGCGTAGCCGATCCGCACCGCCAGCACCAGCGCCAGCGCGCCGGCCGCCATCAGCTTCAGGAACAGCGGCCAGGCGAAGCGCATCCAGCGATCGTAGGGCACGCCCACGACCCCGAGGATCGCCATCAGCACCACGTTGGTCGGCACCACCAGGTTGGCGAAGCCGTCGCCGAACTGGAACGCCAGCACTGCCACCTGGCGGCTTATGCCGACGATATCCCCCACCGGCGCCATGATCGGCATGGTGACGAAGGCCTGGCCGCTGCCCGAGGGCACGAACAGGTTGATCACCGCCTGCACCAGCATCATGCCCACCGCGGACAGCTCGGGTCCAAGCTGCTGCAGGGGCAGCGAGATGCCGTGCACGATGGTGTGCAGCACGCGGCCGTCCTCGAGGATCACCCCGATCCCGCGCGCGAAACCGACCAGCAGCGCCACGACCGCGAGCGCAGCCGCGCCGGAGGCAAAATGGCGCGCCGTGGCGTCGGCCCCGAGCCGGCCGATAAGCCCGGCCGCCAGCCCCAGCCCGAGCCAGACCGCGCCGGCCTCGACCAGGTACCACCCCTGCACGAGGATGCCGTAGACCATGCCTGCCAGGGCGAGCCCGGTGAGCCCGAGGATGGCGAGGTGCCGGGACTCCAGGGCGGGGTACTCTGCGGGCGGGCCCGGCTGCGCCTCCGGCACGCCGGCCACCAGGCTGGCCTCCGGTGAGCGCCGCACCCGCTGCGCGTAGCGCCAGGTGTGATGCACGCCGATGGCGACGAAGGGGATGAACAGCGCCAGGCGGTAGCCGATCCCCGAGGCAGGCGGCAGGTCCGCCACGCCCTGGGCCACCAGCACGGTGTAGGGATTGATGGTGGCGACGCCGTAGCCGATGCAGTAGCCGCCAATCATGATGCCCATGGCGGTCATGGCGTCCAGCCGCATTGCCACGCACAGGCCCACCAGCATGGCGGCGAAAGGGATGTACTCGGTGGACACGCCCAGCGTCCCCGAGCCCAGCGCGAACAGCGCCAGGCCGATGCCGATCAGCAGCCCCGGGCTGTGGCCGATGCGCCGCAGGATGGCGCCGAGCAGCGCGTCCATGGCGCCGGTGGCCCGCAGCACCGCGATGGTGCCGCCGACGATGAGCAGGAAGAAGATGATCACCTGGGCATCCGCCAGCGCCCGCGGCACGGCCGTGAACACCACCCAGGGCGGCAGCCAGGTGCGCTCCGCGGCGAGCGTGAAAGTGCCCGGCACCACCACCGCCCTGCCCTGCGCGTTCAGCGCTGTCTCGAACTCGCCCTGCGGCAGCGTCCAGGTCATCACCAGCGCAAGCAGCATCATCGCGAACAGGAGCGCGAGCGTGTGCGGCATGCGCATGGCTAGTACCGCAGCGCCAGCAGTCTCGTCCCGCGCAGCCGGGAGTACGTGATGATCCAGAAGCCGGAATACTCGTCCGCCGCGATGACGTCGATCGGCGCCCCCAGCCCGTCAGCAATCAGCGGCACGGTGTTGCTGTGTCCCACCACCAGCACCACGTCGCCGCGGTGGCGCCACTTCAGGCGTCGCAGCAGCCTGCCGTGATTATCCGCCGGGATAACGCGCGGCTCCAGGCCGGTGGCCTGCGCCGTCGGCGCAGCCGTTTGTTGGGTGCGCAGCGCCTGGGTGACATAGATGGCGTCCAGGCCCGCCGTTTGCAGCATCCGCGCCAGCGCCGCAGCGCGCGCCTCGCCGGCCGGCGAAAGGGGCGAGTCGCCCTCCTGCTGTATCCGTTCACCGTGGCGCACCAGCACCACGGTGGTGGTGCCCCACGAGGCGACCAGCCAGGCGCCCACCAGGAGCGCTGCCAGTACCGAGACGATGACGATGGCCAGCGGCGTGTAGAGCGGCCGCCGTCTCAGTCCCCGGTGGTCCTTCTTGAGCGTCGCCATGTCACTGTGCCTCGCCGTCGCGCCCGCGCGTGTCCTCGCGCTCTTCTTTCATGACACGGTATTCGCCGTCGATGACAGTCGAACTACGGTCGCGACCGCGCTGCCGCGGCTCCGAACCCTGCGGCCCAGGACGCTGTCCCGGCGCCTCGCCCCGGCGCATCGCCGCCTCGATCTGCCGTCGTGCCCACCACAGCCGCACGGCGACGACGATCGACACGACGAAGAAAACACCGAGCGCGGCGAGGAAGAACATCGCCCCCAGGAAGGCCGCGGACACCAGCAGGATGACCGCGAGGATGCTGAACAAGATGCGGGCCAGCAGCCCGGGCGGCTTGCCCGGCCCCCCGCCGGGGCCCTGTAGCTGTATGCGTATCTGTTGCATGGATTCTGGCGCTGCGGTCCGATGAGAAACTCTCCGTCATCATACGCGGCCATTCAAGCCATCGCCTGCCCGCGCCCGCCGGTTGCTTGCGGTCGCCCCCGGCGCCCATGGACAATGCGCCCCTCGGAGAGGTGGCAGAGCGGTTGAATGCACCGGTCTTGAAAACCGGCAAGGTGGCGACACCTTCGAGGGTTCGAATCCCTCCCTCTCCGCCAGATTCGACCCCGTACCCGACCAGGGATTGCCGCCCGCGAGCGAGCGGTCATGCGGATCGTCGTCGTAAAACGACGCCCTCGCGCAAGCGCGAGTCGAGCCCTCGAAGTAATAACCGGCGGAGATGCCGTCCCGCAGGGGCGGCGCATCCCTCCCCTGCGCCATCACTCCCGCGCCACGTCCTCTTCGGGCGGCACGTAACCCGTGACCCAGCCCGCCAGCGCGGGGATGATTTCGCCCAGCGCCGCCTCGAACCCGGCCAGGACATCACTGGCTTGTGCGGAGCGCGCCGGCTGCCGGGCCTCGAACATCCGCCGCGCAAGCAGCGTCGCAGCGCGGCCGTCGTAGAGGCGGGCCTCGATCCTGATCCGGGCTTCCAGCTGCCCGGCCGCGGTCTCGTTCAGCTCGAAATGCCGCAGGTCCAGCGCCAGCGTCCGGTCCATGCCCCCCGCGCCTGCCCCCACCTGGGATAGCATCCCGCCGTCGCGCAAGTAACGAACGAGCAACGTGCGCAACAGCGCCGGCGCCGGGGCCACCCAACGCGCGCTGGGATGCACCTGCAGCCGGCCTTCCAAGGTGCGCACCAGCACCCGCGTCGAGTCGCGTGCCGGGTCGGTCTCGGGCAGCGCCACATTCAATGTCCATTCCAGCCCTTCGCTCACCTCGACGGGCGCCGCTAGCCGGGGATCGAGCAGCTGCACCGGGTCGCTGCGAGGAAGGATGGAGCAGGCGCTCACGACCATCGCCGCCGCCAGCACGGCCGCGGCAGACGTCCAGGGATTTCTGTTAGCGGGGATCATCGGGTCGGATACTCCTCGGGTCGTTCGCCGCCGCTCAGGAAGCGCGTGGGGTCGTTATCGATCTGGCGCACGAGCTGGGACAGGTCGCGCACCAGGCCTCGCAAGGACTCCATGCTGCCCGCGATCTCGCGCATCCCGGCGCCGCCGATCCGGCTGAGCTCGCCCTGGTTGCTCGCCAAGATGCTGTCGACGCGGCCGGACAGCGACTCGAGGTTGCTCAGTGTGGCACCGAGGCGTTCTTTCAGCTCGGGCAGGTCCTCGAGCAGGCCCTGGTCGATACCGGCAAGGACTTCCTCGAAGCGCACAGTCGTGGCCTGCAGCTCGACCAGCAACCCGGGCAGCGATTCGCTGGCCTCGGCCATGTTCTCCATCAGGCGAGCCAGTTCGCTGTCCGGGCTCGCGAGCGAACTGCTGAACTGCTCCAGCGAGGCCAGCGTCCTGTCGATGCGCTGGATATTGGCGTCGCTGAGCAATGCGTCCAGCTGCTTGACCACCTTGTTGGCGGTCACGGTGATGCCTTCGGAGGACTCCAGCAGCCGGGTGAATGGCGAGGCCATCGCCCGGATACGGTGTCCTTCTCCGATGCCCGGAGGCAGCAGCGGACTGCCGGGAGTCCCGCCGCTCAGCTGGATCGCAGCAGTGCCGGTCAGCCCGGTCAGCCGGATAGTGGCCACGGAGTCCTTGTGTATGGGCACACCCGCCTCGACCTCGATCGTTACGATCACCTGGCGGATGTCGGCGGGATCCAGCTCGATGTCGGTGACGCGCCCGATGCTGACGCCGTTGTACAGCACCGGGCTGCCGTCAGACAGGCCGATGACCGATTCCTCGAACAGGACCTGGTACCTGTTCCACGCGCTGTCGGCGGCGTAGTTCGCGGCGAAAAAGCCGAACGCCACCGCCGCGATTGCGGCGGCGAGGGTGAATGCGCCGATGACAACGTAATTGGCTCTTGTTTCCATACCGTGTCCTTCAGCTCGTGGCAGGCTCGCGTTCCCGGACCGCGCGCGCGCGCGGCCCGTGGAAGTAGTCCCTTATCCATTCATGCTCGAGTGTTTCGATTTCGCCCAGCGGCGCGGCGGCCAGGATCTTGCCGTCGGCGATCACTGCCACGCGGTCGCAGATGGAGTAAAGCGTATCGAGGTCGTGGGTGATCAGGAACACCGTGAGGCCGAGGGCGCGCTGCAGCGTGTGCAACAGGCGATCGAAATCCGCTGCGCCGATCGGATCCAGCCCGGCGGTCGGTTCGTCGAGAAACAGCAGCTCCGGTTCCAGCGCCAGCGCCCGCGCCAGGGCTGCGCGCTTGCGCATGCCGCCGGACAGCTCGGCGGGCATCTTCGCGCCGGTCGAGTCGGGCAGCCCGGACAGCTGGATCTTGGAGCGCGCCAGGTCGCGCCGCAGTTGCCGGGAGATGTCTGGCCGGTGGGTTTTCAGGGGCAGCTCGACGTTCTCGAGCACGGTCAGCGAGGAAAACAACGCGCCGTCCTGGAACAGGACCCCGGCCCGGCGCGACATGATCCGTTGCGCGTCCTCGGTGTCTTCGAGGCGCTGTCCGAACACTTCGATGGAGCCGCCGCTGGGACGTAGGAGGCCGAGAATGGCACGCATCAGCACTGATTTGCCGGTACCCGACCCGCCGACCACGCCCAGGATCTCGCCGCGGTGGACATCGAGGTCCAGCGCGCGGTGGATCACGTCCGCGCCGAAGCGGGTCTCCAGCCCGCGCACCCGAATCACTGCTTCGGCGTCCTGCTTCATGGCCGCCGCGCTCACCAGCCGATCTCCATGAAGAAGATCGCGGCGATCGCATCCAGGATGATGACCATCGTCAGGCTGCGCACCACGGCCGTGGTGGTGTGCTCCCCTACCGACTGCGCGGTGCCGGAGACCCTCAGGCCTTCCATGCAGCCGATCAGCGCTATCACTACGGCAAAGATCGGCGCCTTGATCATGCCGACCAGGTAATGGCGCAGGGTGATGGTCTGTTCCAGCCGGTCCAGGAACATGCTCGGGGTGATGTCCAGCGACACGACCGAGACCACGAACCCGCCGAACAGGCCGCTGAGAGTCGCGATGAAGGCCAGCAGCGGCAACGTGATGAGCAAGGCGACCAGGCGCGGCAGGACCAGCACCTCGATCTCGTCGAGACCCAGGGTGCGGATCGCATCGATCTCCTCGCGCAGCTTCATCATGCCGATCTGCGCGCAAAACGCGCTGGAGGTGCGCCCGGCCAGCAGGATGGCCGCCAGCAGCACGCCAAATTCGCGCACGAAGGCAAAAGTCACCAGGTCGATGACAAACAGTTCCGCGCCGAAGTCGCGCAGCACGGTGGCGCCCAGGTACGCGACCACCGCGCCGACCAGGCTGCTGAGCAGGATCAGCAGGGGCACCGCATCCAGCCCGGTCGCCTCCATGTGGTGCACGGTCGAGGTGAACCTGAATCGCCTGGGCTGCAGCACGGTCCGGCCCAGGCGGTGCACGGTGATTCCCAGGAAGCCAAGCAGCTCGCGCGTGCTCTGGGCCACTTCGACGGTGGCCCGGCCGATCCGCCCGAGAATCTGCCGCCACGGGGGCTCGTAGACCGGTGCCGGCGCCCGGGTGTCGTCGCAGGCCGTATCCACGGCCTCGAACAGCACGCGCCACTGTCCGCTGAGCCCGGCGCCGGCCGCATCCTGGCCGGTGTGGCACAACAGGCGCTCCAGCAGCAGCGCGCCAGAGGCGTCCAGCCGCGTGATACCGCTGGCATCCAGCTTGCCGGCCCCGCTGGCCAACGCATCGACCCTTGCGTTGAGCTGCTCGACGTTGTCCAGGACCCATTCACCCCGGGCGCTCAATGTGCCCCCGTCCTCCGCGCCGGGCACAAGCTCGGCGGCGACCTGCCCGCCCTGGCTCGGCGGCGTCACGTCTGGACTGGGCACGGGGTCTCGGTGGTCCATGGGGCTGATTATGGTACGTATGGCAGGCAATGGTGGAATCCTCCACAATCCACCCCGTCGCGGTCCGGACTGTGGAGGCCAGTTCCGGCCGGGCGCCCGGAACTTCGGAGCCCGGCAGCGGTCTGCTAGACTGCGTCCAGTTTTCATCCAACATGACAGGAGAGGCCGACCCCCATGGAGCCAGCCCGTACGACCTACACCTCGATCGCCCAGCCGGGCGTCCTCGAGACCAACAAGGTCCTCAAGAACACCTACCTGTTGCTCGCCGCGACGCTGCTGTTCAGCGCTTTCACGGCCGGCATCGCGATGTTCACCAACATGCCGCCGCTGAATCCCTTCATCGTCCTGGCGGGTTACTTCGGACTGCTGTTCGCGACCATGAAGACGCGCAACAGCGCGATGGGCCTGCTGTTCGTGTTCGCCCTGACCGGGTTCATGGGCCTGACGCTGGGTCCCATCATCAACCTGTACCTGACCATGCTGCCCAACGGCAACCAGGTGGTGATGACCGCCCTCGGTACCACCGGCGCGGTGTTCGTCGGACTGTCTGCCTACGCCATCAAGAGCAAGCGCGACTTCAGCTTCATGGGCGGCTTCCTGTTCGTCGGCATCCTCGGCGCCTTCATCCTCGGCATCGTGGCGCTGCTGTTCAACATGCCGACGCTGTCGCTGGCCGTGTCCGGCATGTTCGTGCTGGCCATGGGCGGGTTGATCCTGTACCAGACCAGCGAGATCGTGCGCGGCGGCGAGACCAACTACATCATGGCGACCGTCACGCTGTACGTGAGCATCTACAACCTGTTCACTAGCCTGCTGCACCTGCTCGGCGTGTTCAGCGACGAGTAAGCGCTCGGGTGCCCGATAAGGAAGGGGCGCACCCTCCGGGGTGCGCCCCTTTTGTTTGCGTCATGGCGCGCCGAAGCTACTTGTTCAGGCCCTTCTTGCCGTTGTTGCTCTTGGGCGCCTTCGGCTTGCCGCCACCACCGCCACCGCCACTGGCGACTGCCAGGACGTCGACGTAGCTGATGTTATTGAAGCTATCCACCACCGGCGTCGCCGCACCCGTCTCATCCTCCTCAGCCGCAAGCACCGGCTCCGGTGCCGCCTTGAAGTCGTCGTAGTTGGCGACGACGGCATCCTTCAGGCTCAGGTTGGTGCCTGGCGGACCGTAGAAGGTGATGCGATACCAGCCCGCACTCTTCACCTTCCAGCCGCCCGTCGAGGCGCCATAGATCAGCTTGCCGCCGACGTTCAGCTCGACGGCGAAGGAGATCGGCTCGTCCGTGCAGGTGATTGAGGGTGACACCCACCGGTCTACGTTCCAGTACAGGTCGTTGTCCTCACGGCTCGGAATCGCATCGCCGCACTTCTGGATCCGCAGCTTCCACAGGTTGGACACGACCGTGGCGAGGTTACCGTTGTATGTGACCTTGTTGTTACCCTGCACCTCGTCAGGGCTGCTGGGATTCGCGAGCATGGCCATGAGGTAGCCCGTCATGCCGTTGGTGCCATCAAAGTCCGCCCACTCGTGGAGCAGCTTGTAGAGCTGTACCTCAACACGGAACGGCCGTCCGACCTTGGGGTTGACCGACTCGATGACGTCACCCCAGTCGACGTAGGTGACTTCGACGGTCTGGTCCGTCAGGTAGTCGGCCTGCCAGGTGTTGCCGTCGGTCTTCTGGGCGTACCACGGGCCACTGGCTTCCAATGTGGCAATCTCTTCCACGCTCAATCCCGTGTAAGGACCCGTGAAAGGCACGGTGTGCTGCACACCCTCGATGGCGGTGATCGGGTAGCCGTCTACCGCAAGGGCCGGAAACGACAGATTATTGCCCTGTGTTTCCTCGCCATGTCCTGGCGGCCGGTTACCGCCGCCACCCCCCGCCCCCTCCGGGGGCGCTGCCCACACCATGGCGCTGAAGAGCGCGGCGCAGCTCAGCAGCACCAGTTTCCTCGTTGTCTGCTTGAATGTGTTCATGGCCAGCCTCCTCGAGGCTCGAGATCCAGTCCGTCCACCCCCGTGGGACTGCCGGCAGCGACCATGTGCTGCACGTTGGGCCACCGGAGCGGGGCCAGGGGTAAAATCCACCCCTATCATCAAGGTAGTTGCACCACGCCAGTGTTAAATGGGGTGAACGCCCCATGCCAGGAAACCGGGAGCATCATGGACCGCTTTGCCCGCAAGGAACTCAAGCACGCGCCCGCCGCACGACCGGACGGCTCGCCCCTCGCCGAAACACCTTGGCGTCGCGACAGCCGGGCGCAGCGCTTCGCCAATCCCTTCTTCACCATCTTCGAAGACCAGGCCTGGAACGGCCGCGCCGGGCGCCACTTCGACTACGGCATTATTTCCTTCCGCAACCGGGCGGTCGGCATCCTGCCGCTGGAGCCGGATGGGCGGGTGTGGCTGGTAGGCCAGCACCGCTATGCCGTCGACGAATTCACCTGGGAGTTGCCGATGGGCGGCGTGCCGCTGGAGGCCAACCTGCTGGACGGCGCACGGCGCGAACTGCAGGAAGAAACCGGGCTCACGGCCGAGCACTGGGAGCTGCTGCTACCGCAGGTGCAGCTCTCCAACTCGGTCACTGACGAGGTCGGCACGGTGTTCCTCGCCCGCGAGCTGACGGAAGGCGCGATGGCCCCCGAGGCGAGCGAGGAATTGTGGGTGATCACGGTGCCCTGGCAGGAGGCGGTGCATGCCGCCCTCGACGGCCGCATCACCGATTCACTCACTGTTGCCGGTCTGCTCGCCCTCGCTGCGCGCGCGGCGGATTTCGGCCTCGCGCCCCTCGGCTCGAATTCCGGGCGTCCCTAGCTGGCCACGGCTGGAATGACCTCGACGCCGCCCATCCAGGGCTGCAGCACGTCCGGCACCACGACTGAGCCGTCGGCCTGCTGGTAGTTTTCCAGCACCGCGACCAGCGCGCGCCCGGCCGCCACGCCGGAGCCGTTCAGCGTGTGCACCAGCTCGGGCTTGCCGGTCTCGGGGTTGCGCCACCGCGCCAGCATGCGCCGCGACTGGTAGTCGCCGCAGTTGGAACAGGACGAGATCTCGCGGTACCGCTGCTGGCCGGGGAGCCAGACCTCGAGGTCGTAGGTCTTCATCGAGGCCTGGCCGGTGTCGCCGCTGCACAGGAGCATGACGCGGTACGGCAGCTCCAGCAGCTGCAGCACGCGCTCGGCGTGGCCGGTGAGCTCTTCCAGCGCCGCCATCGAATCCTGCGGCCGCACCACCTGCACCAGCTCGACCTTCTCGAACTGGTGCTGGCGGATCATGCCGCGCGTGTCCTTGCCATAGGCGCCGGCCTCCGAACGGAAGCACGGCGTGTGCCCGGTCATGCGCAGGGGCAGTTCTGAGGCCGGCAGGATCTCTCCCCGCACGAGGTTGGTCACGGGCACTTCGGCCGTGGGGATGAGATAGAAATCCTGCTCGCCCTCCAGGGCAAACAGGTCGGCGCGGAACTTCGGCAGCTGGCCGGTGCCGACCAGGCTCTGCCCGTTGACAATGTAAGGCGCGTAGATCTCCGTGTAGCGATGCTCGCTGGTGTGCAGGTCGAGCATGAACTGGATCAGCGCCCGGTGCAGGCGCGCGACGTACCCCCGCATCACGGCAAAACGCGCGCCGGAAATCTTCGCGGCCGCCTCAAAATCGATCAGCCCCAGGTCGACATGGTCCCTCGCCACGAAGTCGAAACTGCGCGGTTCGCCCCAGCGCCGCACCTCCAGGTTGGCGTTTTCATCCGCGCCGTCCGGCACGCTCGCATCGAGCAAGTTGGGCAGGTCGTAGAGCCCCGCTTCCAGCTCTGCCTGGACCTCCGCCAGCGCCGTCTCCGCCCCCTTCAGCCGATCGCCCAGGTCGGCCACTTCGGCCAGCAACGGCGTCACGTCCTCGCCGGATGCCTTGGCGCGGCCGATGGCCTTGGACCGCGTGTTGCGCTCGTTGCGCAACTCGTCCGCCTGCACCTGCAGGCTCTTGCGCCGCGCCTCCAGGCCCGCGAAGCGCGCAGTGTCCAGTTCATAGCCGCGCCGCGCCAGGGCGCGGGCCGTGCCTTCGAGGTCATTCCTCAACAGCTTGGGATCGAGCATGTCAGTCCTTCTTCTCTTCCTTGGCGCCGCGCCGTTGCCGTGCGGCGGCGGATTCCTCGCGCAGCTTGGCGAGCTTCTCGCCGATCTTCAACTCCAGCCCGCGCGGCGGCGGCTCGTAATAGCGTCGCGGCTGCATCTCGTCCGGGAAATACTGCTCGCCCGCTGCGAACCCGCCGGCCTCGTCGTGGGCGTACCGATAGTCGCGCCCGTAGCCTAGCTCCTTCATCAGGCGCGTCGGCGCGTTGCGCAGGTGCAGCGGCACCGGCAATGAACCCAGTTTCGCCGCGTCCGCCTGCGCCTGGCCCCAGGCACGGTAAACGGCGTTGCTTTTCGGCGCGCACGCCAGGTAGGCCACCGCCTGCGCCAGCGCCAGTTCGCCTTCGGGACTGCCGAGACGTTCGTAGGCGTCCCACGCATCCAGGGCCAGCGCCAGGCCGCGGGGATCGGCGTTGCCGATGTCTTCGCTCGCCATGCGCACCACGCGCCGCGCAATGTAGACCGGGTCGCAGCCGCCGTCGATCATGCGCGCGAGCCAGTACAGTGCGGCATCGGGATCGGTGCCGCGCACCGACTTGTGCAACGCCGAGATCTGGTCGTAGAAGGCTTCGCCGCGCTTGTCGAAACGCCGGTACCCGCCGGAGAGCAGGGCTGCGAATGTCGCCTCGTCGAGCTCGCGCGCCCCGTGGGGCGGCTCCCCATCGGCCTGCGCGGCGTCGGCGAGGTCCGCGGCCAGCTCGAGGAGATTCAGGGCGCGCCGGGCATCACCGTCGGCGGCCTCGGCAATCGCGGCAAGCTGCTCATCGCTCAGCACCGGGGCCCGCGGCCCGAGGCCGCGCTCCGTGTCGCCCAGCGCCTGGCGCAGGATGGCCAGCAGGGCCTCCTGCGACAGCGCCTTGAGCACGTACACGCGGGCGCGCGACAACAGGGCGCTGTTGAGCTCGAAGCTGGGATTCTCGGTGGTGGCGCCGATGAACGTCAGCGTGCCGTCCTCGACCCAGGGCAGGAAGGCATCCTGCTGGGCCTTGTTGAAGCGATGCACCTCGTCGAGGAACAGCACCGTGCGCCGGCCCTCGGCTTGCAGCGCCTGGGCCCGCTCCACCGCGGCGCGCACGTCCTTGACGCCGGCCAGCACCGCGGACAGCGCGATGAACTCCGCTTCGTACTGGCCCGCCACCAGGCGCGCCAGCGTGGTCTTGCCGCTGCCGGGCGGACCCCACAGCACCATGGAATGCAGCCCGCGCCCGGCCACCACGTGCGCCAGCGGCCGCCCGCTGCCGACCAGGTGCGCCTGCCCGGCATACTCGGCCAGGGAACGTGGACGCATGCGATCCGCCAGCGGGCGCATGTCCGCCCCGCTCTCGCCGCGCGCCATCACGCCACGCCCTCCGGACGGCCGAGCACGCGGTCCAGCTTGCGGCGCCAGCGATGCGGCACCGCCAGCGCGAGCGTCAGCCCCACCGCGATGCCGCCGAGGTTCGACGCCTGGTCCATCCATTCCCCCGCGCGCCTGCCGGGCAGCCAGTGCTGCAGCATCTCGATGAGGGCGCCGAACACGGCCAGTCCCAGGGCGATGGCCAGCCAGTGGCGACGGCTGAAAGCCGCGGCAAACACCAGCGCCAGCGCCGCGTAGGCGAGGAAATGCAGCAGCTTGTCGGAGATTCCGCCGGCCACGGACGGCATGCTCGGCCACAAGCTGCCGACGAGGATCGCGAGCGCCATGCCCCAGGCGAGCAGGCGCCAGGCCATGACCAGGCGGGCGATCATCAGTATCCCGCGTCGCGGATGACGTCAGCCCCCGGCGGCGGCACGAACTGGAACAAGGCGGCGTCCAGGGGCTCGTTCACCACCACCTCCTCGAAGCGGATGATGGTCGTCTGCCCCAGCGCGTCGATCAGCTCCATCGACGCCAGCACCCCATCGACGAAGCCCACGCGCACGCCGGCAAAATCGGCCTCGCCGGAGAGCGGCGCCAGCTCCACCCAGTCGAAGCCATCCTCGCGGTACGCAGCGCCGATGCGAAAAGAGTCATCCAGCGAGCCGTCGCCGGACAACAGCATCGCCGGCGTGCTGGACAGGCCATCGTCGAGCCGGCGCATCGTGGCCTGCTCGAGGTCGGGATCGTAGAGCCAGAGGTTCTCCCCGTCGGCCACCACCAGTTGCGGCACCGGGGCCTCGTAGTCCCAGCGGAAGCGCTGCGGTCGATGCAGGTAGAAGCGCCCGGTGCTGACCTGGGTGTGCTGGCTGTCAGCCTCCAGCAGCACCTGGCTGAAAGCGGCCTCGAGCGTGACCGTCTCGGCGAGAAAGGCTCGCAGCAACTCCGGCGCACGGGAAGGCTGCTCCGTCCCGGGGACGTCCTGGGCGCGGGCCGCAGCGGGCGCCCACGCGGCAGCCACCGCGAGCAACGCCAGTGCGGCGCATGCAAAGCAGGGAAAACGACGCATCATGCTGATCCTGTCCATTGTCGATTCGACCGCGCGGAGCCGGGAAAGCTCCCGCTTCAATCCTCCGGCGGCGGCGGCGCCAGCACTTCGCGGCTGCCGTTGGTTTGCAGCGGCCCGACCAGCCCGGCCTCCTCCATGGTCTCGACCAGGCGCGCGGCCCGGTTGTAGCCGATCTTGAGGCGCCGCTGCACGCCCGAGATCGAGGCCTTGCGGGTCTCGGTGACGATGCGCACCGCCTCGTCGTAGAGCGGGTCCTGCTCGCCGTCGTCCATGATGCCGCCGCCGGCCTGGGGCGACAGCCCCGGCACAGGCTGGGACGGTCCTTCCAGCACCTCGTCGAGATACACCGGCGGCCCGGCCGCCTTGAGGTGCTTGACCACCCGCAGCACCTCGGCATCCGACACGAAGGCGCCGTGCACGCGCTGCGGCACGCCGGTCCCGGGCGGCAGGAACAACATGTCGCCATGACCCAGCAGGCTCTCCGCGCCCATCTGGTCGAGGATGGTGCGGGAATCCACCTTGGCGGAGACCTGGAAGGCGATACGCGAGGGAATGTTGGCCTTGATCAGGCCGGTGATCACGTCCACCGACGGCCGCTGCGTGGCGACGATGAGGTGGATGCCCGAGGCGCGCGCTTTCTGCGCCAGGCGCGCGATCAGCTCCTCGACTTTCTTGCCCACCACCATCATCAGGTCGGCGAGCTCGTCGATCACCACGACGATGAACGGCAGCGGGGTCAGCAACGGCGCCTCCGTGCCCTCGATATGGTCTTCCGGCTTGAACAGCGGATCCCGCAGCGGCTCGCCGCGCTGCTCGGCCTCTTTCAGCTTGCGGTTGAAACCACCGATGTTGCGCACCGCGAGCGCGGCCATGAGGCGGTAGCGCCGCTCCATCTCCGCCACGCACCAGCGCAGCGCGTTGGCGGCCTCGTTCATGTCCGTCACCACCGGCGACAGCAGGTGCGGGATGCCCTCGTACACCGAGAGCTCGAGCATCTTCGGGTCCACCATGATCAGCCGCACCTGTTCGGGCGTGGCCTTGTAGAGCAGCGACAGCACCATGGCGTTGATGGCCACCGACTTGCCCGAGCCGGTGGTGCCGGCGATCAAAAGGTGGGGCATGCGCGCCAGGTCCGCGACCGTCGGTGCCCCGCCGATGTCCTTGCCCAGCGCCAGCGCCAGCGGCGACTTCATCTCGTCGTAGGCGCGCGAGGTGAGGATTTCGCCGAGCGTGACCAGCTCGCGCCGCTCGTTGGGAATCTCCAGGCCCACCGTCGGCTTGCCGGGTATGACCTCGACCACGCGCACCGCGATCGCGGACAGCGCCCGCGCCAGGTCCTTGGCGAGATTGCTGATCTGGCTGACCTTCACGCCCGGCGCCGGGGCCAGCTCGAAGCGCGTCACCACCGGCCCGGGATGGACCGCCACGACCTCGACCTCGACGCCGAAATCGCGCAGCTTCAGTTCCACCAGGCGCGACATGGCCTCGAGGGCCTCGTCCGAGTAGCCGCCCACTTTCGGCGGCGCCTCGTCCAGCAGGCCGAGCGGCGGGATCTCGCCCGGCGCCGGCGTCTCGAACAGCGGCACCTGGCGTTCCTTCTCCACCCGCTCGCTCTTCTCGACCGGCGCCAGCACCGGCTCGATGCGCGGCGGCGCCTTGCGCACCACGCTGCGCTTCTTGCGCTCCACCGATTCCTGCCGGGCCTGTGCCGCCTTGCGCCCGGCGATCCGGTCGCGAATGTTCTCGATGCCCTGTTGCAGGGCGGCCCCGGCGGCGAGCGTCAGCCGTCCGACCCGGTCCATGACTGCGAGCCAGGACACGCCGGTGAACAGGGACACGCCGGCAAGCCACAGCGCCAGAAGCAGCAAGGTCGCGCCGAGGAAACTGAGCACCGCGGCGAGGCCGAGGCCGGTCAGCTGGCCGAGGATCCCGCCTGCCGTCTCGGGCAGGCCGTTGCCGGCGAAATGCAGCGTGGCGAGACCACAGCTCGCAGCCAGCGTCACCAGGAACCCGCCGCCGCGCAGTGCCAGCACGCGGCTCTCCGGCAGGTCGGCGGCCGAGCCGCCGCGGGAAATGAACCAGCCCGCGCCCGCCAGCAGGACCGGGAACAGGTAAGCCGGGTGACCGAACAGGACGTAAAGAAAACTCGAGACCCAGGCGCCGGCCGGCCCGGCGGCGTTGCTCATCTCGCCGCCCGCCCCGGTGGAGGCAAAGCCCGGGTCCGCCGGACTGTAACTGGCCAGCGCCCAGAGCAGGATCAGCGCCAGCGCCCAGCCGATCCACAAGGCACCCTCCCGGGCCGCCCGCCCGACGGACAGGCCCATCAGGCTGGGCTTGGTCTCAGTCGCCTTGCTCAATCGCTGATTCCACTTGAATTAAATTACGCAACTATATGTTTTTATTTTCTAAAGCTACTTGAAAAGCGCCGGGTGGACAACCTCGCCGGCGTCCACGTTGATACCCTTCTGCAGGGAAGGCACCTGGCGCCAGTTGCCGGCCGCGAGCCGCATGGCATACGGCGCAATCGCCGCCGACAAGGCCTGGGACGAAGTGCGCGGCACGGCGCCGGGCATGTTCGTCACCGTGAAATGCACCACGCCATGCTCGATGTAGGTGGGATCTTCCCAGGTGGTGGGGCGCGTGGTCTCGACGCAACCGCCCTGGTCCACCGAGATGTCGGCAATCACGCTGCCCGGCTGCATGGCCTGCACCATCTCCGCGCTCACCACGTGCGGTGCGCGCTCGCCGGTGACCAGCACCGAGCCGACGACGATGTCCGCCTGCGCCACGGCATCGGCGACGTCATGCGTGTGCGGGTACAGCCCGGTCACGTTCGGCCCGATGGCGCGCGCCGCCACCAGCTTGTCGCGGTCCATGTCGAAGATCGTGACCTCGGCCCCGAGCCCGGCCGCGATGATCGCGGAGTTGCTCCCGGCGACGCCGCCGCCGAGCACCACGACCTTGCCCCGCTTGGCCGCCGGCACGCCGCCGAGCAGGATGCCCTTGCCGCCCTGGGGCTGGTGCAGCAGGTGGGTCGCAACCTGCATCGACAGCCGCCCGGCGATGTCGCTCATGGGTGCGAGCAGCGGCAGCCGCCCGCGCTCGTCCTCGACAGTCTCGAACGCCACCGCGGTGCAGCCGATCTGGCACAGGCGCTCGGTCAGCGCCGGCAGGGCCGCCAGGTGCAGGTAGCAGAACAGGAGATGGTCCTTGCGCAGCAGGGCCAGGTCCCCCTCGATCGGCTCCTTCACCTTGACGATCATCTCGGCGCGGCCGTATACCTCGGCCGCATCCGGCAGCACTTGCACGCCGACCGCCTCGAAGGCGGGGTCGGCATAACCGCTCTTGACTCCGGCCGAGGCCTCGATGAAGACCTCGTGACCTGCACGCACCAACTCGGCACAGGCGGCCGGAATGAGCCCGACGCGGCCCTCCAGCGGCTTGATCTCGCGCGGCACACCGATACGCATGATTGACTCCTGGATGCTCGGGCCCGGACCGCCCGGCGCGCTTTGCCGGAGCCAGTCGCTTCTCATACCATAGGGAAAACTCGCAAGGGCGGAATTATACATGAGCGATCCCAAGCACTGCCGGGTCCTGATCCTGGGTTCCGGCCCTGCCGGCTACAGCGCAGCGGTTTACGCCGCGCGCGCCAACCTGCGTCCCGTGCTGGTCACCGGCGTCGAGCAGGGCGGCCAGCTGATGACCACCACCGACGTCGACAACTGGCCCGGCGACGACGCCGGCGTACAGGGCCCCGAACTGATGGAACGGATGCGCAGGCACGCCGAGCGCTTCGAGACCGAGATCGTCTTCGACCACATCCACAAGGTGAATCTTAGCTCGCGTCCCTTCCTGCTCGAGGGTGACAGCGGCAGCTATACCTGCGACGCGCTGATCATCGCCACGGGCGCCACGGCACGCTACCTCGGCCTGCCCTCGGAAGAGAAGTTCAAGGGCCGCGGCGTGTCCGCCTGCGCGACCTGCGACGGCTTCTTCTATCGCAACCAGGCGGTCGCCGTGATCGGCGGCGGCAACACCGCCGTGGAGGAGGCCCTGTACCTTTCCAACCTGGCCTCGCACGTCACCCTGGTGCACCGGCGCGATGCGCTGCGCGCCGAGAAGATCATGCAGCAAAAGCTGTTCGAGAAGGCCGGCCCCGGCGGCAACGTCACGCTGCTCTGGGACCACGTGGTCGACGAGGTGCTCGGCGACGAGACTGGCCTGACCGGCGTGCGCGTGCGCAACACCAGGAACCCGCAACTCACGCAGGACCTCGAGGTGACCGGCATGTTCGTTGCCATCGGCCATACGCCCAACACCGGCATCTTCGCGGGCCAGCTGGAGATGGAGCACGGCTATATCAAGGTCACCAGCGGCAGCCGCGGCAACGCGACGGCCACCAGCGTGCCCGGCGTGTTCGCGGCCGGCGACGTCTCCGACCCGATCTATCGCCAGGCCGTGACCTCCGCCGGCTCCGGTTGCATGGCGGCGCTTGATGCTGAACGCTGGCTGGAGACCGCGGGGCTTACCACGCCCCTGGAGGTCGCGCAGGCGGGCTGAGCCGCCGGCATGCAGCTGCGCATCCTGCACTCGCTGGCCGAGGTCCCGCGCGCCGACTGGGACCGCCTTGCCGGGCCGGACAATCCTTTCCTGCGCTGGGACTACCTCGAGGCCCTCGAGCGCAGCGGCGCGGTAAGCCCCGACACCGGCTGGCATCCGCAGCACCTCCTGCTGGAGGACGGCGGCCGGCCGCTCGGCGCCTTGCCCCTGTACCTGAAAGACCATTCCTGGGGCGAGTTCGTGTTCGACTTCGCGTGGGCCGACGCCTATCGCCAGGCCGGGCTCGAGTACTACCCGAAGCTGGTGGCTGCAGTGCCGTTCACGCCGGTGCCCGGCCCGCGCTTGCTGCTCGCCGGGGCCGCTGACACGACCGCGGCGTCCGTGCAGCTGCTGGAGGCCGCGCGCAGCCTGGCCGGCGAGCTCGGGGCCTCGTCGCTCCACCTGCTGCTGCCCGCCGAGCCCCAGCTCGAAGCCCTCGGCGCTGCCGGACTGAGCCTGCGCCAGGACTGCCAGTTCCACTGGTTCGACGACGGCTACGGCGATTTCGAGGGCTTCCTCGGTGCGCTCACCGCGGAGAAGCGGAAGAAATTCCGTCGCGAGCGGCGCCGCGTGCAGGAGGCCGGCATCCACTTCGAGTGGCTCCGCGGCGAAGACATCGGCGGGACCCTGCTGGACGATGTCTACGACTTCTACGCCTCCAGCTTCCTGCGCCGGGGCATGGCGCCCTACTTCCCGCCCGCGTTCTGGTCCCTCCTGCTGGAGCGCATGCCCGGGAACATCCGCGTGGTGCTGGCGCGCAAGGAGGGCGTGGCGGTGGCTGCGGCAATCTTCTTCCTCGGCGGCGGCGTGCTGTACGGGCGCTACTGGGGCTGCCTGCAGGACTACCACAGCCTGCACTTCGAGACCTGTTTCTACCAGGGGATCGAGCTCGCCCTGGCCGAGGGCTGCCACCGTTTCGAGCCCGGCGCCCAGGGCGAGCACAAGCTGCGGCGTGGTTTCCGGCCGGTCCCGACCTGGTCCGCCCACTGGCTGGCGCACCCGGCCTTCGCCCGCGCTGTGGAGGCATGGCTGGCCCGCGAGCGCCAGCACGTCGCAGCCTACATCGAGGCAGCCGCGCAGCACCTGCCCTTCCGCCGCGATGCGGGAGCCACGTGAGCCGCGGCCTGCACTGGCTGGGGCCGGCCGGCAGCCCGGTCTCCTTCCCGCCGCCGCAAGCTGCCCTGCGTGAACCCAACGGCCTCCTGGCCGCCGGTGGCGATCTCTCGCCGCAGCGACTGCTCGCGGCCTATCGCCGCGGCATTTTCCCCTGGTACGAAGAAGGCCAGCCGATACTCTGGTGGTCGCCGGACCCGCGCACGGTGATCCTGCCGCAAGAACTCCACGTGTCGCGCCGCTTGCGCCGCGAACTGGCGCGGGGAAGCTTCACGGCCTCGTTCGACAACGACTTCGGCGCCGTGATCCGCGGCTGCGCCCGTCTCGACGACCCGGAGCCGGGGACCTGGATCACCCCGGAGATGATGACGGCCTACGGGCGACTCCACGCGCTGGGCCATGCCCATTCCGTGGAGACCTGGCGCGACGGCATGCTGGTCGGCGGCCTGTACGGCGTCAGCCTGGGCGGCGCATTCTTCGCCGAATCCATGTTCAGCCGGGTGAGCAACGCGTCCAAGATCGCCCTCGTCCACCTCGCCGCGGCGCTGCCGGCGCACGGGCTGAGAATGATCGACTGCCAGCTGCCCTCGGCCCATCTCGCCCGCCTGGGCGCACGCAACCTGTCACGGCGGGACTTCCTGGCGCTGCTGGAGGAGTGCCTTTCCGAGCCGTCGCCGGGACCGGACTGCTGGTCGCGCGAGCGGGTCGAGGTGAGGCCCCCGGCCGCCTCGCATTGAAATGGGGCCGGCCTTTCTGCACAATGCGCGCGGTCACAGCACCGGAGCAGTTAACCCCCGCATGTCGAAGGAAGACGCAATCCAGATGGAAGGCAAGGTCGTAGAGACCCTGCCCAACACCACGTTCAGGGTAGAACTGGACAACGGCCACATCGTGACCGCACACATCTCCGGGAAGATGCGCAAGCATTACATCCGGATCCTCACCGGCGACAAGGTCACCGTGGAGCTGACGCCCTACGACCTGTCCAAGGGCCGCATCGTCTACCGCGGCCGCTGATCCCGCAGGGGCGCAAATTCGCGCCTAGACCGTCTCCTCAGCCTCCAGCGCCTCGGTCTCCAGCACCAGCCGATCCGCCGCCGCATCCAGGCGCACGCGGATGTGCCCGCCTGCCACCAGCGAGCCGAACAGCAGTTCCTCGGCGAGCGGCCGCTTAATGTGCTCCTGGATCACACGCGCCATCGGGCGCGCGCCCATCCTCGGGTCGTAGCCCTTGGCGGCGATCCACTCGCGCGCATCGTCGTCCAGCTCCAGCGTCACCAGCTTGTCCTGCAGCTGCGCCTCGAGCTCCACCACGAGCTTGTCCACGACCCGGCTGATGGTCTTCGGATCCAGCGCCGTGAACTCGATGATGCCGTCGAGGCGATTGCGGAACTCTGGCGAGAACAGCTTCTTGATCGCCTCCATGCTGTCGGTGGTGTGGTCCTGCTCGGTGAAGCCGATGCTGGCACGGCTCATCTCCTGGGCGCCGGCATTCGTCGTCATGACGATGATGACGTTGCGGAAGTCCGCCTTGCGGCCGTTGTTGTCGGTCAGCGTGCCATGGTCCATCACCTGCAGCAGCAGGTTGAACACTTCCGGGTGCGCTTTTTCGATCTCGTCGAGCAGCAGCACGCAATGCGGCGACTTGGAGATGGCCTCCGTCAGCAGGCCGCCCTGGTCGAAGCCGACATAGCCCGGCGGCGCGCCGATCAGGCGCGACACGGTGTGACGCTCCATGTACTCGGACATGTCGAAGCGCACCAGCTCGATGCCCAGCGCCATGGCCAGCTGCCGCGTGACCTCGGTCTTGCCGACGCCCGTCGGGCCGGCGAACAGGAAGCTGCCGACCGGCTTGTTCTCGTCGCGCAGGCCGGAGCGCGCCATCTTGATCGCCGAAGACAGGGTTTCGACGGCCTGGTCCTGGCCGTAGATGACCAGCTTCAGGTTGCGCTCCAGGTTCTTGAGCAGGTCCTTGTCCGAGGCCGACACGCTCTTGGGCGGTATGCGCGCCATCTTGGCGACGATCCTCTCGATCAGCTCGACATCCACGACCGCGCTGGCCGGGTCCGGCGACTGCAGGCGCAGGCTGGCGCCGGCCTCGTCAATGACGTCGATGGCCTTGTCCGGGAGGTGACGGTCGTTGATGTGACGCGCCGAAAGGTCGGCCGCAGCCTTGATCGCCTCTTCGCTGTACTTGACGCCGTGGTGCTCCTCGAAGCGCGACTGCAGGCCCTTGAGGATCTCGACCGTCTCGGGGACGCTCGGCTCCGACACATCGATCTTCTGGAAGCGCCGCGCCAGCGCGTGGTCCTTCTCGAAGATCCCGCGGTATTCCTGGTAGGTGGTCGACCCGATGCAGCGCAGCTGCCCGTTGGCCAGCACCGGCTTGATCAGGTTCGAGGCGTCCATCACCCCGCCCGAGGCCGCCCCGGCCCCGATCACGGTGTGGATCTCGTCGATGAACAGGATCGCGCCGGGGTTCTTGCGCAGGGCGGCGAGCACGGCCTTGAGGCGCTTTTCGAAATCGCCGCGATACTTGGTACCGGCAACGAGCGTGCCCATGTCCAGGGCGTAGATGACGGCGTCGTTGAGCACGTCCGGCACCCGCCCTTCCTCGATCATCAGCGCCAGGCCCTCGGCCAGGGCGGTCTTGCCGACGCCGGCCTCGCCCACGTAGAGCGGGTTGTTCTTGCGCCGGCGGCACAGGATCTCGACGGTGCGCTCGATCTCGAGCTGGCGCCCGATGAGCGGATCGATCTTGCCCTCCGCCGCCAGCTTGTTCAGGTTGGTGGCGTACTTCTCCAGCGCATCCGGCTCCGCATCCTTCTCGCCCTCGGCCGCCTCGACGCTCTCAGGCTTCTCCTCGCCTTCCTCCCCGGCGCGGGTGAGGCCATGCGAGATGTAGTTCACGACGTCGAGGCGCGAAACGTCCTGCAGGCTGAGCAGGTAGACCGCATGCGACTGCTTCTCGCCGAAAATGGCCACCAGCACGTTGGCTGCGGTGACTTCCTTGCGCCCGCTCGACTGGACGTGGAACACGGCCCGCTGCAGCACGCGCTGGAACCCCAGGGTCGGCTGCACGTCCTGCTCCTCGTTCTCACCCAGGCGCGGGGTCGTCTCGTCGATGAACTCGCGCAACTCGTCCTGCAACCGCGTCAGGTTGGCGCCGCAGGCCTTCAGTATGTCGATGGCCGCGGGCACGTCGAGCAGCGCCAGCAGCAGGTGCTCCACGGTCATGAACTCGTGGCGTTGCTCACGGGCGCGTCTGAACGCCTCATTGAGACAGAATTCCAGTTCGCTGCTCAGCATTTATCAGGCCTCTTCCATCGTGCACATCAGCGGATGCTGATGCTGGCGGGCGTAATCGGTGACCTGCACCACGCGGGTCTCCGCGATGTCGTATGGAAACACGCCGCAAACGCCGCGGCCACGCGTATGCACCTCGAGCATGATGCGCGTGGCCCGCGTGCGGTCGAGGCCGAAGAACTTTTCCAGCACCTCGACCACGAATTCCATGGGCGTGAAGTCGTCGTTGAGCATCACCACGCGGAACAGCGGCGGCCGCTTGACCTGCGGCCGCGCCTCCTCGAGGGCCATGCCCCGATCCTGCTTTTCACCCGGGTCCGACATGACCATCATTTATAGGGACGGCTGCCGACGCTGACAACCCCTTGACTTTCGGGTAACCACGATAGCGCCGGCCCGGTTCCAGGGAAGCACGGCCAATTGCTTGAGCCTCGCTCCATCCACCGCGTATTATCGAGCGATGCCTGCGCTCCGCAGGGCGGGCGCAACCGGGGTGTTGAAGACGATGGGGTCTCGTGGCTGCCTTAACTGACCGGCTGAACCAGTGGACACGCATGCCTCCGGCGCAGCTCTGGGCCGAGGCATCGCGCGTCTTGCCGCGCTGGGTGTCGCTGTTGCTGGTCATCCTGATCGGCTGGCAGCTGGCCCAGGCCGCCTGGTTGCTGGTACCCGGCCCAGCCACGCCCGAGCTGCCGCCGGTGCAGCCGGCCACGCGCGCGACGAGCAGCGCTCCCGCTTCCAGCGTGAACGTAGACACCATCATCAACGCGCACCTGTTCGGCGTGCCGGGCGCGGAACAGCCTGAAGTGGCCCTGGTCGAGCAGCAGGACGCGCCCGATACACAGCTGAGCCTGGAGCTGCGGGGCACCGTCGCGGCGACGGACGAGGATCGCGCCCTGGCCATCATCGCCCAACGTGGCGGCGAGGAAAAAGTCTATTTCGTTGGTGATGCCGTCCCTGGCGGCGCCACGCTGCACGCCGTCTACATGGATCGAGTGCTGCTGCGCCGCGCCGGGAGGCTGGAGGCGCTGCGCCTGCCGCGCAGCGACGAGGCCCCTGCGCCGCGCAGTGCGGCCGCGCCGGCGCGAAGCCGGACGCCGGTGACCGCCCCGACCCGGGCGACCACCATCCAGGAAGTCGTGAGCCAGAACCCGGCCAGCCTGACCGAGATCATCCGGCCGCAGCCGGTGTTCAAGGACGGTCGCCAGCAGGGCTACCGCGTCTACCCGGGGCGGCAGCGCCAGCAGTTCGCGCAGCTCGGCCTGAGGCCCGGCGACCTGGTCACGCAGATCAACGGCATGGCGCTGGACGATCCCACGCGCGGCATGGAAATTTTTCGCAGCCTTGCCGAGGCGACTTCGGTCACCCTGACCGTAGATCGCAACGGCCAGGTTGAGATGCTGACGCTCGACACCTCGGCCCTGCAGCAAAGCCTGCAGGAAAACCAGGGGACACCCACAGAATGAGCCCACGGCGGATTGCCATGATGAACACTCTCAACAGTCCGGGCGGCACCAGGCGCCGCCTCCTCGCCGTGGTCGGCGCCCTCGCGCTGGCCCTCGCCGCCGCGACAGCGCCGGCGCAGGAGCCGACCATCACGCCGAACTACAAGGAGGCGGACCTGCGCCAGATCGTCGAGGCGGTGAGCGCAATCACGGGGCGCAACTTCATCGTCGATCCGCGTGTCCGGGCCCAGGTGACGTTGCTGTCGTCGCAGCCCATGAGCCCGGACGCTTTCTATGCGGCGTTCCTCTCCATCCTCGAGGTGCACGGCTACGTCGCGGTGCCGGCCGGCGACCTCATCAAGATCCTGCCGGACGCCAACGCCCGCCAGGTCCCCGGGCTGGAAACGGCGACCGGCGCACCGGGCGGCGCGGACGAGATCGTCACCCAGGTCATCACGGTGCGCAACGTGGGGGCGGCCCAGCTGGTGCCGATCCTGCGGCCCCTGATTCCCCAGTACGGCCACCTCGCGGCGCACCAGGCCTCGAACATGCTGATCATCTCCGACCGCGCCGCCAACGTCACCCGGCTGCTGCGCATCATCAACCGCATCGATCATGGCGCGGACGCCGAGATCGAGGTCATCCCGCTGGAGCACGCCTCCGCGGGTGACGTGGTACGCGTGGTCACGGCATTGCAACAGGCGAGCAGCGGCGGCGAGACCGGCAAGCCCCTCGGGCTGGTTGCCGACGACCGTACCAACAGCGTGCTGATCAGCGGCGACGACATGGCGCGGCTGCGCTTGCGCGTGCTCATTTCCCACCTGGACACGCCGCTGGAAGACGGCGGCAACACCCAGGTCGTCTACCTGCGCTACGCGGACGCCGAGGACCTGGCCACCCGCCTGCGCGACCAGGCGGTCGCAGCCGCCATGTCGACGGGCGGAGACGGTGCCGCGGCCCCGGGCGGCGGCGCACAGAACCGTGCCCGCGAGGACGCGGTGATCTGGGCCGATCCCGGCACCAATGCGCTGGTGATCACTGCCCCGGCCGAGGTGATGCGCAGCCTGCGCATGGTCATAGACAGGCTCGACATCCGCCGCGCCCAGGTGCTGGTCGAGGCGATCATCGCGGAAGTGTCCTACAACCGGGCCGCGGAACTGGGGGTCACCTGGGCGCTGGACGGCAGCAACGACAACAACATCATTGGGCTCACCAAGCTGGGCACCGGCGGCATCGCCGACCTGGCCGGCGCTGCACTGGCTGGCGACTCGGCCGTCGGCCAGGCCGTGGCCAACCTGCCCCAGGGCATCCTGCTCGGCGGCGGGCGGCTCAACAGCGAGTCAGGCACGAACTGGGGCGTGGTGCTGCGGGCCCTCCTCAGCGACTCCGACACCAATGTCCTGTCGACGCCGTCCATCGTGACCATGGACAACGAGGAAGCGGAGATCAAGGTCGGCCAGGAAGTGCCTTTCGTCACCGGCAGCTTCACCAACACCGGGGCGGCGCAGGGCTCGGTGAACCCCTTCCAGACCGTGGAGCGCAAGGACGTCGGCCTGACACTCAAAGTCACGCCCAAGATCAACGAGGGCGACGCGGTCGTGATGAATGTCTCGCTGGAGACCTCGAATATCGCGGGCTCTGTCGGCGGCGCCGTGGACCTCATCACCAACCAGCGCACCATCACCCAGCGCGTCCTGATCGAGGACGGCGAGATCCTGGTGCTCGGCGGCCTGGTGTCGGACGACATGATCCAGTCCGAGCAGAAAGTGCCCCTGCTCGGCGACCTCCCGATCCTTGGACACCTGTTCCGCTCGCAGAGCGCCACCACCGAAAAGCGCACGCTGATGGTGTTCCTACGCCCGGTGATCCTGCGCGACGGCGTGCAGTCTTCCATGGAAACGAACGCCAAGTACCGCCTCATGCAGAACGCGCAGCAGGAGGCCGCCGGGCGCGGCAACCAGTTCCTGAACCGCAACATGGAGCGGCCTGCGGTGCCGACAATCGAGGAACTCAAGCCTGCCTCCGCAGGCTACCGCCCGCCCGAGCCGATCGAGGACGAGGAAGACGACAGCACCGAGAATCCGCCGGAGCCGCGTGACTGAGCATGGCAACCGATAGCGACGCAATGGCTGCTGCTGCCGGCCCGGCGCCCGAGCCGGCAGCTCCCCGCACCCGGGGTGGTCGCGGCCGACTGTTGCCCTTCGCCTTCGCCAAGCGGCACGGCATCCTGATCACCGAAATGGGCGACGAGCGCGGCCAGGCCGTGTGCCGCCCCAACGTGAAGGCCCTGAGCCTGGCCGAGGCGCGGCGTTTCGCGCGCGTGCCCCTGGAACTGCGCGAGGTCAGCGAGGAAGAGTTCGACCAGTTGCTCAACCGCGCTTACGAGAGCGGTTCCAACGCAGCCATGCAGATGGCCGAGGGCCTGGAGAGCGAGACCGACCTGTCGCAGGTGGCGCAGGACCTGCCTGAGCCTTCCGACCTGCTCGAGAGCGAAGACGATGCGCCGATCATCCGCCTCATCAACGCGATCCTCACCCAGGCGGTGAAAGAGAATGCCTCCGACATCCACATCGAGCCTTTCGAGAACCGGCTGGTGGTGCGCTTCCGCATCGACGGCGTGCTGCGTGAGGTGGTGCAGTCACGGCGCGCAGTAGCGCCGCTGGTGGTGTCGCGCATCAAGGTCATGTCGCGGCTCGACATCGCCGAGAAGCGCGTGCCCCAGGACGGCCGCATCTCGCTCAAGGTCGCCGGCCGCGCCGTCGACGTGCGCGTTTCCACCATCCCTTCGGGGCATGGCGAGCGGGTGGTCATGCGCCTCCTCGACAAGCAGGCCGGCCGCCTCGACCTGTCCAGCCTCGGCATGGACCCGCAGACCGAGAAGCTGATGGATCACCTGATCCACCGGCCGCACGGCATCATCCTGGTCACCGGCCCAACCGGCTCCGGCAAGACCACATCGCTCTACGCCGGCCTGGAGCGCATCAACCAGACCAGCCGCAACATCATGACGGTCGAGGACCCGATCGAGTACTACATCGACGGCATCGGCCAGACGCAGGTGAACACCAAGGTCGGCATGACATTCGCGCGCGGGCTACGTGCCATCCTGCGCCAGGACCCGGACGTGGTGATGGTCGGCGAAATCCGCGATCTGGAAACCGCGGAGATCGCGGTGCAGGCCTCTCTCACCGGCCATCTCGTGCTCTCGACCCTGCACACCAACACCGCGGTGGGCGCGGTGGCGCGGCTGCGCGACATGGGCGTGGAGCCCTTCCTGCTCGCATCCAGCCTGCTCGGCGTCATGGCGCAGCGGCTGGTGCGCGTGCTGTGCACCGACTGCCGTCGTCCCGCGCCGCCGAACGAGAGCGAGTGCAAGGTCCTCGGTATCGAAGCGGGCACGGCCCAGCGCATTTACCACCCCGTGGGTTGCCCGGCATGCAACGCCAGCGGCTATCGCGGCCGCACCGGCATCTACGAACTCATCCCGGTGGACGACCACCTGCAGGCCATGATCCACCAGGGCGAGAGCGAACAGGCCCTGGAGCGTTACGCCCGCACCCTCAGCCCGGGCATCCGCGACGACGGCGTGCGCAAGGTGCTCGAGGGCGTCACCACCCTCGAAGAGGTCGTGCGCGTGACGCGCGACGACTGAGGCGCGTTCCCCGCCCATGGGTGCATTCGAATACACCGCAGTCGACCGCGGCGGACGCCAGCACAAGGGCGTGCTGGAGGGCGACACCCCGCGCCAGGTGCGCCAGCTGCTGCGCGACCGGGGCCTGCTGCCGACGCAGGTCAACGAAGTCATGGAGCGCCAGCGGCGCAGTGCCTCGAGCGGCAAGCCCGGTCTCAGCCTGCGGCGCGGCATCAGCGCCGCCGACCTCGCGCTGGTGACACGCCAGCTGGCCACCCTGCTGCGTTCCGGCATGCCGCTGGAGGAAACCTTGCTCGCCGTGGGCCAGCAAAGCGAGAAGCCGCGGCTGAAAAGCATCATCCTCGGCGTGCGTTCCCGGGTGATGGAGGGCCACACCCTTGCGTCGGGCCTGGGGGAATTCCCGCAGGCCTTCCCCGAGATCTACCGCGCCACCGTCGCCGCGGGCGAGCAGTCGGGGCATCTCGACCCCGTGCTCGAGCGCCTCGCGGACTACACCGAAAGCCGCCAGCAGCTCCGCCAGCGTATTTCGCACGCGCTGATCTACCCCGTGATCCTGGTAACGCTGGCCATCTTCATCGTCAGCGCCTTGCTCGTCTACGTCGTGCCCAAGGTCGTGGGCGTGTTCGAGAACACCGGCCAGGAACTGCCGGGCCTGACTCGCGCCATGATTGCCGGCAGCGACTTCCTGCGTGACTACGGCTTCGTCCTGCTCGGGGTCATTGCCCTCGGCCTGTTCATTTTCTCGCGGCTGCTGCGCCGGCTCGAATTCCGTCGGCGCTGGGACCGCTTCCTGCTGCGGCTGCCCCTGGTCGGCCGGCTCACCCGCGGCATCAACACCGCCCGCTTCACCCGCACGCTGAGCATCCTTGCCGGCAGCGGCGTGCCGGTGCTGGAAGCGCTGCGCATCTCCGGCGACGTGGTCGGCAACGTGCCCATGCGCGAGGCCATCGAAGAGACCGCCGTGCGCGTGCGCGAGGGCGCGCCGCTCGGCCGCTCGCTGGGCGCCAGCCGCCTGTTTCCGCCCATGACCATGCACCTGATCTCCAGCGGCGAGGCCAGTGGCGAGCTGGAGAACATGCTCGAGCGCGCAGCCGACAACCAGGAGCGCGAGGTCGACAGCCTCGTCGGCGCCATGCTTTCGATCATGGAGCCGGTGCTGATCCTGTTCATGGGCGTGATCGTGCTGGCCATCGTGCTGGCGATCCTGCTGCCCATCTTCCAGCTCAACCAGCTCGTTGCCTGACCCGACCGAGTGCGGCACAGGACGCGCCCGTTTCGGGACCGTGGCGGACCAGCGCATGCCTCCCTCTTGGCTCAGATGCCTGCGAGTGAGACATGCGCTGTCCCGCCACTGCTGCGTAGGCCGTGCAGGCCACATCCCCGTCGGGCTCTCCGGGCTGCAGGCCCAGCAACGTCGGGGTGACCCGGTTGCCACGGACATGCGGCACAGCCCGCCTCCCTCCGGCGCCACGAGGCGCGAGCCCCTGCAGTCACAACGCGCTCGGCGGTACCGGAAACCGGCTCGGTAGCGCGCGGGACCCCGTGACGGCCACTCGAGGGCATCTCATTAACCGAGAGGGGCCGTCACGGGGTCCCGCGCGCGGCCGGGCAAGGCGGGTCAGGCGACGGCGGGCGGCGCGGATTTGGAAATTGGCTATTGCCCCCGCGCGCAGGTCGATGTATATGTCGCGCCCTAGGACCCCCTGCGGGGCATTTTGGACCGTCCCTGGCCGGAAGTTATGAAAACGGACACCGACGACACCAACGACGACATCGAAGACTCCTTCGATGGTGAAGAGGATGAAATGGAAGAAGAGGACTTCCCTGGCCTCCTTGAGGACCTGCCCTCCAGCGCCTCCTCGCGGCACGCCGGCGAGAACGCGCGCCGGCGCGTGGAGGAGTACATGGAGATGAAGCGGGCCGCCAAGGAACTGGCCGACCTGGACAGTTTCGATTTCGAGTGAGGGCGCGCGGCCTCCGGCCGCAGACCCTGCGCAGCAGACCGGGCCGTGAGGCCCGGTTTGCGTTTCCGGGCCCGGGCGAACCGGTGCAGCGCCGGGGCAGGCCGGGTCGACCGCTCCGGGACCGGGCTGCGACCTCGTCATGTTCCCTCTTGGCTCAGATGCCTGCGAGTGAACATGACGAGTCCGCGGCCCTGCTGATCAGGGCTCCGCCGGAGCGCCGGCACTGATCCGGAGGTAGATGCTCAAGCCATTGAAGTCGCCGATCTCCGTTTCCCTGCCGATATGGATCGAGGCTTCGTCGCGCAAAACGATGCGCGGCTCCGCCAGAACTTCGCCATCCCGCTCGAGCGTCGCGCTGAGATCGAAGGTTCCGTCATCGAGCTGCACGGTGGTCCAGCGTGTATACCAGGACTGCTCCGCATGGTCGAAACGTTCTTCGTAGGGCACCCCGGGGACCACCACGGCGCGGATGTCGCGAACGGGCTCTTCGTCCACCTGGATGGCCAGTTCAAGCAACAGCTTGCCGGGCGGCACTAAAGCTGGATGACCGGGCTGCGATGCCCAGGCGGCCGCGGCGGCGGAAACCACCAGGACTGAGACTGCGACCAGGCCACCGAGCCGGCGCGACAGGGAAGGCAAAGGACGGGACAACATGGCAAGGCGCTCCTTGATCAGATGGAACCCGGACCAGTAACAGCCGAGCGGCAGCGGCTGGTTTGCAAGCTGGGTCTTGAGCATGGCCTTGGCGTAGGTGTGGCGATGCTTCGGGAAACGGCGCAACACCCCGGTGTCGCAGGCCAGCTCCTGGTCGTGCCGGAAACAGCGCGCGGCGAACTGAATCAGGGGGTTGAACCAGAACAGGCAGCAAAACAGGGCGGCCACCAGGCAGGCTGGGAGATCGCCGCGGCGCAGGTGTTCACGCTCATGCGCCAGTACCAGCTCACATTCCGCCGCGCTGTAGCGCTGTTCGAAATCACCTGGCAGCACGATGCGCGGCCGCCAGCCCACCACTGCGGGCAGACCACGCGTCGCAAGGCTCTGGTAGAGGCCATCCGGGCGCCGGCGCAGCGGGCCCAGGCCAGCCAAGAAACGGTGCTGTTGCCACCCCAGGATGGCGAGCATTGTCATGACGCCGCTGCCCCAAGCCCAGGGCATCCAAGCGAAGGCATCTGTGCCCGTATCCTGTGAGGATGCCGACGGCGTGATGGCATCCAGTACCGGGGCAGCCACGCCCTGTAGCGGAAGCACCGGCTCGATTGCCGCTGGGAGAAGCGCTGCCAGCAGCATCACGGGCACCATCGCCCACAGCCCGTAGGCCGCGCCCGCGCCGAAGGCATGGCGCACAGGGCGTCGCATCGCCAGTACCAGTAGGACGGCAACTGATGTCGCCAACGTGATTTCCGCTAACAGAGACCAGCTCTCAATTGCCGTCATCCAACTTCTCCAGGATTTGGCGCAGCTCCACCACGTCTTTCTCCGTCAGCCGGCCGCGCTCGCTGAAGTGCGCAACCATCGGCCCGACCCGTCCGCCAAACAATCGGTCAAGCAGGCTCTCGCTTTGCTGGTCCAGCCATGTCTCCCGGTCCAGCACGGGGCTGTAAAGGAACCGCCGGCCGTCGCGCCTGGCGGTGATCGCGCCCTTCTTGAGTAAGCGATTGAGCAGGGTCTTTACTGTCGGCACCTGCCAGTCCTGATCTTCCGCCACCGCCGCGAAGACGTCTTCTGCCGTCAAGGGGCTCGACTGCCAAAGGGCCTGCATCACCACAGATTCCGCTTCACTGATTTGCATGTTTGATTACACCCGTAAACTTACCTACAGATTACGAATGTAATCGAGATTGTCAAGCCGCGGGCTGTTAACAGCACAACCACCGCCCGCTCACTGAACCTGGCCCGCCAGCACAGCCACGACAGCGGCCATGCAACGCGGCGGCTTAGGCGCCCCGATGCAGCGGCAGCGGACGCGCACGCCTCACGCGCAGGCATCTGAGCCAAGCGGGAAGCGTGCGCGGTCGCTGCCGCGGCCAGGCACGGGGACAGCGACGCGGCGCAGGCGCCACGGCCGCGGTCAGTGAAAGTCCCGCGAGCGCACGTCGAGCTGCCCGAGCAGCGCACTGCGATCGCGCATGCGCTCGGCCACCAGGTGCACCACCTGCCCTTCCCGCTGCACCCGCCCCGCAACTTCCAAGAGCCGCGCGCCGAGCAGCGGCTTGCGCCAGGCCTCGGAGACCTGCTGCCAAACCACGATGTTGGCCTGGCCGGTCTCGTCCTCCAGGGTCACGAACATCACCCCCTTGGCGCTGCCGGGCCGCTGCCGGTTGATGACGACGCCGGCGCAGGCGGCGTAGGCGCCATGCGGCGCGGCATTCAGCTCGCCGGTGCTCACCAGGCCGTCCTCGGCCAGCCGCTCACGCAGCAGCGCCAGCGGATGGCGGCCCAGCGTCAGGCCGGTGCTGCGGTAGTCGGCGACGATGTCGCGGCCCTCGGTCGGCGCCCTGAGCAGCGGCAGCCCCTCGCGGATGGACGCCTCCTCGAGCAGCGGCAGGGGCGCCTCGATCCCTGCCACGGCCCAGGCGGCGCGATGGCGATGGCCGGACAGCCCGCGTAGCGCCCCGGCGCGCGCCAGCGCGCCGAGATCACCGCGATCCAGCCGGGCCCGCCGCGCCAGGTCGTCCACGTCCTGGAAAGGCTGCTCGCGCCGCGCCGCCACCAGCCGCGCCGCCCCGGCGGCGGACAATTCCGCGACCAGCCGCATTCCCAGCCGCGCCGCCGGCTGCTCCTCGTGGCCGGCCTCGCCCGGCTCCAGGGTGCAGTCCCAGTCGCTGGCGGCGACGTCGACTGGCCGCACTTCCACGCCGTGCCGCCGGGCGTCCTGCACCAGCTGCGAGGGCGCGTAGAAGCCCATGGGCTGGCTGTTGATGAGCGCGCACAGGAAAGCCGCCGGCTCATGGCGCTTGAGCCAGGCGGACACGTAGACCAGGAGCGCGAAGCTGGCGGAATGGGACTCGGGAAAGCCGTATTCGCCGAAGCCGGTGATCTGGCGGAAGATGCGCTGGGCGAAGTCCGCGGTGTAGCCGCGCGCACGCATGCCCTCGATGAGACGCTCTTCGAAGGGGCCCAGCCCGCCCTTGCGCCGCCAGGCGGCCATGGCGCGGCGCAGCTGGTCGGCCTCGCCGGCGCTGAAGCCGGCCGCGACGATGGCGAGCTGCATCACCTGCTCCTGGAAGATGGGCACGCCCAGCGTCCGCTCCAGCACCTGGCGCACCTCCTCGCTGGGATAGCTCACCGCCTCCTCGCCGTTCCGGCGCCGCAGGTAGGGATGCACCATGTCGCCCTGGATCGGCCCCGGGCGGATGAGGGCGATCTCGATCACGAGGTCGTAGAAACAGCGCGGCCTGAGGCGCGGCAGCATGGCCATCTGGGCGCGCGACTCGACCTGGAACACGCCCATGGTGTCGGCATCCGAGATCATCTCGTACACCGCCGGGTCCTCGGCCGGCACGGTGGCCAGAGTCCAGCCCCGGCCGCAGAACTTCTCGACCAGCGCGAAGCTGCGGCGGATGGCGCTTAACATGCCCAGCCCGAGCACATCCACCTTGATCATGCCGACGGCGTCGAGGTCGTCCTTGTCCCACTGGATCACCGTGCGCTCGGACATGGCGGCGTTCTCCACCGGCACCAGGTCCTCCAGGCAGCCGTCGGCGATGACGAAGCCGCCGACATGCTGGGACAGGTGACGCGGGCTGCCGACCAGCTGCCGCGCCAGCGCCAGCACGCGTGCGATCACGGGGTTGTCCGGGTCGAAGCCGGCGTCGCGCACCCGCTCCGGCGCGATCTCGCGGCCGTCCCACCAGCGCATGGCCCGCGCCAGTGCGTCGTACTGCAGCGGCGCCAGGCCGAGCGCCTTGCCGGCGTCACGCAGGGCGCTGCGCGGCCGGTAGCGGATCACGGTGGCGGCCAGCGCGGCGCGGTGGCGGCCGTACTTGGCGTAGATGTACTGGATCACTTCCTCGCGCCGCTCGTGCTCGAAGTCCACGTCGATGTCCGGCGGCTCGTTGCGCTCCTTGGAAATGAACCGCTCGAACAGCACCGACATGCGTGCGGGATCCACCTCGGTGATACCGAGGCAGAAGCACACTGCCGAGTTCGCCGCGGAGCCGCGACCCTGGCACAGGATGCCCAGGCTGCGGGCGTGCCGCACGATGTCGTGCACGGTGAGGAAGTAGGCCTCGTAACCGAGTTCCTCGATCAGCGCCAGCTCGCGGTCGACGGTCTGGCGCACCGTCTCCGGCGCGCCGCCGGGCCAGCGTCGCGCCATGCCGTCCCGCGTCAGTCGACGCAGCCAGGAGGCCGGCGTCTGTCCGGCGGGGACGAGCTCCGCCGGGTAACGCCAGTCGAGCTCGTCGAGGGTGAAGCCACAGCGTGCCGCGATGGCCACGCTCTCTTCCAGCAGTGCTGCCGGGTACAGCCGCGCCAGGCGGTTGCGCGGGCGCAGGTGACGCTCGCCATTAGGAAACAGTCGCCGGCCGAGCGCGTGCAGTGGGGTGTTGAGTCGGATGGCGGTCACCAGGTCCTGAAGTGGACGACGCGCCGGGTCGTGCATGTGCACGTCGCCCGCCGCCACGCGCGGCAGGCCGAGCCGTTCACCCAGCGCCTCGAGCGCAGCCAGCCGCGCGGCGTCGTCGCCACCGGCAAACAGCTCCACTGCCAGCCAGGCCCGCCCGGGGAACTGCGCCGCCACCCAGCGACCTTCGTCCTCGTCCGGCGCCTGTCCCGGCAGCCACAACGCCAGGCAGCCGGGCGGCCCCCCGGCCTGGCCATCCACCAGGTCGTCGCGGCTGAGCCGGTAATCGCCCTTGGGCGCCGCGCGCCGGCCGCGCGTGATGAGCCGGCACAGGCGGCCATAGCCCTCGCGGTCGGCCGCCAGCAGCACCAGCCGCAGCCCGTCCTCGAGCCGGAACTCGCTGCCGATGATCAGCTTCAGCCCGCATTCGCGCGCCGCCTCCCAGGCCCGCACCACGCCGGCCACCGAGCACTCGTCGGTCAGGGCCAGGGCGCGGTAGCCAAGCTCGGCCGCCCGCTCCACCAGCTCGGCCGGGTGGGAGGCGCCGCGCAGGAAACTGAAGTTCGACAGGCAATGCAACTCGGCATACGGCGGCATGCTCATCCGAACACCCCGTGCAGGAACCATTGCGGGCGGACGTCTGCCGCGTCCGGCCGTTGTCGGAACACCCACAGCCGCGCCCCGGCCGGCGTCCGCGCCACCCAGTAGTCGCGCGCGATCCCCTGCCCGTCCCACCAGCCGGTCTCGATGCGTTCAGGCCCGCGCTCCAGCACCAGTTCGCCCTCGTGCCAGGGTCGGCCACCGCGACTCCTCAGGCGCTGCGGCGGATCGAGCAGCCAGCTCGGCCTGGCGGCGCGCGGCAAGGCGGCCGCGAGCGCCCCCGCCCGCGTCGCCGCAGCCGCGCGGGAGTCCACAGCCGGCCAGGCCCCCGACCCCGGCTCCCGCACCACCCAGGACGCCTCGGGACGATGGTCGTCGCCCAGCGCCAGCCCCTGCACCGCCTCGCGCCCGAGTCGTGCCCGCAGGCGCTCGACCAGCTGCAGCCCGGCTTCGCTGCCGGGCTCGTCGCCGAACAATCCGACGCGAACGGGGATCAGCGCTTCGCCGGGCTCAGCCTCCACCGACAGCGCGATCACCGGTGCCGGCAGCGCCAGCCGCTCCAGGCGTGCGGCGAACAACGCCCCGAACCTGGCCGCCTCCAGCCCCGGCGCCGCCAGGCCGATACCCAGCGCGCTCGGCGCACGGCCGAGGTGCCGGAAGCGCACCACGATGCGGGTGACGGCGCGCTGGCAGGCGCGCAGGAAGCCTTCCAGTTCCGCAAACAGGCCCTCTGCCACCTGTTGCAGCCGGGCCGTGTCGCCCGTCTCTGCCGCCAGTTCCACCTCGGCGCGGTAACGCGGCGGCAGGCGGAAGGCAGGACGCGGATCGGCCAGGCGGCCCAGTGCCCGGTCGAGGTCTGCCAGCGGGCCGCGGCCGACGCGGCGCGCAAAGCCGTCGCGGGGCAGGCGCAGGCAGTCCGCCAGGGTCTCGACACCGAGGCTCTGCAGCTTTTCCAGCGTAGCCTGCGGCCAGGCAGTGACCGCGGGGCGCAGGCGCCCGAGCCGGCCGGCCAGCGCAGCCGGCTCGGTGACGGCCTCCCGCTCGCCGGCGCGCGCCAGCCACAAGGCCGCCAGCGGCGTCGGCGCCACGGCATCGCGTCCCGCATGCCCGGTCCGGGCCAGGGCCCGGCGCAGCCGATGCCGCAACGGCTCCAGGCCGCCGAACAGCCGCAGGCTGCCGCGCACCTCCAGCAGCAGCGCCGCCGGCGGTTCCAGGCTCACCATGGAAGTGAACGCCCCGGCCCAGGCCGCGAGGCGCGCCAGCGCCGCCGCTTCCGCCGCCTCGTCGCGCGCCAGCACGACCATCCCCGGGCACAACGCCAGGGCGGCATTGAGCGGCAATCCGGGTGCGACTCCCGCTTCTGCCGCCGCTTCGCCGGCCTGCACCACCCGGCCGTCGGAGCCAACCAGCACGCAGGGCTCGTGTGCTTCCCGACCGGCTGCACGCACCTCCAGCGGCAGGCGCGGCAAGCCGAGACAGAGCCACAACGGCGCAGGACGAGCGCGGTCATCACCGGCAGATGCGGACGGGGCATCCGGCGCCCCGGACATTGCCGGGCGCGCCTGCGCGGCAGCCTGCCTCATCGCGGTTGCAGCGCAGCGAGCGGCAATGTGCCGGTCGCGCCCCCCTGGTGCTTGTGCAGTCGCAGGCTGGCGCCTTGCGCGGCGGCTTCGATACTCAGCCGCAAAGACGCTGGTGACGGGGTCGCCAGCGCGGCGGGAGGGCGGAACAACAGCAGCGGCGTGTCGCCGGCCTCGGCTGCCAGCTGGAGGCGACGCAGGCAGGTCCCGGCCGCATGCCGGACCCAGGCCAATACCACCGCGCAGCTGCCCGAGCGCAGGGCCTGCTCGGCCGCCCACAGGGTCTCGTCATCATGGGCAGGCCGCACCAGCAGCTGCTGCGCCAGCTCGAGCCCGGCCGCCGCCAGCGCCGGGGCATAAGGCAGGAAGGGCGGCGCGATCCAGGCAATCCAGCGCCCGCTACGGTCCGCACTCCCGGACGACAGCCGGGCCAGCAGCGGCATGAGGAGCGCCAGCTCGCCGCTGCCCCAGCGCTCCACGGCAAACTCGGTCAGGCGGCCGGCAGGCCAGCCACCCCCGGGGAGCCAGGCATCGAGCTGCGGGTGACCGCTGGAGAGGACGGGCCAGCGCGCGTCCCGGCGCCCGGCACGCCAGACACGCGGGTCCTCCAGGAGTGCATGCACCGCAGTCTTGGTCATGATGCAAGGGTTGCCGCGCCCTCAGCTGCGCCGCACGACGCCCACCACCACGCCCTCGATGACGATGGGCTGGCGGTCGAGGTCGACGCGGATAGGCTCGAAATCGGCGTTCTCCGGCAGCAGCCAGACGATCTTCCCCTCCTGGCGGTAGCGTTTCACCGTCACCTCGTCTTCAAGCCGCGCGACCACGATCTGGCGGCTGCGCACCTCCGGCGTGCGATGCACCGCCACCAGGTCGCCGTCGAAGATGCCGGCGTCTTTCATGCTCATGCCCTGCACCTGCAGCAGGTAGTGGGGACGCGGCCGGAACAGCGCCGGATCGACCCGGTAACGCCCCTGGATGTGCTCCTCGGCCAGGATCGGCCGGCCGGCAGCCACGCGGCCGACCAGCGGCAGGCTGTCGCCTTCCTGGACGCTGTCCTTCAGGCGGATGCCACGCGAGGCGCCGGGCACAAGCTCGATCACCCCCTTGCGGGCCAGCGCCCGCAGGTGCTCCTCGGCGGCATTGGCGGAACGGAAGCCGAGCGCCGTGGCGATCTCCGCCCGGGTCGGCGGCATGCCTGATTCCTCGATGTGTTCTCGCACCAGTTCGAGTACCTGGCGCTGGCGTGCAGTGAGACCCTCGACCATCGGCTGTTACCTGTATTCATGGACAGTATTGGGATTATATACAGCCCCCAACAGCTGGCAAGCCCTGTCTTCCGCAGCCAGGCTCCGGCTTGTATTAGTCGCCGGCGTTATGTAACTTAATTGGTGCGCATATGCGCGGTGGAACGACTCCGCCGCAGACCAAGCATGCTAAGAACCAACGTAGTTACCAGGGGATTGCAATCCATGAAGAAGAATTTTCTGTATGCCGGCGCCGCCATCCTCGCGCTCGGCGTGACCAGCGGCTGTGCGTCCGTGACTTCCGAACAGCTGGACGCCGTGCGCGCCACTGCTGAGCAGGCCCTGAGCGAGGCGCGTGCCGCCACCGCCGGTGCCGAGGAAGCCAAGCGCATCGCCACCAACGCGCAGAACACCGCCAACCGTGCCGCCCAGGCCGCCAGCGAAGCCCAGGCTGCTGCTGCTGCCAACACGGATCGCATCGAGCGGATGTTCCAGCGCTCCATGTCGAAGTAAGACGGGTTCGCACCCACAAAAAAGGCCGCAGCTTGCTGCGGCCTTTTTTCTTGCCCGGGATTCCTTGCTCCGCCACGGGCTCCGCTACAGGCTCCGCTACGGCGTCGCCACTCTCAGCTCCCGCAGCGGCACCTCCGTCGGCACCCCGGTCGCCGCCGCAAAGATGACATCAGCCCGCGCCCAGTCGATCTCCACGCCACGCTCGTAGGCCGCGGCGCGCAGCAGGCTGGTAAAGCGCATGCGCAGCTGCGATTCGCTCTCCTCTTCCAGCGGCGGATGCACCTCCGCATACAGCGTGTCCGCCGCCCAGCCGACCTTGATCGGCTCGCTCATGATGCGCACCGGCGTGCCCACCGGCACCAGCGGAAACAGCCGCTCGATATGCTCGGGGAACATGCGGATGCAGCCCGAGGTCACGCGCATCCCTACGCCGTCGGGATTGTTGGTGCCGTGAATCAGGTACGAGGTCAGGTTGAGCCGCATGGCGTAGTTGCCGAGCGGGTTATCCGGGCCCGGCGGGACCACGCGGGGCAGGATTTCGCCGCGCTCGGCCCGCGCCTGGCGGATCGACTCGGGCGGATACCAGGACGGCTTTTCCTGCTTGCCGATGATCCGGTGCGTGCCGAGCGGCGTGTTCCAGTCCATCTTGCCGATGCTGATGGGATAGGTCTGGACCTCGGCGCGCTCACCCTTGGCGGGCTTGGGGAAGTAGTACAACCGGTATTCCGGCAGGTTGATGATGATGCCCTCGCGCGGCCCCGGCGGCAGCACGTAGCGCGTCGGCAGCAGGACGCGGGTGCCGCCGCCCGGGATCCAGGTGTCCACGCCCTGGTTTGCGCGTTGCAGCTCGTGGTAGCCGACGCTGTAGTCGCGCGCCACGTCGAGCAGCGTGTCCTCGTGCCGCGTGTGCATCCAGTTCGGGGCGCCGACGAGATCCACGCCTTCGGGCGGCAGGATGAAACTCGCCGCCGCCACAGGGACGGCAGCAAGCAGCAGCCATGCGGGCAACACAACTGAGCGCAGCGTCTTGATCAAGTTCTTCATCCGGCAGCCAGTACAAGTCGTGGCGACATTTTAACCGCTGCGGCCCCGCTGCGGCATACCCCCCTTCCAGCAAGCAGTTGACGCTCCGACGAGCGAACCTTAGGCTTCCTGCACCCACAGGGAGACGCGTCATGAGCCTCAGGATCTCGATCGAACTCAGCCCGAAGGACGTCAAGCACATGCGCGACGCCATGCGCAAGGCGCGGCATACCGTGCGGGACACGGACGACGACGACATCCTCGAGGCCGCGCGCACCCTGCTGCTGGACCTGAAGAACCGCAAGTTGCCGAATTACGTGCGCGAGCGCACCGACCGCCTGCAGGCGATGATCGGCATGATGGAAGACAAGGAATGGCCCCTCACGCGCGGCGAACGCGAACGCATGCTGGCGGTGCTGGCCTATTTCTCCGACCCCGACGACATGATTCCGGACGACATCCCCGGCATCGGCCTGCTCGACGACGCGATCATGATCGAGCTTGCCTTCCGCGACCTGCGCCACGAGGTCGAGGCCTACCAGGATTTCTGCGAGTTCCGCCAGAAGTACGACTCCGGCTTCCGCCTGCGCCGGGACCCGGCCACGCGGGCCAGGAAGCTCGGTGACCGGCGCGACCAGCTGCGGGAGCGCATGGCGCGCCGGCGCGAGAAAGACCCCGCGCCCGTACTTTAGCCGCCGCACGCTGCGCACGGAGAGATCATGCGAAGGGTTGTCTTCAACCAGAAGGGCGGCGTCGGCAAGTCGAGCATCACGGCGAACCTCGCAGCCATCAGTGCGGCGCGCGGTCGCGATACGCTGGTGGTGGACCTCGATGCGCAGGGCAACGCCAGCCAGTACCTGCTCGGCGACGCCTGGGAGACCGCGGAAAGTGACATCGCGGCCTTCTTCAACGACGCGCTCTCCATCCGGCTGCTGCCGCGCGACCCCCTGCGTTACCTGACGCCGACGGAGTTCGACGGGCTGCACGTGCTGGCCTCCTCGCCTGAGCTGGCAGAGCTGCAGGCCAAGCTGGAGTCGAAGCACAAGATCTTCAAGCTGAAGGAACTGCTGCTGCGCCTGTCGGAACAGTTCGACGCCATCTACATCGATACGCCGCCCGCATTCAACTTCTACACGCTGTCCGCGCTCATCGCCGCCGACAGTTGCCTGATCCCGTTCGACTGCGACGATTTCTCGCGCCGCGCCCTCTACACCCTGATGGACAATCTCGAGGAAACGCGGGCCGACCACAACCCGGACCTGAAGCTGGAAGGGATCGTGATCAACCAGTTCCTGTCCCGCGCCAACCTGCCGCAGCGCCTGGTAGACGAGTTGCGCGACGAGGGACTGCCGGTGCTCGACACCCTGCTGTCGTCCAGCGTCAAGATGCGCGAGTCACACGAGCAATGCCTGCCGCTGATACATCTCGCGCCGCGCCACAAGCTGACCGCGGAGTTCGAGGCGCTCTACGACGAGTTGCACCGCTGAGCGCCCCGCCGCCGGTGTCTCAGCCCTTGCCCTGCGCCTCAACGTTATCCAGCAGCATGCGCTCCTCGAGCTGCTCCCAGGCACGCTGGCTGGGACCGAACACGTCCGTGTAATCCTCGATCGCGGCAGTCACCACCCTGGCGGCATGGTCGCGACCGTAGGTGGCGGTGATCTCGACCCCGGAGGTCATGTTCGCGCCCATCTTGTAAGTGCTGAAGTAGTGTTGCAGGCGCTGGATCAGCACGTCGGGCAGGTCCTTGATGTCGTGCGCCTCGCTCCAGATGTAGTCGTTGCGCAGCACGGCGATGATCTTGTCGTCCGCCTCGCCGCCGTCGATCATCTGGATGCCGCCGATGACGCGGGAGTTCAGCAGGATGTCGCCCCGCTCGATCTGGCGCTCGCTGATCACGCAGATGTCCAGCGGGTCGCCGTCGGCACGCTTGGCGCCCGGCGTCAGCTTGCGCACGCGCTCGTCGCAGTAGGTCTGCGGGATAAAGCCGTACAGCACCGGCGGCGCCGCCGACGTGCGCTGCGGACGATCGACGATGGTGTAACCGGACTCCTTGTCCACTTCGTACTTCACCAGGTCGAAGGGCGTGATCTCGATGTAGGCCCGGACCTCCAGCGGCGGGTTGGGACCCGGGGCCAGGCCATGCCAGGGGTGGGGCCGCCAGCTGTGAAACTGGGCGGAGCGGTCTTTGTCGTTCATGCTGTCGGAAACCTCTGGGTAACGCGCCGCGAATCCGTGCCGCGGCACTAACCGAAATAGCTTACATGAACACGCCACGACTGACCGCTTCGCCCTGGCTGCCGACCGTCTTCAATGCCGTCGCCTTCAACATCGTCTGGGCGGCCACGGTGTTCGGGGCCGCAGCGGGACTGGCCTGGGCCGGCCCGCTGGCCCTGGCCGCCTTTGCCGTCCTGCAACTGCGCATCTCGACGCAGCGGCGCTACGATGTCGCCGCCATGACCGTGTTTGCGCTCGCCGGCATCCTCATCGACAGCGCCTGGTCGCTGTCCGGCGCGCTGAGCTATGCGGCCGGCTGGCCGTCCCCCTACTTCGCCCCGATCTGGCTGGTCACGTTATGGGCCGCCTTCGCCCTCACGCTCGGCCACTCCCTGGCGTGGCTGCGGCCGCGGCCGGCCCTGGCGTCCGTCTTCGGACTTCTCGGCGGGGGGTTCTCGTACTGGGTAGGCGCCCGGATCGGCGCGGTGGAACTGGCGGTGCCGGGCTGGTTCTACGGCGTTGCGGTCGGCCTGTGCTGGGCGGTGGCCCTGCCAGCGTTGATGTGGCTGACGGCTGCGCTAGCGCGTCCGCGCTTACCAGCGTACCAGGGCTGAGCCCCAGGTAAAGCCGCCGCCGAAAGCCTCCAGCAGCAGCAGGTCGCCGCTCCTGATGCGGCCGTCGCGCACTGCCACGTCCAGGGCCATCGGTACCGAGGCCGCCGAGGTGTTGCCGGTCTCCTGCACCGTGACGACGACCCGCTCCATGGGGAGCTCCAGCTTCTTGGCCGTCGCCTGGATGATGCGGATGTTGGCCTGGTGCGGGATCAGCCAGTCGATGTCCTGCTTCTGCAGGCCGTTCGCCTCCAGGGTCTCGTCCACGATCCGGCCGAGGGTGTTCACGGCCACCTTGAACACCTCGTTGCCCTTCATCTGGATGGCGTTCTCGCCGCCCACGGGCTTCATGCCGTTACCCACGCCCGAGGGAAAATACAGCAGGTCCCGGTACTGCCCGTCAGCGTGCAGGTGGGTGGAGACGACACCGGGCGCCGTATCGGCGCGCAGCACCACGGCGCCGGCACCGTCGCCGAACAGCACGGCGGTAGCCCGGTCCGTCCAGTCCACGATGCGACTGATCGTTTCGGCGCCGACGACCAGCGCCGTCTTCGCGGCGCCGGTCTGGATGAACTTGTCGGCCACCGCCAGCGCGTAGATGAAGCCGGTGCATGCCGCCTCCAGGCTGAACGCGGGGCAGCCGTGAATGCCCAGTCGCGCCTGCAGCAGCACGCCGGCGTTGGGGAACACCTGGTCGGGGGTCGTGGTTCCGACCACGATCAGGTCGATCTCACCCGGTTCGATGCCGGCCGCCTCGATGGCTGCGCGGGCGGCGTGCTCGCACAGGTCCGTGGTGCCTTCGCCCTCGACCGCGATGTGGCGCCGCTCGATCCCGCTGCGCGAGCGGATCCATTCGTCGCTGGTGTCGACCATCTTCTCGAGGTCGGCATTGGTCAGCACCTTCTCGGGAAGATAGCGGCCGGTGCCGATGATGCGCGAATAGATCACTATCACTCCTCGCCGAAGGACTGCGCGGCCATCACCTGGCCGATGCGCGTCGGGACGCCCTGCTCGACTTCGAGCACCGCGGTTTCGATTGCGGTGGCGAACGCGGTCTCGTCGGCGCCGCCGTGGCTCTTGATGACGATGCCCTGCAGGCCGACGAAGCTGGCTCCATTGTAGCGGCGCGGGTCGACTCTTGCTGCAAGGGAGCGAAACAGCGGCGCTGCACCGAGCGCCATGGCCCGGCTGAGAATGCTGCGGCGGATCTCTTCGCGCGTCACCTGGGACAGCATGCGCGCCGTGCCCTCGATGGTCTTCAGCGCCACGTTGCCGGTGAACCCGTCCGTCACCACCACGTCGACGCGACCCGACATGATGTCCGTGCCCTCGACGAAGCCCTGGTAATTCAGGTCGCTGCGGCGCAGCCACTGGTGCGCCTGCTTGAGCGTGGGGTTGCCCTTGATGTCCTCGGTGCCGATGTTGAGCAGCCCGATCCGCGGCTTCTCCACGGCGTGCATGTCGCAGGCCACGATGTCGCCCATGACGGCGAACTCGCAGAGTTGCCGGGCGGTGCAGATCGCGTTGGCCCCGAGGTCCAGCATGAGTGTCTGGCCACCCAGCGCGGGGATGGCGGAAATGATCGCCGGGCGGTCCACCCCGGGCAGCGTCTTGAGCACGAATTTCGCGGTGGCCATCAGCGCGCCGGTGTTCCCCGCACTGACACAGGCCTGCGCACTGCCTTCCTTGACCAGGTTGATGGCCACGCGCATGGAAGAGTCTTTCTTGCGCCGCAGGGCATCACCGGGCGGCTCGTCCATGGCCACCACCTGGCTCGCCGGCGCGACGGTGACGCGCTCGCGCAGCGCCGCGGAGCGATGCTGCAGCAATGGCTCGATCTGGTCAGGCGGGCCGACCAGGATGGCATGGAGACGAGGTTGGCGCCGCAGCAGGGACAGCGTCGCGCCGACAGGCACGGACGGCGCACTGTCGCCACCCATGGCGTCGATCGCTATGGTCAGCGCCTCGGGCATGGTGAGGTGCCAGCGCGTCTTGCGCGGCAATCAGCCGCGCGGACGCCGCTGTGCTATTCCTCGTCCGGTACCGCAGCCGTCTGGATCACCTTCTTGCCGCGATAAAAACCGTCGGCCGTCACGTGGTGACGCCGATGGGTTTCGCCGCTGGTGGGGTCGACCGACACCGTCGGCGTGCCGAGGGCATCGTGCGAACGCCGCATGTCGCGCTTGGAAGAGCTCTTCCGATTCTGTTGTACAGCCATGGTGGCGATGCTCCGTCTGTCAGTTCTTGCGCTTCAGTTCAGCGAGCACCGCAAAGGGGCTCGATCCGCTCTGCCCGTCGTTATCGGGCTCAAGTTGCGCCAGCTTTTTCGCCAGCGCGCCGCATTCCTCAGCCTGCTCATGCGCCGGGAACGCCGGTAGCGTGAGCAGCAATTCGTCTTCCAGCAGCTGTCGCAACGTCGTGCCGGGCTCCAGTTCGCACGGCTCGAACCCCGCACCGGCCATGCTGGCGTCGAGCTGCGCCTGCGTTCCGAAGAAGAGTCGCGAGCTGGCCCGCAAGGCCAGTTCCATCTCTTCCAGGCAGCGCTGGCAGGTCGCATTCACGCGCCATGCCAGCTCGGCCTCGAGCATGGGCACGCCGTGCTCGTCTTCCCGCCATGACAACTCGAGCGTCACATCATGGCCCGCCTCGGCGCCGACGGCATCGACCGCTGCCAGTCGCGGCCATTGCGCCAACGGCGTCTCCCCCGCCCAGCGCCAGCCCTTCGCGGCCAGCCCGGCAGGCTCAAGCAGACGGTCCAGCTCGGCAGACATAAGCCGGCTAGAATATCTGTCCCCCACTTTCCTGTCAAAGCCCTGAAAGCAGGGAGGTTTTGCGGCGGAAGCCCGGCCGATATAGTCTGGCGCACATGAGCACCTCATCTTCCGCTGCCAAGCCCGAACTGGTACTCGCCTCCGCCTCGCCCTATCGTCGGGCGCTGCTGGAACGGCTCGGGCTGCCCTTCCGCCAGCGCAGCGCCGACATCGATGAGACGCCGCGGCGCGGGGAATCGCCTGCTGACCTGGTGATGCGCCTGGCGCGGAGCAAGGCCCAGGCCGTCGCCAGCACCGCAACGGACGCCATCGTGATCGGCTCGGACCAGGTCGCGGTTCGGGGCGACGATATCCTCGGCAAGCCGGGTAATGCGGACGAGGCCATGGCCCAACTGGCACGCTCCGCCGGCCGCCACGTCGAGTTTCTCACCGGCGTGTGCATCCTCGCGCCCGGCCGCGCGGATGAGCCCGAAGAACACATCGACATCACCCGCGTCGTCTTCCGCCCGCTGGAAGCCGGGGAAATCCGGCGCTATGTCGAGGTCGAGCGCCCGCTGGATTGCGCCGGCAGCTTCCGCGCCGAGGGGCTCGGAATCGCCCTGTTCGAGCGCATCGACAGCCAGGACCCCACCGGCCTGATCGGGCTGCCCTTGATCTGGGTGGCGCAGGCCTTGCGCCGGCTCGGCGTCGAGGTCATCTGAACGCTCAGGTGAGCAGGGTGGGCAACGCCGCAATGCTGTCCATGCACGCCAAAGGCGCATAACGCTGCAGCCGCTCCGGCGCATGGGCGCCGTAGCCCGCCGCCACCGCGCGGACGCCGGCGCGGCGCGCCATTTCCAGGTCCCATTCCGTGTCACCCACCATCACGGTGGTCTCGGGCGCGGCGCCGGTGCCTTTCATCAGCTCCAGCAACATGGCGGGATCGGGCTTCGAGCGTGTCTCTTCCGCGGTGCGCGACGCCGCCATGAAGCGGCCGAGGCCGGTGGCCACCAGGTCCCGGTCCAGCCCGCGCCGACTCTTCCCGGTGGCCACGGCCAGCACCAGCCCACGCCCCGCGAGTTCCTCCACCACCTCCGCAGCGCGCTCGAACAGGCGCGCCGTCTGGAAAGCCGGCGACAGGAAGCGCTCCCGGTAAGCATCGACGAAAGCGGCGAAACCGGCGGCGTCGAGCTCCGGGAACAACCGGTGCCAGCCTTCGCGCAAGCCGAGGCCGATGATGTCGCGCACGGCGTCCGGCGAACGCTCCGGCAGGCCAAGGTCGCTGATGGTCGCCATGGCGGCGGCCACGATCTGGCCGGTGGAATCCATCAGCGTGCCGTCCCAGTCGAACACCACCAGCCGGCGCGGCTCAGCCACCACGAGCCTCCAGGCGGGACAGCACGGCGCGCAGGTCATCCGGCAACGGCGCCGAGTACATGCGCCACTCGCCGCTGGCCGGATCTTCCCAGCCGATGGACGCTGCATGCAGGAACAGCCGCTCCAGGCCGAGCGTCTTCATGAGCCGGTTGAACTCGCGGTCGCCATAACGCTCGTCCCCGGCCAGCGGATGGCCCGCCTCAGCAGCCTGCACCCGGATCTGGTGCGTACGGCCGGTCATGATGTGCACTTCCAGCAGGCTGGCGATGTTGCGGATCTCCACCGGACGAAAAATGCTCGCCGCGGCCTTGCCGCTCTCGTCCACCGTCACCACGCGCTCGCCGCCGCGGATCGTCTTGCGCAGGCGGTCTTCGAGCTTGACCTGGCCCAGGTCCCAGCGGCCCTGCACCAGCGCGAGATAGCGCTTCTCGATCTGGCCGTTGCGCAACAGCTCGTGCAAGGCCCGCAGGGCGCTGCGGCGCTTGGCAACGAGAAGGCAGCCGCTGGTCTCGCGGTCGAGCCGGTGCACGAGTTCGAGGTAGGGCGCATCCGGACGGGCCGCCCGCAGCGCCTCGATGACCCCGTGGGAGAGACCGCTGCCACCGTGCACCGCGATGCCCGCAGGCTTGTCGAGCACGATGAGCCGCTCGTCCTCGTGCAGGATGGCAGTCTCGAGCCGGAGGCCGGCCGCCCGTCCCCGCGGCGAAGCCTGCTCCGGCCCGGGGCGTCGCACCGGGGGCAGGCGCACGACGTCACCGGCTGCCAGCCGATATTCCGGCTTCGCACGGCCCTTGTTGACCCGCACCTCCCCCTTGCGCAGCAGCCGGTACACATGGGACTTGGGCACCCCCTTGAGCCGGGTGACGAGGAAATTGTCCAGCCGCTGGCCGGCTGCCTCCGCCGTAATCTCGACGTATTCCACCGCGGGACGCACGGGACTCGATGACGAAGCCAAATTCTCCTCCCGGATTCAGGGGCTTAGCGATTGCTGGGGGCTCGGGCGGTTGCTATAGTACGCCATGGACCGCGTGCACTGCTCGACGCTAAGGCGTCGTGAGGTGAGTCGCGGGCCCTGGATACGGGCCGGTCGCGAAGCATTCGTTGACCGGCATGCAACAGGTTTCTTCCCATCGCTCGGCCGCAGCGCCCACCCTGGCCCCGAATCCGGGTCACCAGGCGCGAGGAGCGCACAGCAGGCCGCGGGCGGTGACCGGCACGGACGACATGACCGGCATTCTGACTTGGGTCCTGATCGCTTGGCTGCGCATCCCGACATCTGCCGGGACCGTTGCGCCGTGCCCCCACCTGCCCCGCGCCACGACACGCTCCTCCGGAAAAGGTGGATGTGTGGCCGACCCCGATCAGCGAGTCAAGATTAATGAAAAGAATGCTGGTGAACGCAACTCAACGCGAAGAGTTGCGCGTGGCCGTCGTCGACGGCCAGAAGCTCTACGACCTCGATATCGAGATTCCCTCGCGCGAGCAGCGTAAGGCGAACATCTACAAGGGACGCATCACGCGTCTCGAGCCCAGCCTGGAGGCCGCCTTCGTCGATTTCGGCGCCGACCGGCACGGCTTTCTCCCGCTGAAAGAAATTTCGCCGGAGTACTTCGTCGGCGACGCCGACCGCAACGGCGGCCGCGTCAACATCCGCGAGGCACTGCGCGAAGGCCAGGAAATCGTCGTGCAGGTGGAAAAGGACGAGCGCGGCAACAAGGGCGCCGCCCTCACCACCTACCTCAGCCTGGCCGGCCGCTTCCTCGTGCTGATGCCCAACAATCCCAAGGCCGGCGGCGTGTCGCGCCGCATCCAGGGCGACGACCGCGAGGCGGTGCGCGAAGCCATGGAAGGCCTGGAAGTGCCCGACGGCATGGGCGCCATCGTGCGCACGGCCGGCGTCGGCCGCAGCCTCGAGGAACTGCAGTGGGACCTGGACACGCTGCTGCAGGTCTGGGAGGCCATTAAGCGGACCGCAGTGGAACGCCCGGCACCGTTCCTCATCTACCAGGAAAGCAACGCCATCCTGCGCGCCCTGCGCGACCATTTCTCGGCCGAGATCGGCGAGATCCTGGTCGATGACGAGGATGTCTTCGAGGAAGCGCGCCTGTTCATGGAACGGGTGATGCCGCACAACCTGCGCAAGCTCAAGCGCTACGACGACCCGGTCCCCCTGTTCACGCGCTTCCAGATCGAGAGCCAGATCGAGAGCGCCTATTCGCACATGGTCGAGCTGCCGTCCGGCGGCAGCATCGTCATCGACCACACCGAGGCGCTGCTGTCCATCGACATCAACTCCGCGCGCGCCACCAAGGGCGAGGACATCGAGACCACGGCGCTCAACACCAACCTGGAGGCGGCCGACGAGATCGCACGCCAGCTGCGCATCCGCGACCTCGGCGGCCTGATCGTCATCGACTTCATCGACATGGGACCGCAGCGCAACCAGCGCGAGGTTGAGAACCGCCTGCGCGACGCGGTCAAGATGGACCGTGCGCGCATCCAGATCGGCCGCATCTCGCGCTTCGGCCTGCTGGAAATGTCGCGCCAGCGCCTGCGCCCCTCGCTGGGCGAGTCGAGCCACATCACCTGTCCGCGCTGCCAGGGCTGGGGTGCCATCCGCAGCGTGGAGTCCCTCTCCCTGTCCATCCTGCGGCTCATCGGCGAGGAAGCCCGCAAGGAGCGCAGCTCGCGCATCATCACGGAAGTGCCTGTGGATGTCGGCACCTACCTGCTGAACGAGAAGCGCGAGTGGCTGGGCGAGATCGAGCAGCGCGACGAAGTGCAGATCATCGTGGTGCCGCGCCAGCAGCTCGAGTCGCCGAAGTTCTTCATCCGGCGCGTTCGGGACGATGCGGTGGCGCTGCCGGAGAACTCCGGTATCAGCTACCAGATGCCGCCGAGCGAAGCCGAGGCGGTGGACAGCACGACCCCGGGGCTCAAGCCCCGCCGCGCCCCGGAGCAGCCGGCGGTATCCGGCATCGTGCCCGCCACGCCGGCGCCGACGCCACAGCGCAGCGAGCCGAGCGAGCCATCGCGACCCGGCCTGTGGGCCAGGATCGCGGCCTGGTTCAACAGCCTTGGCGCGAGCAAGCCGCAGGCGGATGAGCCAGAGCGCAAGCCCAAACCTGCACGCAGGTCCGAGCCCGGGCGCAAGCCGCAGCAGCGCGATGACACGCGCCGCCGCCGCGGTGAGCGGCAGAAGCCCGACGGCAACAAGCGCACTCGGAGCCGTGACCGCAGCGACCAGGGCGGCGAGGGCCGGCGCGACGAACGCCAGCGCCAGGGACAGCAGCGCGACAAGGATCGCGAGCGCGAAAAGGAAGGTCGTGCGGACAAGCGCGAAGCGGCCGAGCAGCCGTCGCAGCCGCAGTCCCAAGCCCAGCCCCAGCCCCAGCCCCAGCCGCAGACGCAGCCCGAGGGACAGGACAAGGGCGCGGCGCAGGATGGCGGCGGCGGCCAGTCGACGAGTAAGCGCCGTCGGCGCCGCCGCGGCGGTCGTGGCAAGTCGCGCCAGGACGGCGCTCAGCAGCAATCAACCCACGCTGAAGGCGATGCGGGGCCAGGTGCCGGGGGGAATGACACCTCCGGGCGTGCGGAAAAGCCGGCGCCGGGCGACCAGCCGGCTGGTGCCGCCCAACCATCCCCGGCCGACAAGGCACCCGAAACGCCCAGGCAACAGTCGCTCCCCATGAAGGCGCCGGTGCCCGGCACGCCTGTTGCCGTGGCCCCCGAGCCGAGGCCTGAGCCGAAGCCCGAGCCGAAGCCTGAGCCGAAGCCTGAGCCGAAGCCTGAGCCGAAGCCTGAGCCGAAGCCTGAGCCGAAGCCTGAGCCGAAGCCTGAGCCGAAGCCTGAGCCGAGGCCTGAGCCGAGGCCTGAGCCCAAGCCCGAGCCGAAGCCCGAGCCGAAGCCCGAGCCGAAGCCCGAGCCGAAGCCCGAGCCGAAGCCCGAGCCGAAGCCCGAGCCGAAGCCCGAGCCGAGGCCTGAGCCGAGGCCTGAGCCGCCGCGGGAAGGGTGAGGCCCTAGGGCAGGTTGCGCCGGAGCTCCTCGAGGAGCCCGGCGCAGGCCTCGTTCACAAGGTCGAGCACCTGCTCGAAGCCATTGCGGCCGCCGTAGTACGGGTCGGGCACCTCGCGTTCCTGTCGGCCCGGCGCGTAGTCCAGCAGCAGCCCGAGTCGGGCGCGGCTGGTCTCCGGCGCGATCCCGCGCAAATGCACGAGGTTGTCCTCGTCCATGGCCAGGATCAGGTTGAATTGCTCGAAATCCTCCGGCGCGATCTTGCGCGCGCGGATTGCCGCCAGGTCGTAACCGCGCGCCTGCGCCGCAGCCATCGCGCGCGCATCGGGCGGCGCGCCAATGTGGTAACCGCCGGTGCCGGCGGAGTCGATGCGAATGCGCTCTTCCAGCCCGGCTTCACGCGCCAGGTGTCGGAACACACCTTCCGCCGTAGGCGACCGGCAGATGTTTCCGAGGCAGACAAACAGCACCGAGTGTTCCGGACGGTCCATTTGCGATGTCATGTCTCGTGTCCCCGCCCGCAGGCGGCCTTTTCCATGGCGATACGCTCATCCTAATCACACCGGCCGCGCTGATACCGTGACCCGTGTCAGGCTATGATGCACGGGTGAACACGAGCAGTGAAATCCTGGCGCGGCTGGCGCCCTTCGTGGGCCGGGAAGTGAATTACCAGGGGATGCGATGCACGGTACTGGACCTGCTGTCCGACCCGCCGGTGCTCGTGCTCAGGCCGGCAGATGCGGCGCCGGTGATCCAGGCAGACAACTTCGGCAAGCCGATGCGCCACGCGCCCCAGCTTTACGAGCTGCCGGTGTTCGGACCGGACGGTTGCTCCCTGTCCGCGGAAATGCGGCTGGTCAAGCTGCCGGAGGACCCGTCGCCAGCAGGCGGTTGACCCGGTCGAGATCCTCGGGCGTATCGATACCCGCGGGCGGCACCTCCAGCGCCGTGTCGACCTGTATGCGCATCCCCAGCCACAAGGCCCGCAGCTGCTCGAGGCGCTCGACCTGCTCGAGATGGCACGGCGGCGTGGCCGCCAGGCGTTGCAGCGCCCCGACGCGATAGCCATACAGCCCGAGGTGTCGCAGCGCCCCCGCGCAGTGCTGCTGTGAGCCAAGGCCGGACGGCGCTCCGTCGCGATGCCAGGGAATCGGCGCGCGGCTGAAATACAGGGCGCGGCCGTCGGCCGCGGCCACGAGCTTCACGACATTCGGATCGAGGTACTCGGCCAGGTCGTGGATGGGTGTCCCGAGCGTGGCCATGTCTGCCTCCGGTTGCAGGCGCAGCAACTCGGCCACCTGCACCACCAGCGCGGGCGGCAACAGCGGCTCATCGCCCTGCACGTTGACCACCACCAGCGATTCGTCCCAACCACGCCGCGCAGCCACCTCAGCAATGCGGTCGGTGCCGCTGGCATGGGCAGCGTCCGTGATGCACACCTCGGCGCCGAACGCCTCGCAGGCGCTGGCGATGGCAGCGTGATCCGTCGCCACGGTGACCGATTCCGCCCCGGCCGCGCGGGCGCGCTCCCAAACCCACTGGATCATCGGCCGCCCGGCAATCCGTGCCAGCGGCTTGGCAGGCAGCCGTACCGACGCGTAGCGGGCCGGGATGACGACATGAAAACCGCTCACCGCCGCTCCATCGCCAGCAGTTCCGGCTGGGAGATTTCGCGCGCGTCCGCCACGCGCAGGCAGGGCACGCCGTCCCGCAGCGGCCAGGCGAGCCGGTCGCCGCGGCATACGAGCTCCTGCTGCTCGCGGCGATAGAGCAGCGGCCCCTTGCAGATGGGGCAGGCCAGGATATCCAGTAGCCCGTGATCCATGCGCTCAAGCTTCGCTCAAGGCGAGGCAGGTTGCCAGTCGCGCCAGGAGCGGCGCACCGCCGTCCTGCAGCGTCGCGGCCACCGGGACCTCCCAGGCGGCTGCGGCGGCTGCGCTGCCGCGGCAGCGCATGGCGTCCTTCGAGGTCATGAGCACCGGCCGCCCGTCGGCCGGCGCCAGCGCCCCGGGCGGAACCTCGCCGTGATCCGGCAAGGGATGGCGCTGCACCTGCAGGCCCTGTGCTTCCAGCAAGGCGAAGAACCGCTCAGGGTGCCCGATACCGGCCACCGCGTGCACCGGTCCGCCGGCGAAGGATGCCAGCGCGCGCCGCGCGCCGCCGTCGAGCCGCACCGCTTCGCTGCCGGACAAGGTCATGCGCAGGGACCCCGCGGGGCAATGCGGTCCGCTGCCGTTACACACCACTGCGTCGACCCCCGCCAGGCGTTCGACGGACTCGCGCAACGGGCCCGCGGGCAGGCGCCGGCCGTTGCCGAAGCCGCGCTGCGCGTCCACCACCACGATCTCGAAGTCGCGCCGCAGCCGGTAGTGCTGCAGGCCATCATCCGCGACGATCACGTCGGCCCCGTCCGCCACGGCGGCGCGCGCGGCGGCGAGGCGATCGCGGCACACCCACACCGGGACCCCCGTCTCACGCAGCACCAGCAGGGGCTCATCTCCCGCCAGCCCGGGCGGGTCGCTCGCTGCCACGCGATGGGGCACAGCGGGCTCGGCCCCACCGTAGCCGCGGCTCACCAGGGCCGGACGCCGGCCGTTGCGCGCCAGGGCCTGCAGCAGCCAGATGGCCAGCGGTGTCTTGCCGGCGCCGCCTGCCGTGAGGTTGCCGATGACGATGACGGGACGGCCCGGGTGCCCGGAGCGCTTCCAGCCACGACGGTAGGCGCTGCGGCGCATGGCGGCGACCAGGCGATAAGCGGGCTCCAGCGCCGCTGCCCACCAGGGCACCGGCCCGCCCTGGTACCAGGCCTCCAGCAAGCGTTGCTCCACCCGGCTCACGCGTCGGCCCGGTCACCCGCCTCGCCGGCGAACTGCATGCGGTGGAGGGCGGAGTACGCGCCGTCGCGCGCCATCAGCTCGGCATGACTCCCCATCTCCACGATACGGCCATGGTCCATGACCACGATCCGGTCGGCGTTCTCGATGGTGGAGAGTCGATGCGCGATCACGAGGGTGGTGCGATTCTCCATCAGGACCTCGAGCGCCTGCTGGATGTGCCGCTCGGATTCCGTGTCCAGCGCCGAGGTCGCCTCGTCGAGAATCAGCACCGGGGCGTTCTTCAACAGCGCGCGGGCGATTGCGACGCGCTGGCGCTGGCCGCCCGACAGGGTGACGCCGCGGTCGCCCACCTGGGTCTCGAGCCCTTCCGGGAACCGCTCCGTGAATTCCAACACGTGCGCCGCACGGGCCGCCTGCTCGATCTCCTCTGGGCTCGCATCGCGCATGGCCCCGTAGGCAATGTTGGCGCGGATGGTGTCGTCGAACAGCTTCACGTCCTGGCTCACCAGGCTCACCTGCCGCCGCAGGTCGTCGCGCCGGTATTCGCGCAGGTCATGCCCGTCGAGGAGCACCGCGCCGGCCGTGGGGTCGTAGAAGCGCGGGATCAGGCTCACCAGGGTGCTCTTGCCGCTGCCGGAGCGACCGACGATGGCGAGCCGCTCGCCCGGGGCCACGCGCAGCTGGATGTCGCGCAGCACGGCGCCCTTTTCCTCCTGGTAGAGGAAATTCACGTCGCGGAACTCCAGCTCGCCGCGCGCACGCTCGACGCGGCGCGCCCCGCCTGCGTCCTCGGCCGGCGCATCCAGCAACTCGAAGATACTCTGGCCGGCCGCAATACCCTGCTGCAGCGGGCCGTTGATGTTGGTGAGGTGCTTGAGCGGCGCCATGATCAGGAGCATCGCGCCGATGAAAGAGACGAACTCGCCCACGCTCATGCCGCCGGACAGGTCGTCGCGCGTCGCCACGAAGACCACCGAGGACAGGCCGATGGCCGCCACCAGCTGGATGATCGGGCCGCTGGCCGCCTTGGCCGCCGCCAGCTTCATGTTCAGGCGCCGGTTCTTCTCGTTGACCCGCTCGAAACCCTCGATTTCCTGGGCCTCGCCGTTGAAGACCTTCACCACCTTGTGCGCCTCGAGCACCTGCTCGGCGGCCTGCGTCACATCGCCCATGGAATTCTGTATGCGGGTGCTGTAGCGCCGGAAGCGCTTCGACAGGCCGCGGATGATCAAGCCGATCAGCGGCCCCACCACGAGCACGAACAGCGACAGCCGCGGGCTGACCCAGAACATGTAGATCACCAGGCCGACGATGGTGAGCAGATCCTTGAACAGCGTCGTGAGCACCTGGCTGGCGGCCTGTGCGACCTGCTCGATGTTGAAAGTGAGGCGCGACAGCAAGGCGCCGGAAGAGCTCTGGTCGTAGAAGCGCGTCGGCAGCGCGAGGAACTTGGCGAACACCTCCTCGCGCATGCGCTTGATCACCTGGCGCCCCACCCAGCTCATGGAATAGGTGGCAACGTAATCGGCGATACCGCGGATGAAGAAAACGCCGAGGATCATGAAGGGCACCCAGCGTATGAACTGCATGTCCCGCTCGACGAAACTCTGGTCGGTCACCAGCTTGGTGATGTAGACGAAAGCCGTCTGGCTGCCGGCGTAAACCGCCATGGCAAGGATCGCGGCAGCGAACATCGCGCGGTAGGCACCGGAGTAGCTCCACAACCGGCGGTACACCTTGCCCGCCTCGTCGACCTGGACCTGCTCCGCGGACGTCTTCACTCGGGTTCGCTGACCGTGGCGATGAGGATCTCGCGAAAGCCGAGGCGGCCGACGATGTCCATGGCCGTCACCACGGACTGGTGGCTGGCGCGTGCATCCGCACGGATGGTCACGGGCAGCTCGCGGCCCTCGCCGGCGACGCGCTGCAAGGCCCGCTGCAGCGTCTCCGGCCGGCGGTTCACCAGTTCCTGGCCGTCGACGAAATAATCGCCCGAGGCAGTGACGATGATCTCGATCTCCCGCGCCGGCTCCTCCCGCGGCAGCGCCTCGGCCTGGGGCAGCTGCAGGCGCACCTCGGTGGCCTTGAGGAAGCTGGTCGACACCATGAAGAACACCAGCAGCAACAGGACCACGTCGATCAACGAGGTGAGGTTGATCTCCGGGTCCTCGCGCGGGCGGGTGCGCAGGTCCATCAGGCGGCGCCCTCCCGCTGGCCCGACCGGTGCAGGGCGTCGATCAGTTTCATCGCTTCCTTCTCGATCTCCACCACCAGGGCGTCCACGCGACCGCGCAGGTAGCGATATGCGATCAGCGAGGGAATGGCGACCGACAGGCCGGCCGCCGTCGTGATCAGGGCCTCCGAAATTCCGCCCGCCAGGACACCCGGGTTACCGACGCCCGCGGTGGTGATGGCGGTGAACACCTTCACCATGCCGATCACCGTGCCGAGCAGGCCGAGCAGCGGCGTGACGGCGGCGATCGTGCCGAGGGTGTTGAGATAGCGCTCCAGCTCGTGCACCACGTGGCGCCCGGTGTCCTGGACCTTTTCCTTGAGCACGTCCCGTGCCTGGCCGCGACTGGCCAGCCCGGCGGCCAGCACCTGCCCCATCGGCGAGTTGGCGGCGAGGATGTCGAGGTGCTTCTGGTCGAGCTGGCGGTCCCGCGCCCATTCCCAGACCCGGGTGGCGAGGTCCTTGGGCAGCACGCGCCGTCGCTGCAGGGTCCAGACGCGCTCGATCGTGATGGCCACGGCGATGATGGAGCACAGGATGATGGGCAGCATGAGCCACCCGCCGGCGCGGATGATTTCGATCATGGCGTCTCGCGACCTCAGGACTGCCGCGGATGATACCGCATCAGGCTGCTCAGGGCTGCGGACGCGGAGACACGTCGGAGCGTGCAGCGACGCGGCGCACGTCGTCGCCGGGGCAGTCCAGCCACGGCCGGCAGGCCTGCCGTCGCCGCAGCGCCGGCGGTGCCGGACCGGCCGCATCGAAGCGCAGCACAATCTCGCCATGACGCTCGGTCGACAACAGCGTCGCACCGGCTGACTGCCAGCGCGCCAGCACGGGTGCGCTGGGGAATCCCCAGCGATTTTTCCAGTTGGTCGAGAACACCACCCATGCCGGCCGCGTCGCGGCCACCAGCGCAGGACCGGAGGACGTGTTGCTGCCGTGATGCGGCGCCACGACCACGTCCACCGGCAGCCGGGCCCGCCGGCCGAGCAGGACGCGCTCGCCGCGCGCCTCGATGTCGCCGGTGAGCAGCGCCCTGCCCCCGGCGCCGGCGACCAGCAGCACGCAGGAACCGTCGTTGGTGCCGCCGCGGAAACCGGGCTCCGGGTGCAGCAGCGTGAACCGCACGCCGTCCCAGGCCCATGAAGCGCCGGCCGGGCAACGGCGGCCGGCCGCGGCCTCGGTGCCATGCCCGCCCATGACCGGCGTCCCCGGGAATCTCGCCTGCACGGTCGGCGCACCGCCGGCATGGTCCGCATGCCCGTGGCTCAGCACCATGAGATCGAGCCGACGCACACCGAGCGCGCGCAACGCCGGCAACACGCTCCAGGTTGCCGCGTCTCCGCCCGGCCAGGCGGGGCCCGCGTCATACAGCAGCGCGTGGTCCCGCGTGCGCACCAGTACCGACAGGCCGTGACCGATGTCGAACACGCGCAGCTCGAAGCCCCCCGGCGCCACGGGTGGCGCCGCCGGCAGGAACAGCGGCGCAAACAGCAAGGCCGCGCACCAGCGCGCCGGCGCCGGCCGCGGCGCGAGGCTCCACGCGGCCCCGACGGCCGCCAGCAGCAACGCCGCGGCGGACGGCGTCGCGGGGGCATGAGCCGCCCACGGCCACGCCGCCACGCGCTCGATCACGGCCAGCCCCTGCGCCGTGGCCTCGGCGGCGAACAGCAATGCGGCAGTGCCGGCCGGAGGCAATGCCCAGCTCAATACCACGCCCGCCAGCGCCGGCGGCACCACGAACAGGCTGAACCAAGGTACGGCCAGCAGGTTGGCGAAGGGCGCCACCAGGGAGACGCGACCGAACCAGGCCACCGTGCACACCAGCATCCCCACGGCCAGGGCTGCCTGGATACGCAGCGCTGCGGGCAACAGGCCCGGGCTGGCGCGGCGGCCGGCAACTGCGGCGATGATGGTGGCGACGGCACCGAAAGAAAGCCACAGCCCGGGATCGAGCACCGCAAGGGGATCGGCTGCCAGCACCAGCGCCAGGGCGAGCCCGAACGCAGCAGGGACGGACCCGCCACGCCTGCACAACAAGGCCCCGAGCCCCACGGCGGTCATCACCAGCGCACGCTGCGCAGACACCGGCATGCCGGCGAAGACGCAGTACACCGCGG